>CAZRUJ010000092.1:0-1698 GCA_964603345.1 uncultured Methanosarcinales archaeon | reverse complement strand
CCTACAACCCTTGACAGAACACATAAGCGAACATCCATCCGGCAAATATTATAAATCTTACGAAATATCCTTTTTTAACAAATATCTTCGAACAGCATTTGTTATGTTGATGAAATTTTCGACAAATTCGTTGTTCCGGTCGCTACGAGCATCATTATAGGAAACCATCATATCAACGGAACCACGTCCAGAGACAGGTCCACCATATACCATGCCTGTAGGAATAGGAATGTCTGCACGGAGACCGGATCGTTCAGTCTCTACACGAGGCAATAGCGAGGAATCAACTCCGTAAGCATCATAAATATTTTTGAGAACACCAAATCCAACAGATAACAAAGAAGTCATAGCTGACTGTTTCACAAGCGAATCACTGTCAACAACAAGAAGGTTTTCATACGAAGTGAATGATAGATATGCATTATCCGTATCAGCACCTCCACCAGGCTGTTCGATAAAAAGACCGACAGTTCTAGGAAATGATACTATATTATAAGGGCAAAGTCCTGTGAACTCACTCATCTTCTGAGGATCTATGTTCAGATGTTTTTTAAGACTTCTCGAATCAGGGAACAGCTCAGACTTCTCTTGCACCAGCAATTCAGAATCTTTTTTGAAATCAGCAGCTTCACGAGCATAATCTTCAGTACCCATAAAGACCATATCCGGCTTCGGAAGTTCAAACAATATAGCTTCAAGACTGAAACGATAGCCTAAACAAGAGCCATTATAACTGGCTTGCAACAACGGATAGTGTTCTGGTCGAAATTCCATGTACTAATGAGAAGATACACGCATTTAAATTATTTTTCATTATAAAATAATAACAAAAAAACATATATAAGGCTTTTGTTGGGGGAAAAAGTAGAAATCAGACGGAAAACGAAGTTTTTCTTCGCTGTCAGGATCAAGAAAATTCAAATTCAAGAGAAAAAAGCCAGCGAGAACAAAGGTGTTGTTCTCTGGGCGTTTTCTTCAGAGAAGAAAAGCCTCCTCCAGGAGTTGTGCGAGATAATTCAAAAAAAATTATCAGCACCCATCGTAAAACTCAGGGAACTACGTTCAACTCCCTTGTCGTCTTTTCTTTGAAGAAGAAAAGCCTCCTCCGGGAGTTGAACGTCGCGAGTCACACGAGCGACCCAGAAGGAAAACGAAGTTTTTCTTCGCTGTCGGGACTATACATGATTTATTGTATTCGGGTTCAAAGAAATTCAAATTCGAAGAATTTGAAAAAAGCCTCCTCCGGGAGTTGAACCCGGGACCTGCCGCTTTCTGAAATCAGCTGTTTTTCCAGATGATCCGGTCCTGCCAATCTTACGAGGCGGCTGCTCTAGCCACTAAGCCAAGGAGGCATGAAAAATATTATATCTAGTTTCGTAATTCCTGCTTGATCTCATCCATCGTCTTTTCACGCTGGCAATCTTTGCAGACATACCGCTTCTTTGAAGCAGTGTCATAGACCATCGTCCCCACAATCTTTCCCAGAAACGTGGTAACCACTTTCCGTCCACAAATATCACACTTTACCATCGCTTATTGCGCTATTCATCACCAATTTATAAATCATTCCCTCGAACACAACCCAGCACATAGTAAATACACTACTGTTTAATGAAAACATTTATATATTTTCTTTCTTTTCAAAAGGATACAATGAAGAAAAACAACCTCGTCCTCAGTTATCTTCTTTCACTGATG
>CAZRUJ010000091.1:0-1790 GCA_964603345.1 uncultured Methanosarcinales archaeon | reverse complement strand
GAGGACTTCCAAGAAGCAGTGTTATCCTTATTGAAGGAGATCCTGGAAGAGGAAAGTCCATCTTGGCCCAGCGATTTATGTATGGGCTACTCTACAATGGATGTATTGTATCTTATATAAGCTCTGAATTGTCTGTGCAAGGATTTTTGAATCAAACTGATTCATTGAAATATGATATCAAAGAAGAATTTCTTGATGGTAGATTGAAATTCGTATCGCTCTTTTCAAAAAACAGAAAGCTTGTTGACGATAAAAATCTCGTGCAACGGTTCTTCTACTCTCAAGAGCTTCTCGAAAGCGATGTCATTATTTTCGACATGCTCAATCATGTGCTTGTTGATGAGAGCATGACCTATGAGCAATGTTATGAAGTAGCCTCTCATTTCAAAAAACACGCTTCGCAAGGTAAAACAGTGGTGATTTGCGCTGAATCGGGAAGTGTCAATGTGCATTTATTCTCTATTCTCAGTAACATTGCCGATGGTCATATTGAGATGAGTGTCAAGGAACAATATGGAGTTAGTATAAATCTCATCAAAATCCACCGTATGATCGGTGCTGTCTCGAGTGTAGATTCTGAAGTTCCGTTCAAGGTGCGATCGGGTGTTGGAATCGTCGTTGATATTAGCTCTTAAGCAAGGATTTGATTATTATGGTTCAAAAAAGATATGTGGACACGAGGGAAAAAACCAATGATATTGTCCAGGCCAAACAGAAATTCTTCCATGTGAGAGAATATCTTGACAAACTTTCTCAACAAGAGATCGTTGAACCGATGATGGTGGATAAACCTACAAAGAACGATCTTGTTGACGGAAAGATCAATGTAATGTATCCTGTCGGCGATCCTATCTTCATCCATATTCATAAAGAGAAAGGGGGTAAAATATTTTATAATGTGGTTCAACCGACATTATCCTCTGAGGATGAATCACTTTATAAGAAAATAAGTGATCAGATACTCGACAAGGCTTATCGTGAACCGATAAAGGATCCGAATGCTGACTTGACGGATACTCTCATACGTCTATTTGATTCCGTAGTGAAGGTAGATTCAGGTTCCTCCGGATTGATCGATAAATTATTTTCTGAGGGGAAGATCTCATTGTCAAAACGCCAATATGAGACGATCAAATATTTTTTGATACGAAACAGGGTTGGCTTTGGAAGATTACAACCCTTATTTTATGATGAATTCCTTGAGGATATTCATTGCACTGGTTTGGGTGCGATAACGACGGTCCATAAGGTCTATGAGATGGTTTATACAAACCTTGTTTTTGAAACCGATGAAGAACTCAATAAATATATCGTTGAAACATCCGAACGTGTAGAACGTCTTGTGAGTGATCGAAACAGCGTTGTCGACGCTATCATGCCGGACGGGTCCCGTACAAACTTTGTATATGGGCGAGACATCAGTCTTGAAGGATCCAGTTTTACGATCAGGAAATTCTCTAAAGTACCCATCAGTGTCACTCAACTCATAAGTTGGGGAACATTGAGTGCAGAATTGGCAGCATACTTGTGGTTAGCTCTTGAGAACGGCATGAATGTTTTTGTCTGCGGTGAAACCGCTTCGGGAAAAACAACTACGCTTAATGCAATGACTGCGTTTATCAGGCCGTGGGCGAAAGTGTACACGGTAGAGAATACTCCTGAAGTCACGATGCCGCACGATATATGGCAACACTTGATAACGCGCGAATCGGGCACAGAAAGCGATATCGGTTATCTTGATCTTCTCAAAACTGCTCTGAGAAGTCGTCCGGATTAGATTATTGTCGGTG
>CAZRUJ010000090.1:0-1843 GCA_964603345.1 uncultured Methanosarcinales archaeon | reverse complement strand
ATTCTTACTCGGCAAATAGCCCGTTGAGCTTTGTGGATCCTGACGGAGAAGATACAGGCTTCGCTGGCACAATAGCTACCAACCAAGAAAATAAAGAAATAATTAACGAGCAGGTGGCTACCCGAGACGCCGCTGCGGAAGAAGCTGCCAGGAAAGAACCTGGTGTAGAGATAACCGTTACAATAAAGATGCCTCATTCTCGAAGTACGGACAAAATCGAGCAGAAAGGCCTTGGTGGCCATACCGGCATCGCTATAGATGGAGAGTTTTACGACTTCGGGCCTAATACTGAGGAAGGTAGCTTCTGGAATACAGAAGGAAAACCTTGGTGGGACGATCATGCCAAGGACTACTACAGGTTGGCCAGCCTTGATGATGTTGATCAGAAAGAGATTGAAGACTACATCAAGGACGAAATTAGGCAGGATGTTTACACTGTTAAATTCAAAGTCACCAAGGAACAGGCCGAAAGGATTAGGAAATATTGGGAACAGCGTTACGATCAGCCGGGCACATACAGTGTTCTTCCACCAGTTGGAGAGCAGTGCACAACCGCAGTCCGCGAGTCCTTGGAAGAAGCTGGAGTGGTGCCATTGTCAAGCACGCAAGCCCCTGAAGGTTTCTTGGATTTTATGAGGGGAAACGCGAGAGATACTGCAGGATATGATTATGGTAAGCCCGCTGCGATAACGCAGATTCAGAAGGAATAAACAGCATCCAAGAGGGGCTGCTACATGTGGAAGATAGGTGTTTTTATCACGGTTGTTTCTTGGTGCCTTTTTGGGGGCTGCGGCCACAATAGTGATGACTTTTTCCTGCGTGGTTCTTGGGTCATGATTGGAAGAGGATGCACTGGGGAAGGGGTGTGTAAGGCTAAGGATTGCACTTTTCAAGTTAGGTTCTATCAGGATGGCATGTTTTTTATACGCGATGTCTGCAACCCCAATATGTCACCTGGGCAGCGTGGCAAATATCGATTTAGCGAAAAGAAGGCATTGTTAGTTTATCCAAATGGGAAGATTGAATCTATCGATTTTATAAAAAAGACTGAAGAAGGGGTTATTATAGAATATGGAGGGGAAAAGTTTAAAATGAAGCGAGTGGCAAACATAAAGACATAGGGTTTTCATGTCTCTCGGCTGGGCGACCCGTTTGCTGTTGTGGGTAACGTTTATTGAAGCCTGTTTTGAAAATCTGTCGACCGACGGTCAGGGCAATCGAGTTCTAGATTCTAGATTTTCTGCCCAAGCAAGATTGAGACGAGTCCCCAGGTTACGGCGGGATCACCCGATGACTTCCTTCAGTCTGTGTTTTGCGATGATGGAATCGATGACGAGGAGGATGGCGTCGCGGTCCTTTTGGTCGAGGTCAGCGAGCATTTCGAATCGTTTGAGGAGCTCGTGGTCGAGCTTGCTCTGAGCGATGGTTTTCCCTTCGCCGAATACGAAGTCGTCAGCTGATACGCCGAAGACGGTGGCGATTTTGGCGAGGATATTGAGATTGGGAGTCGAGTCGCCTTTCTCGTATTTTTTGACCTGACCGACGGAGATGCTGATCTTCTCTGCGACCTCGGCCTGAGTCCAGCCTCTTTCTTTTCTGAGGCGTACGAAAGTATCTCTAAAGCCCATTAAAGCACGCTCCTCTTGGAGATCGTGTATCGATCTCACCACTGGTTTAAGCGGAGCGTTCTTTTCGGTCAAACTTCGCTTGGTCATCATCTTGACACCGAAGGTATACCAAAGTATATCAATGGTCAACAAAGATGAACTTTTCATTTTTTTTGTGCCCGCAGGAGGAGGAGACGATGGCCCGAATCCCGGAAGATGAGCTGGAACGACTCAAG
>CAZRUJ010000089.1:0-1905 GCA_964603345.1 uncultured Methanosarcinales archaeon | reverse complement strand
TGTGTTTTTCTCATCCCCATCCCGGACCTCCTTTTTGCAGGATATTATACCTTATGTATCCCTGTTTTGTGGTCCAGTTTCCCGGGGGCATTATAAATACTTCAAAATATTGTAAGACAGGAAGGCTCTCCGTATGACGCAGGCCTTGCTTTTAAAGAACTTATCAAAGTATCACGCTTAATAGGTAGCGATAAAGAATTAGAAGATATTCTACTGAGCAACAATGGAGAAAGTCTAACGTTATTTCTTAAACATCATATACCCCGTGATGGCCATGTATATTTAATTAATCATCATATAGCAAAATTGTATAGATTACTCGAACGAGCTAAGAGGAGCAAATTCGTGAAAAAGGGTTTAGTTAAACTTTTTGAACAAGTCGATTTTGACACATTTTTAGAGACATTTAAAAATGTGACGAGTTTAGATTTAGCTCGGAATGGGGATACAGAAGCTTTCAATAAGTATGTTTCAGCTTGGGAGAAAAAAATTGAGTCAGCAAAGCTTGTTGAAAGACCTTTTATTCTAAGGGAAATGATTGAATTGGGTGATTTTGAACTTGCTCGGCAAATCATGGAGAATATTTTCAATAGCAAAGTAGTACAAGAGATTGGCCAAGATTTAAAGTCAGGAGATGAAGGCTTCCAACTCGCGCGTCGATGGATATCAGCCATTTCCTATAATTTTAAGTATTCTTCCGACAGGGAAACACGTTTTGAACGATTGAGAGAAGAAAACAAGGATGTGTTTGTTTCAGATAGAACGAAAGAGGCGATGATAAGCGTTGCTGTCGAGGCTTCTCAAATGGAATTTGTATTAAAAGAGATTAGAACGATTAAGGAAGGGCGTGATGAGCATTTGTTTCCATGGCAAATTCCTTATGTTGATGAACTCCGTCGAAGTATAAGTGAAAAAGATCAGGACGCCATAAAATATTTAACAAATGTTATTGACAGCTTTGATTATAATCGAGATCGGGAGCATATTGCCTTTATTGAGACGGCTATATATCTCTTAGAAGGAATTGATATACCTGAAGCCATTGATAGTTTACTTGCGTTTAGGGCTAAAGTTTATCAAAGCATAGAAAGGAAGTTTGATGATGAAGCAAAGGAAGTTTTAGAAGGAAAACGTAAGAAGACACTGCTTCACGGAATAGAAAGATCAGAGGAAGAAGAAGCGTTTATAAGAGCTCATTCTGATTTACTTGAAAATTCAGTGACAGCTTTGAGTCAAGCCAGTACGGAAAGGGTTATTAAACCGGTCATAAATTCATTTGGTTGGGTAGCAGATTATAAAGTTAGAGAGATCATTAAAGAGCTTTTTACGAGACATGATCCTTTTGTATTAGTGAATGTTGCTAGAGACGTTTTGACTGATCTCAACCAAAAGAAGCTTGCATATGTTTATAATAATCATGGACGTATTGAAGAATATTTTCTTCCAATCAGCGGTTCAGGCCGGCCAGGATATAATCGTGTTTCATTTGAAGGAACTACAGAGAAGGAAGATTCTTTTTATGTATACATGCAAAACATTGTTCTAGGCTTTCAAAATAGGCTTAAATATCAAGAGAAATACTCGCGTCTAAATATTACTGATATTCAGGATGAACGCCTTCAGATGTTTATCCAGTGGTTAAAAGATAATGATTTGGAGGACGTGGTGATCGTTGGCGGAGGTGTGCGCGATGCTTTTGTAGGTGAGCAGCTAAACGATATTGATGTTTCATTTTTAGTCGAATTAACAGATGAAGAGCGCCGATTGGCACTGGATATGAGAGAGCAAGCACCAAAGGAAGTTGTCACACGTGTTCAGAAAAGATTGAAGGTGCTAGCTGAAAAACTAGGTGTTAAAATAGAGGATTTTCTTGCACCTATCGGGGAAGTAAAGGTTATGTGGAGG
>CAZRUJ010000088.1:0-1927 GCA_964603345.1 uncultured Methanosarcinales archaeon | reverse complement strand
GCTCCTCAAAGTACTTCCCCGTACAGTTTCTCGGCTTCTCGAACTCGATCCCGAATATGAAGAAAAAAAACAAGCCGAAAAGCAGAAGCGTAAAGAACAGCGGCGAGAGCTCCCTGACCTTCCGAACGCTGAACCTGGTAAAGTCATCACTCGTATCCCTCCTGAACCGTCCAAGTACAACCATCTCGGTCATGCGATGAGTTTTCTTCTCAACTATCTCTATGGTAAGAAATACGACGGTAAGATCGTGCTTCGTTTTGATGATACCAACCCTGAGAAATCAATGCAGGACTATGTTGACGCTGTCTTTGAAGATATCGTTGATTTCATGCAACTCAAGCCTGATACTACTGTTTACGCCTCTGATCATATGGATAAGTATCTTGACTACGCCCAGCGTCTCATCGACAGTGGCGATGCGTATGTCTGCTCGTGCGAACAATCAGATATCGCTAAGGGTCGTCGCGAGATGGCTGACTGTCCGCACCGTAACCAATCAGTCAAGCAGAATGACGAGCTATGGTCCAAGATGAAATACGGCGAGCTTGAGGAAGGCAGTCACGTCCTGCGCCTGAAAATCGACATGCAGCACAAGAATGCTGTCATGCGCGATCCTGTCATCTATCGCCTCTCCTACACTCCTCATTACAAGAAAGGCACCCAGTATAAGGTCTGGCCGATGTATGACTTTGAGTGTGCTATTGAAGAAGGATTGTGCGGGGTCACGCACGTGCTTCGTAGCAACGAGTTCGATCAGCGTATCGAATTGCAGAATTACATCGCCCGGCTCTTTGATTTTCCTGAAATAAATTATGTGCATTACGGTCGTTATAACATCGTCGGTGCCACGACACAAGGACGAGAAATCCGCGCTCTTATCGAAACCGGTGACTTTATCGGTTGGGATGATCCTCGTCTTGTCACCCTTCGTGCCTTGCGCCGTCGCGGCATCCTGCGTGAATCCTTTATCGAACTCGTCAAACAGATAGGTCTTTCAAAAACACAGACCAACCTTGATTTCGGCATCATCGCCTCAATCAACAGGAACTTGCTTGACAAGTCTGCCAAGCGCTACGCCGCTATCAAAGAGCCAGTCACTATCACTGTAAACGGTATTCCTGATAATATTAAGGATTTTTACCTCCGCTATAATCCTAATGAGGATGCGCATGAGAGGAAAGTGCCTGTAACTGACGACTACGCTATTGAAAAGGCCGATCTCGATAACATCCCTGTAGGTGGTATCGTCCGCTTTATCGATAGCATGAATGTGAGAAAAATAGGCGCGAGGACATTCGACTTTCTCAGCGATTCTTATGAGGAGTATACTGCGATGGGAGGTGTTTGCGGGCTCATTCACTTCGTACCTCTTTCGGGCGATGAAGTCCCTGCGAAACTCATGATGTCTGATACGAAGATGATTGATCTCACCTGTGATCCTAATGTTAAAGAACTTTCCGAAGGTGACATTGTTCAATTCGAGCGTTTCGCTTTTGCACGTCTTGATCGGTGGGATGGTGATACGCCTGTGTTCTGGTATGCTCATGAATGAATCGCTCTTTCTGGGATGTTTTGTTTTATTTCATATAATTTTTTGCCCTTGCTTGTTTTGAAAAAGGTTTTTGTTGCTCTCATTATGTTATACGACCTTGTTTTTTCCTGTTTTTATTCGATCAGAAGCTATTTTGACCGAAAAATATAAATACTAGTATATTTATTAGTATACTAATATGTATGAGATTGACTCTTTTGATTTGGATGTTGCTGTCAAGGTTGGTGTTGAAGAATTAGAACGAGCTGTGCTTAAGGAACTCTCTTCTTACAGGCTTGATATTCTAAGGGAAAGCGATATTGTTGTGGGATTCTCTTATCTTGGGCTGGAGCTTCCGCCTTTGTCTTCGAGTTATTTTGTCGCTCCATCTGATTT
>CAZRUJ010000087.1:0-1932 GCA_964603345.1 uncultured Methanosarcinales archaeon | reverse complement strand
CATCGATGGCTTGTTGAATTGTTGCTTCTTCTGCCCCATCCGGATCGACGACCTCGGACTTGCCTGCGTCATTTATTTCGAACACATCAGGAGCGATACCAACGCACACCATATGACCTTGACAAACATCCTGATCCACTTCGGGTTCTTTCATGAAAATCTCACCTCCCTATATTTGCTTTCCTTTTTACTTCTCTTGGTTGGATTGTTTGTATTTTTCGGTTCTTTGCTTTTTGGGTCTGTTAAATACCCAATATCTAACTTATGTTATTCTTACCTCTTTGGATTGTAGGGTTCGACGTAAAAGGGGATAAACGTTCAATGAAAATCTGACTTTAAAAATAAATAAAAAAAGTATCTGTTTAGCTTCAGGGTTTGGTTTTTCTCTTGATTAACAAGAATCGAATTGACATTTTTCTTGTTTTTCGTGGCGGATGTTTTGGACTACGGACCTCCGTAGTCTCCAACCATTTTGGGAGAAGTCCTCTCTTAAAAAGAAGACACACCAATCACTCACCCAGTAAGCAAATGAGCTAAACAGATATTATTTTTTGCTGTAGTTTAACTTTAGCCCTTAGAGCTAGTAGTACGCTTTCATTTGCTCTTTTGCTTTTTCTCCAATTTCCTTACCGTATTTATTCTTAAATTCTTCATATGTGTCGGTAATTTCGTCTGTTATCGATGGCCCTACCGATTTCATGGCGTTGTCGAAATGTTTTTTCTTGACTTCGTTCGATTTAATATCTTCTCTCAGCGCGAGAATTCCTGCTTCCTTACAGACCGCTGCAATATCGGCACCACTGTAACCCTCGGATCTATCGGCCAGTTCGCTTAGGTTGACATCATCTGCGATCGGCATTTCCTTTGTGTGTATTCTAAATATCTCCTCTCTTGCGTCCCTGTCAGGCGCGGGAACCATCATTACTCGATCGAATCTACCGGGCCTCATCAGCGCGGGGTCCACTAGATCGGGCCTGTTTGTGGCGCCTATTACTATTACGTCCTCGAGTTCCTCTAGGCCGTCTATTTCGGTTAGCAATTGGCTTATCACTCTTTCTCCGACTTGGGAGCCGGCTGACCTCATTCCCCGCTTAGGCACCAGTGCATCGATTTCATCAAAGAATATCACCGTGGGTGCTGCTTGTCGGGCCTTCTTGAAGGTTTCTCTTACCGCCTTTTCGGATTCTCCGACCCATTTTGAGAGTAGTTCTGGTCCCTTTATCGAAATGAAGTTGGCATCGCTTTCGGTCGCTACAGCTCTAGCGAGCATGGTTTTGCCCGTTCCGGGGGGTCCGTAAAGAAGCACTCCTCGTGGGGGCTCTATGCCTACCTGTTGAAAAGCTTCGGGATTCTTCAGGGGCCATTCTACAGATTCCTTCAGCTGCTGTTTCGAATCTTCAAGTCCCCCGATGTCTTTCCAGTTCGTATCGGGCACCTGTACAAGGACCTCTCTCATGGCCGAAGGTTCTACCTGTTGTCTTGCCTTTCTGAAGTTTTCCTTGGATACCTTCAGCTTTTCTAGCAATTCTGAAGGTATTTCCTTCTTGTCAAGTTCTATCTCCGGTAGGATGTCTCTTAGGGCGTTCATAGCTGCCTCTCGGGCAAGCGACGCTAGGTCCGCTCCGACGTAACCGTGTGTATTGTTGGAAAGATTATCCAAGTCAACGTTGTCTTCCATTGGCATTCCACGCGTGTGAATCTGGAGTATCTCTTTTCTTGCGTCTCTATCCGGAATGCCTATTTCGATTTCTCTGTCGAATCGACCAGGTCTTCGAAGGGCTGGATCCACTGCATCGACACGATTAGTTGCTGCTATAACGATTATTTTTCCTCGGGATTCGAGCCCGTCCATCAACGTTAGGAGCTGGGACACGACTCTCTTTTCAACATCTCCGGTAGCCTCTTCTCTTTTTGAAGCAATGGCATCGATTT
>CAZRUJ010000086.1:0-1984 GCA_964603345.1 uncultured Methanosarcinales archaeon | reverse complement strand
CGGAGCCAATAGTTTATTTCCAACGCACAATACCAGTATTTCGCTGCGGCCGAGCGGCCGAGCCGCCGCGATTCTGACCTTTCAGCCAGACACCTCTTCACATGAAATTTAAAGAGAAAACATTCCTGTTATATGTGAATCTACGATTTTTTTTTCGCCGGCAGAACATCACATACGCAATCCACTATAAGGTCACCAATCATTTCTCCTTTTGGATCATCCTCACATGGAATGTTGGTCATCACCGCATGAGAAGGATCTTCGGGTAGCCCATTTTTTTTATCCAGAGGATCGTGAAGCACCTCGATAGCATGATCGTCGGGTGTTTCTTTACGAACATACTTTTTTACTGTCCCGACATTGAGCTTTGCGAGTCTGGCCGTAGTTCCATATTTTATTCTAGCGACATTCCGGATTGATTGAACCTGTTCTTGATAAGTCCCGGGAAAGCACTCAAGCCAATTATAAGAAGGCTTATTATTGTCCTTCGGCCGAGCGATAAACCCACCCCCCGTAATCACCTTCCCATCGACATGTCTACCCCCAACATACCTGAGAATATGATCTTTGTCAGGAACAGCGGAGCCCGTCATGCTGTCACCAAGTGCCTGAGATTATTTGCTTCTATCAGTCTTCTAATTTCCGAAAGGGCATCAGACCCGTAACACCGAGCCATCATTCCCCCCGCACGACATGCAAAGAATACATAATGAACCTGTTTTTCTCCACGGAACTGGATACCAACGCTTTCTTTGTCCTTGTTTTTCCAGTGCGCCCGAAAATTTCCATTATCTAGCAATGTAATGATAGGACGATTCCTGAAAATATAGATGTTACTTAAAAAATACAGAAGGTCTTCCTCTGAATCAGAAGAGATGAAAAGCCCTTCAATTTTCGCCTCTCTTTTTAAGGCATCAAGGCGTTCCTTAGCGTCAGAGATTGCTTGCTTATGTGCCTGAAAAGTTTCCTGCTGTCTTCGTTCGTACGGATCAATATAAGGCTCCTCAAACGTCAAGTTCGTAAGAGTAGAGCCTCTTGAAGAATCAGGATCAGGATCACGCCAACGAATAGAGGCGAGGAGCTGAGACTGTGCAGCAGAGCTTTCTGGAGCTTCTTCATGATATGCGGGAGGGAAGTCACTTGGGGCCGGGTTGCAAGCAGCTGGCGATAGCATGTTAGCCCTCCTTCCGTTCCCAATAGTGCCGCTGGATATCATCACTCGTCAAGTTGGCAAAGGCCTTACCAACGACATCATGAGCATTATCAAACCACAAATCAGCCTCTTTTTTCGTCGGGGACGAAAGTTCTCCTCGTGACCTCAACTCAAAATACAAAGCATCTTTCTCCGTTTTCCTGTGACGACGACTCTGCAAAACGACAACTAATGTCATATTGTCATCATCGGAATATATATATGAGACGTTAAAGTTCTTTAATTTTTTATCAGAGCAATGAATACTCAAAGGCTCGAAAGAAGGAATAACGCTCTTTGTATCAGAGAACGAAGAAAAATACTCTTCATCAGAAATCGTATTTATATAATTCAACTCGCATTTTTCAATCTCGATCTGAGAAAGATCAAACTGATCTCTGCAAAAAGATTCAAATATTGAAAAATGTTTGTCAAATTTTTTCTTTAAAGCCTCATAGTGCGGATAATCCTCTTCTCGACGCCGCCAATTAAACAAAAAAGCGTTTCGCTGAACTTGTATAAGATACACATCGTCTTCCGATTTAAACCAGAAGCGAGGCATGGGAAAAACTTCGCCTTCAAACGGATTGACATCACATCCGGACGACATGTTTTGTGTTGAGTTAGGAAAGTCATCTATTATGCGTGACCAATAAAGCCCAACATGTTCCACCCTGAATCTAGGGATCGGATCCTTAAAATAGACACCGATGACCAATTCATTAATGGGTGGATTTTCATACTTCATATGGACTGAAGCCTCCTTGCTTTATTGTAACGAGACTTTCTGAC
>CAZRUJ010000085.1:0-2024 GCA_964603345.1 uncultured Methanosarcinales archaeon | reverse complement strand
TGGAGGGCATCACCAACGTGACGTTCAAGCCACGGACAGATATGAAGGTTTATTAGGTGACTGGCTTATTTTTTTTCTTTATTTTTTTCACATCTTCAGATATGTCAGAAGAACTTCTTTTTTTAACTCTTTTCTCTTCAGTTTGAGGATGGTCTGTAATGTCCTGATCAGTTGCATGTCGAAATGGACAGTATCTTCAAGATGAGAAAGTATATCGATTGCATTCAATCCTTCTATTGATTGTCCTATAATCTGTTTTGCTTTTTTTGTTGTCGTTCCTTGACCTATCCTGATTCCAAAACGATGATTCCTTGATTGTGGAGAATACAATGTGACAAGAAGATCTCCCAATCCCGAATAATCTATGAATGTATGTCGTCGTATTCGCATCAGGTTCCTACGATAGAGTTCTCTGTATGCTTTTGTGACAAGTGCAGAAGTGGTATTCGTTCCGAGTTCCAATCCTTCACATATTCCTACCATGATAGCGATGATGTTCTTATAGAATCCGAGAAGCTGTATTCCTATCTTATCGCTTGTGATACGAAGTGCTAGGGTTGGTGTGGATAATTCTCTTTTCAACGATCTGGCAATCCTTTTATCACCGCCCAGCACCAATTCTGTCATTTTTCCTTTCGCTAATTCTGAAGCGATGCTCGGTCCTGACAACGCGAATACGTATCTTGATGGAATAGGAAGATTCCGCTCAAGCGTCTCGGTCATCACCTTTCCACCAGCTGTTAGCCCTTTTGTCGCTGAAATGATGGGAATGCTCCTTTTCATATTTGTTTTCAGCTGTTTCGTGACTATTCCTATAGCGTGAGATGGCACTGCAATAATGATGATATCAGCCTTTTCGATCGTAGCTTTCATCGTTGATGATGCGCTAACCGTTGATGCTAGTTTTATATCTTTTAAGTATGTGTTGTTGGTATAGTTGGTGTTGATTTCCGAAACGATATTCTTATCAGTATCGAACATCGTGATGGTATGATATTCACATAATACGTTAGCAAGCGCTGTTCCGAAACTTCCTGCTCCAATGATAGTTATTTCTGCCATGGATATCACGTTTTCCAAATCGATGTGTTCGTATGCAATAATAATCTTGAATTGACGACAAGACCGATGGTTATTTGCATAGATAAGGAATATTCCTGAATAGAGGAATGTCAACAAAGTTCCCGACGCAAGAAAGCCCTGTGAAGAGCTCAATATGCTAATACTCATATAATTGTTGTCGTTGATAATATATGTGGTGAGAGAATGAGCCGTTTTTAAACATTTCTCGTGTTACTTATCAGTTGTGATGCCTTTGGTATGGGAAGTGATTGGAATCGGTCAACCTGCTCGAAATCGCAGATCCCTGATTTTTGCAATGTTTCACTCATCCTCTTGAGGATTTTCACAGTCACTTCAACATCACCGAAAGCCCTGTGAGTGGCGTTGTTCGTGATACCATAATATTGGCAGAGAGAACCTAGTTTTTTTGAAGGTAGTTCTTTAAGCACTCTTCTTGCCAGTTTTGAAGTGAAAAGTTCCTTGTTTTGCAATGAGATTACGACATGATATCTGAAATTATGTCTGAGAAACTTAATATCAAAATTAGCATTATGGGCAAAAATAGGGTGATTTGCAAGGAATTTGCGAAGTGAAGGGAGTACTTGCGATATTCTGGGCTTGTCATAGACCATCTCGTCAGTGATTCCTGTCAGTCGGGTGATGAAACGAGGAATGGGGACTTCAGGATTGACAAGCGCCTGGAATGTATCGATGACTTCACCGTTAAGAACTTTAGCAGCTGCAATTTCTGTGATGCGATGCTTATATGGGGATAATCCTGTCGTCTCTATATCGAGAACGATTAACGGAGTTTGATTCATCAAGTAGACGCTCATCTGTTTACATTTAAAATATTTACTGTCCTCAAAGCATTCAGCGCAACATATTTAAGTAATGAAATGTATAGGTTATAGTATTATGAAATGGAACTTACTTTTTATAGGGATAGTGCTTGCTAGTAT
>CAZRUJ010000084.1:0-2165 GCA_964603345.1 uncultured Methanosarcinales archaeon | reverse complement strand
AAGTATCGAAGGATTCGATATCACAAGAGTGACAGAAAAAGGATGCGAAAACACCATAAAACAGAACGTGACCGCAAAACAATATGTGTTCGGCGTTGTTATATCGGAAGGTTTCACACACCAACTCGACACACTACAACAGGCGAATATGATTGTCTATTATGATAACAGCGATCCGTCGCTGAGCTCGCTTGCGCAGTGGAAGTTCGATAACGCCATTACGCCTTACAAAAAGGAGATAATAAGGACATTCTCAACCACACTATCAGAACGGGCAGGAAATGCACGAGAAAAACTCGATAGCGCAATCGAAGTCATCGCACAAACGACACCGAGAGGATCAGAGCTCATAGGAAAAGAACTCGATACCCCACGCGGCGAGCTCAAAGGAGTGGAACAACTCGATACAGCCTTTGTCACATCCCCTATCAACGTCGAGAAACGAGGAATCCACACCAAGGATTTCGCCATGATAGATCTAGGATTACCCCCGCTATTTACAATCCTCAACCTATTTCTCGTGCTCATGTTAGCAGCCACAGGAGTCATCTATGAACGACGCAACAAAATATTCCACAGGATACGAACGAGTATCAGCACGATGACAAGCTATGTGTTCTCGAAAGCAGTCGTATTCACAATGGTAACAGTAGTGCAATTCATCTTGCTTTTTGGATTGTTTGTGGCTTTTGGAGCATCATTTACGATCGATACAGAACTGCTTGCAAAAGCGCTTGCCTTTATCGGTATTGTCAATACAATGATAGGGGTGCTCATAGGATTTGTCGCGGATAGCGAAGGAGTGGCAGTGCTTATCTCACTGATCTTCACACTACCATTACTATTCCTTTCAGGAATGTTCTATCCTGTCGATATGCTGCCAGGTACAGTACAAGCACTTGCAAGTATCACACCGCTACAAGCAGAAATAATGCTTCTCAAGCAAGCCATATTATTCGAAGGGAAAGCCATAACAACATCCTTTATCGCACCAATCATATTATTTCTCATCACAGCATTCGTAAGCAGGAAAGTGGACTAAAAAAGGAAAGAGATCTATTCATTCCAACGCTTTTTTCAGCTTCACGATAAAAAACCCTTCAGTATCCGTTTTAGGAGGCCAGAATCGTCTGGCATAAGAAATCCTATTATCAAGTGAACGACCGAACACATCCGTCAAACCTGGATCTCCACGAGCCAGTCCAGTCTCAAGAACATCAATGTCATCGTATTCTTCAAGAAACCAGTCGATGACAAGCTCATTTTCCTCAGGCTCCAAAGAGCACGTGCTATACACGAGAATACCGCCGGGAGATAAGACATCATAAGCTGCATGAAGCAACGATTTCTGCAAACGAGCACGGTTCTTGAAATCAAGCACGGAACGTCTCGAGAAAAAAGAAGGATCGGAAACATAATTACCGGAGCAAGGAGCATCAAGCAAGATACGATCAAAAGAAAGACCAAGGTCATTAACGAAACGAGCATCCTTACGAAATGTTGATATAGAGGAAATACCCATGCGCTCAAGATTGAATTCAAGAGCTTTAAGACGAGATCCATCGCTATCACAAGCAACAAGAGGAATGTCATCCCCAGTCAAGGAAGCGAGATGAGTGGTTTTCGAACCAGGTGCAGCGCACATGTCAAGAATGGAAGAACCGCAATCGCGACCACCATCAAGAAGAACGAAGGCAGGAAGCTGGCTTGCAACACCCTGAATGTAGAAATACCCTTTAAGATACTCAATAGTCGAAGCTAAAGAAAATGAAGCATCCGCATAAAAAGCATCAACAATATCTGTAACAGGTTCAATGACAACTCCACGATCACGAAGGAGCGATACGAGCCGATCAGATGTTATCTTGAGCGTATTGACACGTATGCACTGGCGAAGCGAAGGAATCTTATCTTGCGATATCTGACAACCGAGACCATGATATCTGGAGGTGAGATCAACCATGCTAGTACGAGAACAAGATAAAGCTGTTTAAAAAGATTGGTATGAGATGATAACAAGATTTAAGAGTGAATATGATATATTAATACCATGGCAACAATACTGGTCACAGGAGGGGCAGGCTATATAGGGAGTGCGGCAAGTCACGAACTGATAGCAAAAGGATACGATGTCATCATCGTCGATAACATGAGCAAGGGAAAAC
>CAZRUJ010000083.1:0-2196 GCA_964603345.1 uncultured Methanosarcinales archaeon | reverse complement strand
TATCTCTGTCTACCACAGTTCCATCTCCGATAGCAACAAAACGCTTGGCTGAATCAACGCCGTCATTCAATGCAATTGCTTGGGATGAGCCACGAACACACACAACACGGGCATCACTGACCCCCCAATCTTCTCGAGTGATATAAAAATATCCTTGATTATCTGTTCCGCTTGACATATCGATTGCAAACCTGACATCGCTTGTATCAACAGTCGACGACCAGTATTCACCATCGAGATCATGCGCCCATGTATCGCCATTGGGCGAAGGATTGTTCGTTCCACTCATATCAGTGCTAGAGCCAAGCACTGTCGTGAGTTCTACAATATTGGGCAAGCGCCAATCATCATGCCCGCCGTTATTGACACTATCACAATAAGTCAAAGCAGTCGCTTCATTAACCTCACTCGTTGACTCATTGGTAATCCACATCAATCCCGTATGGTCATCTTTAATGATATTATCTGAAAGCGTAGTAAATGATTTTGCTGTGCCATCGTGCTTCGCATCCCCGCCAGCATTCGGATCAGAGCAATCAATCTCATCCTCACCATAATTCTGCGAGATGTCATAGCATGTCTGCTGCCCCGTATGCAGCTCTGCCCCTTCAGCAACAGTCCCGACCAGATTCACCTCCGGCTCGATCACATACTGCGCCTCTGTCTTCATATCAGTGTACGTCAGATTGAAATCATGATCGAACCGCGTATTCTCATCAAGCCCGACCACACCATAGCACTCGATGCGCCGCTGCTCACCACCACGCAGCTTTGCCTGATACGGATACAGAGTGCAGCGCTTCCCATCGATCCACATATCATCGATACGGACCTGCCCGGGATTGTTGTTCTTGAACTTGAGCGTGGTTGCTCGCGAGTCCTGCGCATAATCAGCAAGCCCCACAGAAAGGGTTGCCAACTCTGCCTTGGCGGCAGACTCGGACGCACCGCCTCCCAAGGACGGAATGCCACCCATGACACCGACAGCAATCACACCCATGACAATGACTACTGCCAAGATGACAAGATACTCTGTTGCCGTCTGGGATCGTCGCATATCAGTTATCGTTTAATAGTAATATAAAAAACAATCGGAGAAGATTACAAAAGCAACCATTTCCAAACGGGCTTGACCTCAACTTTCACACCATCTCTAACAAACGAGTCTTCTTGATCATAGGTCAACAACAACCCCTTCTTCAACTTATGCGTTTTACACGCTTCGACTAAGCCACCAACCTCTCGCTTGCGATTCTCATCATTAAGATCATAACATACTTGGATTGCTTGTGTAATATTCATTCCTTTTTTTATCACAAAATCACATTCTTTTTTGTCCTTATGATAATAGATTTCTTTGCCTTGCCGTTTCAATTGAATGAAAACGACATTTTCTAATTTTCTTCCTTTATTTTCACTCACAAAATACTTCTTTAATTGCGCAAAACCATGATCAATCAAATAAATCTTTTTGAGATCAAAAGAAATCTTAGAAGAATATGCCTTTAATGGCAATACAACAAATGCCTCCTCAAAATATCGTAAATAATCATATAATGATTCTCGTGTCAAGGAAATCCCTTGGGATTTCAAAGAATCAAATATCTTTTTTATTGAGAGCTCTTTTGCAAAAGCACGTAATGCTTTTTCAAAAAAAGAATGAACTCCTATGGAATTGCGAAGCTCATATCGTTCAATGATATCTCGAAGCAACATAACTGAAGAATATGATTGCAATATCTTATGATGCATTTCAGAATCAAGCAAAAACAACTCTGGGAAACCGCCTTTTTCAAAATATTCATTAAATGCATGCTTAACTTTTGCAATTTGTGATGTTGAAACGTGTTTGTTCTCAATATGCTTATATACTAAATATTCTTGAAATGAAAAAGGATATAATTCATACGTAATTGCCCGTCCCCTCAAGCTCGTCCCTATCTCTTTGCTTAGTAGTTTTGCTGAAGAACCGGTAATAAAAATATTTTTTGTCAATGAGTCATATACCCTTCGTACGAATTGTTCCCAACCTGCTATTTCCTGAATTTCATCGAGAAACATATAAAACGTCTTTTTATCAGGGTACAATTCAAAATATGCATCCGTTATGTGTTGTAAATCCTCTTTTTTTATAGTGAATCGATCATCTTCAAAATTGATGTAAAGAATGCGATCTTTTTCAATTCCATCTTTCAA
>CAZRUJ010000082.1:0-2286 GCA_964603345.1 uncultured Methanosarcinales archaeon | reverse complement strand
ATAACAGACAGCGATTTCGATGCCGTGATACGATGCAAGGCTTGAGCAACAAAGGCATCATCCAGCGAAGAAAGCTCTTGCTTGGTTTTGATGAGATATATCATCTCCTGTTCAAATCTCATTCTAATTGCCACCGAACTATTCCGGCGATTCCGCCAAGACCATTGATGGTCCTTGAAGTCTCCTCACCCTTGATGAGGTGAATCGAACCTTGAGATGAATCCACTGTAGAGAGAATGTTATCGAGACGATCATATGTTCCGGCATGCTTACATTCCCTGATAAAAACATCAGTCACCCCAACATCAGAAATCGCACCTATAGCAGCTGCTTGCTCGACGTCGTCTACACCATAGACAACCATCTGCTTGTCAAGCTTTTCAAGAAAAGTATCAAGAAATTTCCGTTCACGAGATAATCGCTGCGAACGGAGCAAAGCATGCAATTCAGGTCTTGAAAGCAATTTCGAGACCATAGAACGATCAATCGTGGTCAGAGTGATAAAAACAGGTTTCATCGACAATCCACAATCACTAAAAGCCCGTTGCAAATACTCTTTCCAGAAATCAGGACAACCGACAACTACTGAGGAGATGTTATGGGAAGAGACAAACGAGAGGGTTGACGAGACGATACTCTTGAACAGATCTTCTGATGAAGAAGAAGCATATTGCTTTCCAGAAGAATCATTTTTCGATTCAGAAAGATGTTCTATACCTGATTGCCGAAGAATGGAGAACAAGGTCTTTTCACGATCGAAGAGCACGAACAGCACATTCTCGGCAGTGTTATTGACCGCTTCATCGAGACGTTTCTTCAAATATGAAGACCATGACGATTTCCAGAGCTTGAATACAGAATTGACAGCAAGGTTGAGAGTGTGATATGAGCCCGAAGGCACGTCTTCAGTTCCTTCTGCCACAACCCCTTTAACACGGAGCATGTCACCAGAATCGGAAAGAGATACGGATTCAACAGTAACAGAGAGATATACTACTTTCCGAACCACTTTTGCATTGCCTGTCGAAGCATCACCTATCTTTATTTTCCGTTCAGTCTTTGAAGAGACGACGTCGCCTTCTTCAATGATTTGTGTCAAATACCAAAGATCATCATCAAAAGATATCTTGGCTGAGATGAGACCGTGTTTGAAATCTTTTTTTAGCAAAATCATCGTTCGTTCAATCAAATACTTGAAAGGATGCGATTGTATAAAAAACTACCGTGTACGCAAACATAAAAGCAGTGATTCCAGACAAGAACGGCATGAAACAAAAGCAAGCAGTATTGTAAAAAAGACAGACCCTGAAAAGATAAGAACAACAAGAATACAAAAAAAAGAAAAAAAGAAATTCTCAAAGCAGTAACTCAAACATCCTTCAATCCATCCTCTTTAACTTCATAGACACATTCAGCATCAGGAAGGTTAGGACTGTCAACAAGTTTTGCAACACGAGTCCCTTTCTTACCGCGTCTCAAATAAATACGGAAGGTGCTGTTGTGAGCGACGATATTACCACCTATAGCTTCAGTCGGATCGCCAAAGAACGTGTCAGGTTTTGCCATGACCTGATTTGTCACATAGACACAGATGTTATTGAGATCGGCCACCTTTGCAAGGACGTGCATATGCTTATTGAGTTTCTGCTGCCGGTTTGCAAGTGTTCCCCGCCCAACGAATTCCGCTCTGAAATGTGCCGTCAGAGAATCTACGACGATGACACGTACCTTGTTACCTTGCTTGACCAGATCCTCGACTTTTTCGGCGAGAAGCATCTGATGATCGGAGTTGAACGCCCGTGCCACCTTCACTTGCTGAAGAGCCTGTTGAGGATCGACACCAAAGCCCGATGCGAATTGCTGTATACGCTCAGGACGAAACGTGTTCTCAGTATCAATATAAACTGCTACTGCATCCGGCTCATCCACCTGACAACTGACGCACAGAGCGTGAGCGATCTGAGTCTTTGAACTACCATATTGTCCAAAACATTCAGTTATACCGCCAGTTTCAAATCCTCCACCAAGCATCTCATCAAAATTCTTGCTTCCTGTTGAAATCTTGATGACTTTTTTTCGTTTCTCAAGCAAATCATCACCTGATTGAAAACCCATATCCATCTCCGACCGAGAGGATTGTATCATCTTACGAGCCGCCGCTTCAGTGACTCCAGCAGCTTCAGAAAGCTCCCCCGGAGTGGCAACGGCAAGAGCCATCAAACTGTCAAAACCCGCTGCGGAAAGCTTTTCTGCAGTGGCAGAACCAATACCTGGCAAATCCTGAAT
>CAZRUJ010000081.1:0-2345 GCA_964603345.1 uncultured Methanosarcinales archaeon | reverse complement strand
CGAGGTTTTACAAAGCGGATCTGACTGATAAGACAAAACTCAGAAAAATATTCGATGAGAATGATATTGATGCAGTCATGCACTTTGCAGCGTACAAGGCGGTCGGAGAGTCAATGAAGGATGCGATTAAGTATTCTGATAATATCACAGGATCCAGAAACCTGCTTGACGAGATGGTGCGTCACAATGTGAATAAAATAATCTTTTCATCGACAGCGGCAGTATACGGCGACGGGAGCGATAAACCGATTACGGAATCACATCCAGTCGCACCAAAAAGCTATTACGGCGAGACAAAAAGAATTGTCGAGCGGATGATCGAATGGTACAGCGCCATCCACGGTCTCAAATATACCATTCTCAGATATTTCAACGTGGCAGGAGATGCAGGTCTCGATTATATCGATCCGAATGCAGAAAACATCTTTCCCATCATAGTGGAAACGATACAGGGAGCACGGGATAAAATAACAGTATTCGGAGATGATTATGATACGGTCGATGGAAGTGGCGTGAGAGATTATATAAATATAAACGATCTGATTAAAGCACACATACAAGCACTAAATATCGACACGTCAAGCATCCTTAACCTCGGGACCGGAAAGGGATATAGCGTCCTAGAGTTGATCAAGGCATTCGAAAACGTCAGTGAGAAAACAGTACCATACAAGATAGGCAAGAGGCGAGAAGGAGATCTTGCATTCATAGTCTCCTCATATAAGAAAGCAAAAGAACAACTCGGATGGGAGCCTGAAAGAACGATAGAACAAACAGTCAAAGAGACACTGCATGCATATCAATCCAAATCGAGCTGAATAAGACCTTTATGCTCGTCAATACCCTTGATGGTGGGATTTTTCTTGACAAGCTCCTTGATTTCAGACCAGCTCTTTGACGTCCGTAATTCCTTGATGGTCGAGAGGAGCTTGCTGATATCAGCATAATGCTTGTAGATAAGTTCTCCTTTAGCCTGATTTTCCTCGACGGCTTTTTGCAAACCTGAAAGCAGAGCCTGCTGTGAGGAGATGATCTTCTCGAAACGAGAGGTGGTCCGCTTTGCCTCTTTTTGTTGTGAAGAGATATCCTCCCGCTCGAGATGGGAAAGGACGACTTGTGAAATCGCTTCGTAAAAAGAAGAGACTTTTTTGCAATTCGAAGATGAGATCGACGAAAGCAAGAACGGATACGGTCGACCGTCACAAATGACCGGATCTAGAGGTGTTTTAAATAAGGAATGAAGACCATCCAGCAAGGAAGCTATATCATCAAAGGAAAGAGAAGATGGATGGGATGTCTTGTCAATACCGGCACGAGAGAGGACATGCTCAGCATATACCCCGCCAAGACTGCAATCGATGGCAAGAGATTTGACGATGCTATCCTTATCGCTGTTTCGGATAAGATCGGAAAGTGAATCCTTATCGAACGCTCTCGGATCGAGCTGTTTTTCAGGAAAATTATATGGCTTTTTAGGAAGGAGCTTTCGATTCTCATTCCAGATCTTATGGGAGAGCACTTCGCGAATAGTATAATCCTCATCACAGAGCAAGAGATTGCCAGGCGAGAACAATTCGATGATAAGCTTGAAATTGTTGTGCTTGGTGGAAAAATCCATCTCGATGATACGTTCGAAACCGACCTGCGATATGCGCTGGAGACGAGCATTGGATAAACGCTTACGAAGCATGAAAGCGAAGTGAGGAGGAGTGTCGGGAAAGGAAGGCTTGAACGAGCTCAACACTATCGTTTCAGGAAGTCGCAAAAACAAGAAATGCTTGCCCTTAGTCGGAACGTGAAAGGAAAATAAAAATTCAGGATTACCCTCCTGCTGGAAAACCTTCTCGAGCTTGGCACCTTCAAGTAAGGAGAGCTCGCGTGACAGAAAAAAAATATCGACTGAAGAGAGAGATACTACCATTATATGATAAAGAGAAAACGCAAAAGTTTTTATATTTTCTGCACTCAGAGAAGATGATGTGTGTATGAGAAGGTTCACGGTAACGAAATGCTTTTAAAGAAAATATATGTGAACACTATAAACAGGTGAGTGAAAACGTGAAAAACACTGCATATAGTGTTTTTTGGCGATGAAGGTGCGATACCATTGGTCATCACGACAAAGATAGGGGACAAGGGAAAGACGAACATTCTTTTCGGACATCAGATCGATAAGACAGACTTCAGGCTTGAAGTGTGCGGTACTGTCGATGAACTGAATGCGGCAATAGGAATAGCAAGAGCCAGCGTCCAAGCACCAGGTCTTAAACAAGAGCTTCTTGCCATGCAACATCAATTGTTTGTCATAGGATCGGAAGTGGCGACACTGCCAGAAGATGCCGACA
>CAZRUJ010000080.1:0-2346 GCA_964603345.1 uncultured Methanosarcinales archaeon | reverse complement strand
CGTCGATATTCTCAAAAAAGAATTTCCGGACAAATCATGGTATGTTTTGGCAGATGATACGTTCGATTTCTCTTCTTTGAATGATTTCTTATTTCTCAATATGTTCGTCAACACATCCTGCGAACGCATAGGGCTTGACGATATGACTTCCCAAAATATCCCTCTTATCAACGCTGAAGATCTTCTGGATATGAAAAAAGGGAAGTTCGATAGGACCTGAGACTGACAAGATTCACAACATAACAACACACATCCTTTAGCTTAAAAAAAAAGAGAAAAAAACACCCCCTCACACGCTACACGACCAGTGAAGAAGCCCTGAAATGAAGGGTCAATAAAACCTGCGGAAGATAACTTTTATATACGACACAATATTTCCCCAGCAATCCCGACCACAGAGTAAACCCATTGAAAAGTAACCACAAAGAGACGTTACTATACAGAAGCAAAAATTTTATAAACTCGGTTTATCTCACTGCTATGCACCATCGGATCTGGAAATAGGGCGATGGTGTTAACCATCAGTGTGGCATGATCCCTAAACGGGTCTCGGGGACAGGGGAAAGAATGCTCTTTTCGAAAAGAGAATGGCGATAACGACCCAAGCGAAAACCCAACCTCAAGAAGGATTTTCAACGTTCAAGGACAGCACAAGAAGTCTTGAAAACAAAGACACGCAAACAACCTTGAACGATAACCAAAGATCGACGGTGACGTTCATGAAAGAATGGTATAAGAAATTAGGATATTATCAAAATCCGTTTCTCATCAATCCGATGAAGGAACGAACTTCTATGATAGGTGCCAGGCAACAGCTCGAAGATGCAATGTATTATCTTCAAGCAGGGAACCTTGTCGTTGTTGAAGCTAAAAAAGGAAATGGGAAGACAAAATTCCTCCGAACGCTCATCGATAATTTCAGGGGAAAGGTCATCTATGTCAATGCAAGAAAGCTTGACAAGACGCTTGATGTCGAGGAGCTGTTAAGAAATAAAAACGGATTTTCAGGAAAGATCATGGGAAAAAAACCGAAAGGGATGATGCTCATGATCGACAACGCAGAAGAGCTTTCACTGGTGAATATCGAACGATTGAAAAACTATTTCGATCAGGGATATTTGCAATCGATCATATTCACGACAAGCGACTTGGAGTCGTGCGAATTCTCAAATAGTATGAAAAACAGGATCGGACGACGAGTCATCACGCTCGAAAAACCAGAATACAATGATATGAAAGCCATCATAAAAGAACGTCTCGATGAAAAAGAGGATGAAGAAGAACCTCTTATCAATGAGGAACACATCAAAAAAATATATGAAACATCAGAAAGTGTCGGCGATATGTTCGTCAGGATGGAGTCCGCCTTCGAGAAGATGGATACAAAAGGAGATGAGACAATCAGCGCAGAACATTATAACGAGAAACTAGATAAGGATGATAATGAATATATCGAGATCGAACTCAAGCTATCAAAAGAGAAAAGAGACCTTCTCTACAAAGATGATGGTAAGATCCTAAAAGTGGGATCATACTACAGGGATCCGACAAAGGATATGTTCTGCAGCAATTGCGGAGCAATAGTCGATGAGAACGATATGAAATGCCCCGAGTGCAACGCAATTTTTGAAGAAGGGGAAAGCGACGAACAAGACAGACAAGAAGAGAAGAATGAAACAACCGATGATCAGGACGCGTCATCAAGCAAAAAATGAATGATCACAGGTGAATCACATGGCTAAGAAAAAATTATGGTTCCACACAGTAGGGTACAAGTATAATCCATTCACCATCAAACCAGGATTCTTCGATGATGAGGTAATTGGCTACGATGATGAGATAGACAAGATTGTCGAGAAACTGGAGAATGGAGACATCGTCTATCTGGAAGGAGAATACGGACAAGGAAAAACGACGATCTTAACATATGTCATCAACGAGTTTTCAGGATCATACAAGGTAGCAAGAGTGCACAGGAGCCGAAAGGATAGGGCATTCAACTACGAAAAATTGCTCATCGGAGCTGGAAACGCTTTCAAGAGGGCCCTTGGTATAAAGAAGAAGAATGTCATCCTCATTGTCGATGAAGCGAATAATCTTAACAAGAAAGATTGCGATGCTATCGAAAAGTATTATGAGTCAGGACATTTCAAAGCAGTCCTTTTACAAGACAATTCATTCTCGGAAAGCAAGATCACAACAAGCCTGAAAAAGAAGATAGGCAAGAACGTGATCAAGCTGAAAAAGCTTTCTGCAGATGATGCTATCAACCTCGTCAGGAGCAGACTCGAGAACGGCAAGGATATCGTCAGCGATTCCATAATCAAGGAAGTATTTACCAAGTCA
>CAZRUJ010000079.1:0-2477 GCA_964603345.1 uncultured Methanosarcinales archaeon | reverse complement strand
CATCGATCTTTCGAAACGGAGTGCAACTATGGGGACTAACCGATCTCGGTCCGGGCGGCGATCCCATGGAGCCAGGCTATACATACAAGATAACGTACAACCTCGATATCAACGAAAAATCTTTTGTTAAACAACCACCTGATATTACGATAGATAAGATGACGAATTATTATCAGGTCACTGCAGATAATTATGTTAGTTATGTTGATGAGAACTGTTCGATAACTGGATTGAGGTTTACCAACTCATTCTTTGACGTATTGGGAGGAGTGGATTATAACGGAGTATACTTCACCGATGCAAATAGCGATGAACTAGCAGTGGAAAACATCAGTATCTCAAATAACATGCTCCAGTGCAACACGACAGCCATCAACTGGGAATATGTTTTCAGTGAAGATAATCTGCATATCAAAGCATATCCTCAACAAGAAAAGTATCCTCGTTTCTACATGACACCGAACATGAACCATCTCGACAAAGTCTACCGATCTACAAACGAATCAGTATTTATGAATGCAAGCGATTTCTCTGATAAGAACTGGCAAGAAGCGACGTTCGTCAGCAACGAAGGAGCAGAAATATATACTTACATTGCGCGAGATCATCAGTATGATCTCGCATCTCCAAAAATAAAATACACTGATGAGCAGATCATCTTCAGCACAGATGACAATCCCCTTACTAATAATACATTCTACAATATCTTCATGGAATTCGATCTTGACAATTACACTCCGCAGAACTTCCAGGAAATAACGTACACCAGAACACTTGACAACAAACAAACGAGAGCGATTATTGACAAGCCGGATAATACTGATTCTGTGGGAGAGATGCCTCTTATCATAGCGCTACATCCTTTTAACATGTCAGTAGATGATTTTGTCAACTCGATCGATCTTGACGAACAGGCAGCAGCAAATAATTGGACATTTATCGCGCCGGAAAGTTATGGCTTATCTTCACATCCTGACAACCATACGAGAATGGATATTGCAAAAGACAGGTTATATCAAGATATCGATGATGCTATTAACGAGATTAGCAATTATTATAATATCGATACAAATAAAATCTATCTCGCGACCTTTGAAAATACTGGGCTAATTACCGGGTCAGTCAATAACGACTTCGCAGCGATGGCCTCCTACTGGCCTGTCACCAACCTGACACGATATGCACAGCAAAGCAAGAAACAAGCTCTTGTCGAGACAGAACTGGGTTGCAACTACAGCGAATGCCCGTTCGAGTACCAGCGCTTCAGTCCTATCACCTACGCGCCGAACTATAATCTTCCGATCAAGCTCTTCTATGATGATACGGTGGTTAATAAGAGTCATGCACTGGATTTCAACGAAACAGTCGCTGACACTGAAACTATGACCGGTATCTCCACACTTGAAGATGTCAACTCATCGCATCTGATTGACTGGTTCGACCAACACACAAAACCAGAAGAGCCAGAGAGCTTCAACTTCATCCTTGACAGGGATTATAAGACATACTATCTCGATCTCACTCTCGAAAACAACAATACGATAGGATATGATACGAACGACACGAGAAACGACTTTGCAGAAGTCAGCGTGACAAAACATCCTTTCTTGAACATCATAGCAGACAACATCACGACAATCGACATCGATCTTGAGCAAGCAGGGCTGATTGAGAACAACATCACATTCGAAGTTGCCGGAGATAAGATTATAGAGACGATATTTGGCACGAAAAGGCTATATTCAAAGGCTGCAAAGGTCAACTTCTCTTCAGGATACCCTGTTAGTGTGGATTCTGACGAGTGGGAACTGCAGATGACAGGAGACAGGCCGTATTTCTGGAAAGGTAATGGTAGCGTGAAAGACGCAATCTGGAGCGATGAACAGTACAATTTCACGATAAACGAGTCAGGAGATGTCAATATCACAGGCCTTGATTATTTTGAAAAGGAATGGATTGTGTTCCAAGACAACATTCTCAACAACACTGGAGATGCCGATTCCATTATTGTGAATGCTACTGGCAATTATTCCATACGAGCAGATAACATGCCGCCGATCATCGAATTCAAACCGCCGACACCAGCGAACGAAAGCAATAAGACAACCTCCTATTTCGAGGTCAACGCGACGGTCAATGAAGAAGTCAAACACTGTTATCTCAATGTCGAAGGGGTAAAATATGACATGGAAGAACAGGGAGAGAATTATTATAGGAATCATACAGGTAATCTTGAAGATGATGCCAACCACACGTACAACATCGAATGTGAGGATAATTCGGGCAACATCGGCTACTCACCGACAAGACAAATCTATCTCAACTGGAACAGACAACCAGATTCCATAACGCTTCTCTATCCCGACGGCGATCACATCAACCACACGACAATAGATATCAACTGGTCAGCGACAGATCCTGACGGTGACGATCTCAACTTCACACTGCATATCAACGATACCGATACAGGAACCCCT
>CAZRUJ010000078.1:0-2532 GCA_964603345.1 uncultured Methanosarcinales archaeon | reverse complement strand
GATCATAGGTCAACAACAACCCCTTCTTCAACTTATGCGTTTTACACGCTTCGACCAAACCACTAACCTCTCGCTTGCGATTCTCATCATTAAGATCATAACATACCTGGATTGCTTGTGTAATATTCATTCCTTTTTTGATCACAAAATCGCATTCAAAAAAAGTATCTGACATAAAAAACACCATTCCATCCACACCAAGTCGCCTATATAACTCAACACATACAACATTTTCTAACCTCTTACCATAATCCTCAATAGAGAATAATGACATATATCCCACATCAATGAGGAAGGGTTTTTCAAAAGACAAAGCTTGTTTTCGCACAGAAGAAGAATATTTTTTCAAAGACAAGATAAAAAAAACATCAGCCAGAATGCTATAATATTCATAGAGTGTGTTTTTACCAACTTTGATCCCTTGAGAACGCAAGGTGTTAAACAATCTATGAATGCTAATAGGTTTGGCATTAGCAGAAACCACATAATCAATAAGATAACGAACCAAGGAGGTATTTTTCAAATTGTATCTATCGACAATATCTTTGAAGATAACAAGATCATAATAGTTTTTGAGTATCTGCTTCTTTTCCAACTCAGAAGCTGCCAAAGCCACTTGTGGGAAACCACCATATATCAGGTACTCTCTAAATAGATTCAAGACAAATCCTTGTTTCTTAGTGGCTAAGGGAAAGGCGATATCCTGCTTCTTGAATCTCAAGAATTCAGGAAATGAAAGGGGATAGAGGTACATCGAGATGCTTCTTCCTCGCAACGAAGTAGCTATTTCTTTACTCAGTAGCTTTGATGATGAACCAGTTATGAATAATTCACAATCAAAAGTGTCGTGCAGATATCTAACTCCTCGCTCCCAATCATCGATGACTTGGGGTTCGTCAATGAAAATATAGAGTTTCTTATTATAAGATTCTTTATAGAGCGATACATAATCTGCAATGAGATCACTGAACTCATCGACAGAAATCTTTGAGAGAACGGGATTTTCGAATTCAAGAAGAATGACTTGTTGCTCCGGTAATAATGCTATCTTTTGATAGAAAAGATAGGTCTTCCCCGTCCTTCGCGCACCTATCAGGGATATGATATTCTTAGAAGAAGGAAGTTGCAAGTCACGTTGGACATACTCTTTTGAAAGTTCCTTAGTATCAGCGAAATATCGCGCTAATTTTTCTTTATCATACATGAGCTTATTACAAGTAGAATACACTTATAAATATTTCGCTACAAAAAAGGAAATAATCTTAAATTATGTCTTTATAGCAGGAACTATTTTATTATGAATAGACCGTATGTTTTGGTCAATTGTAGAGAACGAGACTATTATATTTCACGATGTTCTTTCTTGCTCTTTGCTCGCCGCTCAAAGCGGCTCGCTTGTTCGTCGCCTCAAAGGCTCCTCACTTAGGTGCTCGAAAATCAAAGATTTTCGGCATGCCAGAAATCTCCGATTTCTGTGCACAGCCGCCCCGCTGGGGCGTCTGCTGTGACTATGCTTACACTCGTCCGCTGGACGAGTGGTGATTTGGTTCGCTTAGCTCACTACTCATTAATGGTCACGGACACACCGGACGGAGTAAGCATTGTCCTTACTGCCGCCGTTGACGTAGCCATTGTCCATATGAACGAAGTAGGCTTTGTCAGTATCCGATGGAAAAGTCGTTCCTGTCCAGTAACGATTATTTACACTCCAGTCAAATGCGTCGTTTTTGTAATCATCATCAGCATAATCTATCAATGTTGCCCCTTCGCTTGCCGTGGGCAAACGCCAATCCGTGTACCCTCCAGTCTCCAATGTGTCGCAATAAGTTACCGAATTATTCCAATAATTCGAACTCGTGTAGTTAGCGGCCTTTGTCCAGATAATGCCCGTATCAGTATCAACAACAGTCCCATCGCCGACATCGACAAACGATTTCGCGCCATCTGAGAGCGTGATACCTGTTGTCGATCCTTGGACACAGACAGCGTTTAGCAAAAGAAAATGGAAAGGTGGATTGCTACCAAAGAAAAACCCATCATAGACACTTATGTCGTAGAGATCGCTTTTTGAAGTAGATGACCAATACTGCCCACTCTCCCATTCTCCATTTGGTGTGGGATTGCCCGTCGTACCGCTGTTCATGACAGTGGTGAGCTCTACGATGTCAGGCAATCGCCAATTGATAGAACCTCCTTGCACCAAACCATCACAATACTCCATTGCTTCCGCTCGTGTTTTATCATCTGTTTCGTTTGTCGTCCAATACAAACCGGTATGGTCGTCACGGATGACATTATCTCCCATGTCCGTAAAAGATTTGGCTGTGCCATCATAGACTGCTTCACCACCCGCATTAGATACTGAGCAGGCAATAGGGTCTTCTCCATAATTCCCGTCATCTAATTGATAACACTCCTGCTGCCCCGTATGCAGCTCTGCCCCCTCTGCAACTGTCCCGACCAGATTCACCTCCGGCTCGATCACATACTGCGCCTCTGTCTTCATGTCCGTGTACGTCAGATTGAAATCAT
>CAZRUJ010000077.1:0-2615 GCA_964603345.1 uncultured Methanosarcinales archaeon | reverse complement strand
ATCATCACAATCATCATCATTAGCAACATAACCAATATCACAACCACCACAGCCACCAAGGCGAGGAGAGGTTGAAGGATCACCATAACCATCACCATCACGATCGATATAACACATAGGAGGTGTCTGGCAACGGCTATCGCAACAGATCTGACCGGAAGAAGTACAATCATTAGAACGAACATAAGCAGAACAACCACCGCAATTCTCATCATTTGAAGTCAAATCAATGCAAACACCATCACAACAGGATTTTCCAGAAAAACAATCACCATCACTATTACATCCAGGACAACCCTCATCAACATGACCATTACAGTTATTATCAAGATCGTCTCCACAAATCTCAGATTCAGCCATCGTACCATTACAAGCTACAGTGTTAGTCCATGCAGCACCCACAGTAGAAGCAGTAGGATCTGTGCATTTCCAGATACTACTACCTTCAGAACAAATCCCGGTATTGTTTGAGCAAGGCACTTCAGCGCTCATACCTTTAATACAGATACAACCAGCATCTTCATCAATCAATCCATCGCAATCATTATCATAACCATCACATATTTCAGAAGCATGAGGATGAATATTAGCATCAGCATCATCACAATCCTCTTTCGAAGAAGGATTTAATTTATACGCTTCCTGACAATTACATCCTGAACAAGAAGAGGAATCAACACACTTACCGCCATAAGTATAACCATCACCATCAAAATCGAAATAACAAAGAGTCTCACCAGAGCCACAAATGGGAATGGTTGAAAGAGGATATGAACCTCCACCACCACCCCATCCAGAACCAGGACAAAATTCCTCATTATTAATCCCGACATCACACACCAAAAAATCAGTTTCAGCACCATCTACAAATGCAGAATAGAAGACGAATAAAGAACCCACAACCAATAGGACGACAAAAAAAATCTTAAATAAATTATTCATAGTAATGACCTCACAACACACAACATCATCAGTGATGACAAACCATGTTTAAAAAGGTTTTGCTTACAAACAACCCACTACAAGAAGACGACAACGCGCAACGCAAGAAATAACCACAAACAAATATCTGACCATCTCAAAAAAACAAAAACACTATAATCAACGATTCTTGACGACAAAAAGCGCATGATCATTCTCGAAAGGAGCGAGCTCGCGGTAATCGACAACAGTCTTTTTCTCATCAAGACGCTTTCTAACCTCGCGGAACACATCCTTGGGATTTTTGGTGACATCCTCACTTCGAGCCTTCAGGGCAAGAAGGCCGAAACCGCCTTGTTTCAAGAAATTATCGCAATTCTTCAAGAAAATACCGACCTGATCCTTCTGGGCGATATCCATGAACACCACGTCAACACCAGAAGAAGGCAACGAACCCTTATACGAATTGATAATCTTAGCATTAGCCATCAAAGGAGCGACATTAGAAAGCTGTTGGGAAACGAACACGAGATCAGATACGACACGAGGCGCGAAATCAAGCGCGAACACACAACCCTCCAAAACCATTCCCGAAAGGAACGAGACAGTATAGCCGTGACTGGCACCGAGATACAACACGGAAGAATCCTGCTTGAAACCTATCTGAGAGAGACCTTTTGCTATACCAGCAAACAGCTTGCTACGGGACGGGTCGACCTCACGATACAACGTGCCATCAACAGATACTACAAACTCCCCGAAAAAAGAAGTCGAGACAAGAGAACGAACGAAAAACCTCTGCCGACGACCCTTACCCATAGACATCACACCAGGGAATTTACCGACTGGAGATAACGATCCGGAAGAGAGTTTCTTGACAGGAGCCATCAGCGATCACCCCGCGAGAAACGATCCTTCAACTCCTCATAATACGAATCCGCCTTGAATTCACCGCCGAAATAATCGAGACGGGAACACAGCGAAATCTTATCGGCGAGAGCGCGAGACACCCTGCCCGTGTCAGAACGGGATGCATGAGAGATGAGAGGATGAGAATATATAAAACCATGCTTGGGAGAACGAGCGCCGGTCTTCAAGTGACGGAACAAGGCCTTCTCAGCACCGAGCAATTGGATGGTCGAAGAAGGGAAACAAGCAAGTTTTCGAAGAGAACCGGCAGAAGAGATCAAGCGAGAAGCGATCGACGCACCGCACAAATGAAGCAGATTAGGAGCGATGCCGGAAAGGACCGATTCGAGACGGGATAACAGATCAGCTTTCAGATCGTACACCGAGACGATAAACGAAGCGAAATCCCTGACAGGAGCGTACTGGATGACAGGAACAGAAGCAGCCATCGATACCTCACCGCAGAATTCACCCTTGAGCTCCTCAAAGGACTTGTCAGCGACAAGACGGCAGAAACGCTCATGGTCGGAAACGACGTGACCTACTTCGGGAAGAAGAGCACCATGCCAATCACGAAGACGCTTGGATAAGGAATTCGTCTGCAAGATGAGCTCGTCAACGACAGTGAGAAGCTGGATGACAGTCACGTCAGACGAGAACGAGCCAGCAACAGCGCGTTTGGTCTCATCAATGAGCTCAAGACGCTTCTTAGCAAAACCTTCACAAACCATGATACGAGTACAGGAACAACACCTCATTTATAAAAACTTCTCAACAGAAAGCAA
>CAZRUJ010000076.1:0-2678 GCA_964603345.1 uncultured Methanosarcinales archaeon | reverse complement strand
TGATACGAGTACAGGAACAACACCTCATTTATAAAAACTTCTCAACAGAAAGCAATCCCGTCGAGTTTGTATTACCACTACAAACAAAGAGTCGATACGACAACAGGCCAGTCACACCAAATCAGTTGCAATTGAATGGGCAGGAATGTATCGACAGGAAATTCTCATGACAGCGCCACAAGGATAACCCTGTCCCAAAAGGAATAAAAAAGTATGCTGACCTGCTCGTTGATACCGATTCGAAGCTCGCGCATGATTTTTTCCTGCAGACAAAATCCTGCCATGCAGAGATTTCAAGGTCAAACGACCCGAAGGTCGTTTCAGAAGACTATGTGTTTCAGGATATGAGAAGGTTCACCGGCGAAATATTGTCGAAAGCGTTAATTTCAGCCTGAAATCATGGTTCAGAAGCTTAAAAAATAAGCTACACGTCATGAAAAAGCGAGAATTCGCGTGAAAACTAATCACATACAACCTCGAAAAGCCAAGCGGTTTTTTGCAACTCGTCAAAAAATGCCTGCTTGCAAGAGCAAACTGGTGTTTGCTAGAGAACTAGCAGCAGCAGTCTGGACAAAGCCACAAGGACAAAACTTTTATAAAGAGGCATGGTTTTCTCGCAGGAGACTGCAAAGTGCCTTCACTTTACAGCAAGACTCACGTTCACATCATAACTTGAAAGGGAGAGGTGACCGTCACCAGACACAATGTGGATGGATGAACGGCGATGTGAGTACGGTATGAAACCAAAAAAACAAATCGAGGTTTGTTAAGAAAATGGCAGGCAAAAAAGAACATATTAACTTAGTATTTATCGGCCATGTCGATCATGGAAAGTCAACAACCGTAGGACGGATGATGTTCGATAGCGGAAACATATCAGAACAGCAACTGCGAAAACTACGTGAAAAAGCAGAATCGCTCGGAAAAGCAGGATTCGAATTCGCATACGCTATGGACGGACTCAAAGAAGAGCAAGAACGAGGAGTAACCATCGATCTAGCGCACAAGAAATTCGAGAGCGAAAAATACAATTTTACCATTATTGACGCTCCAGGACACAGAGATTTCGTCAAGAACATGATCACAGGAGCATCACAAGCGGATGCAGGAGTCCTTGTCGTGGCAGCTAATGACGGAGTCAACTCGCAGACCAAAGAACACGTATTCTTATCAAGAACACTAGGAGTGCAACAGCTGATCGTCGCAGTCAACAAGATGGATCTGCAAGATCATTCCCAAGACAGATTCAACGCAGTAAAAGAAGAAGTAACCGCACTGCTAAAGAAAGTAGGATATGATACGAGCAAGATACCATTCATCCCAATAGTAGCTCTCAAAGGAGAAAACGTCTACAATAAGAGCGAGAACATGCCATGGTATGAAGGAAAAACACTCTATCAAGAGATCGACAATTTCTACGTACCAGAAAAACCTGTTGACCTGCCGATGAGAATGCCGGTCCAAGATGTCTATAACATCACAGGAATCGGAGTCGTTCCAGTCGTAAGGATCGAAACAGGAGTGCTCAAAGTAGGAGACAAAGTAGTAGCAATGCCAGGTCGTGAAGGAGATGGAGTCTCAGGAGAGTGCAAGACAATCGAAATGCACCACGAGCAACATACAGAAGCATATCCAGGAGACAATGTAGGAATCTCAGTAAGAGGATTCGGCAAGAAAGATCTTGCACGAGGAGATGTCATCGGAAAAGCAGACAACCCACCAGCGGTTGTTACAGAATTCACCGGACAGATCGTCATCCTCAACCATCCAAGCGTGATCACAGTAGGATATACGCCAGTATTCCACATCCACACGAGCCAGATTGCATGCCAATTCACAGAACTCGTAAAAAAAGTAAGCCCGCAACCCGAAGACAACCCTGACTTCCTACGAAACGGAGATGCAGCTATTGTCAAAATCAAACCGACAACACCTCTTGTCCTTGAGAAGAAGGATGAAATCCCACAGTTGGCGAACTTCGCGATCAGGGATTCTGGAAAGACGGTCGCGGCAGGAATGTGCATAGATACTGTCAAGAAAAAATAAGTGGATGAACAATCCACCAATTTTTTATTTTTTTTATTCAACAAAAAATGATAATCACCTCCACAAGATCACAATCAGCACTATAGCATCATAAAAAAATGTTATAGACTTGATATACATAAAGAAAACACAGGTAGGAAAACAATGCAAAAATCACGGATAAAACTAGCAAGCACAGACATTGATAAGATAAACCAGACCTGTGAATATATCAAATCTATAGCTGAAAAAACAGGCATCGTTCTCAAGGGACCAATACCGCTCCCAACAAAAAAACTCAAAGTCACCACTCGAAAGAGTCCTGACGGAGAAGGAAAAGCAACATGGGAAAGGTATGAGATGAGAATCCATAAACGACTCATAGATATCGGAGTGGACGAACGAGCACTACGACTCATCATGAGAGTCCCAATACCAGAAGGTCTCAACATAGAGATCGAGATGGTATAGGTAAAGCCAAGGGTTTTTCAAGCTAAAAAAAGATATAGATATGTTCACGATAAGCGAAAGGTCCGACCCTATCAATTTTTCTTTTTTCATAATCATTGTGCCACGATCGCATACAGCGGAGAACGAAAGTACTCCTGGCATGCTCTCGTGACTTCATAATCATTGTGCCACGATCGCATACA
>CAZRUJ010000075.1:0-2696 GCA_964603345.1 uncultured Methanosarcinales archaeon | reverse complement strand
CCAGTAATTCTTGTTCGATTCTTCAAAGCAACAATCCTTATCTTCATATGGCAGGCAGTTATCAGGACATTCACCATCTATGTTTCCACAATAAGGATTATCTTCTTTGGTGAACCTGAACAGATCCTCGTCAAGATCGAAATAATAGATGGGGTGTTCGACATTATCGAGATCAACTTCCACTTCAAGCTGATCTAAGATGTATTCGCCGCTTTCTGCAACGAAGCTGACGTTATTTTCTCCTTGTTCGAACCTGTTTTCAGGCACTTTGATGAAATTTTTCATATGACAGTCAGGAATGCCGTGAAATAGCGACTTTTCATTCAGCAGGATATCCAGTGGCCCAACCGTTTCAGGATCGCAATCAGGATAGAAACTCAAGGTCGCCTTATCAAAATATTCTATTTCTTCTTCAGACATATAAAACATTTGCTTGTTCAGATTATCGCTTTTATTCATGACTTCCGCGATAACTTCCACGTTTTCGAGCTTGTACAGGTTAGTACTCCAGAACGCCATTCCCGGAGATGAGACTTCAAGGTGGATGACATTTTCATTCTTGAAGAGGTTTTTTGGTAATTTGATAGGTGATATCGAACCGTAATCAGTCTTATGCTCATAGACAGGAACTCCGTTGAAATAGACGGTCATCTCCCCATCTCCGAATAAGACATTGTAAGAAAGATATATATTTACCGTCTTTGAGGGATTCATATTGAATTCGATAGTGTGGGTCTTTTGCTGGAATGCCGAATTCTTTATCGTTGTTTGGGGAGTTCTTGAAAGAATAGAGGATTCTTTCGAGGTAAACAATCGGAAACTGTTAAGCGGGTGCTCAATCGTCTCATCCTTGATAGCACTTATCTTGCCGAGATTTCCCTTGAGCGCTGATGTCCCTTGCAGATGCGAATATCCGCCTGAACTTGAAGGAGGGGTACCTGGCACAGGATTATCATTGAGAATATCATCTTTATCATCTTCAGGTAGAAAAGCAACATATAGAATAAGCAAAGCAGCTATGATAAATACCAACAACGCAGCTCCACCTCCGCTTGCCGGAGAATCACCTTTTTTATGAGAATGTAATTGCCCTATCATCGTCAACCTCCACACAATAGTAAGACTTTATCCACAGCAGTATTTAAAGCTTTTTGTCAAATACATATGTTCAGGTAAGAAAACACTGTGAAAAACATCTCTCTCTTAGAACCACATGCCTCCCTGACACTCTTTTTCTAATTCATAAACAACAACATAAATACAGGTCTGATACAGAAAAAAAATCTAACATAATTTTCAAAACTTAGAACAGCTCCTATCATGGAAGCCAGTTTTTCTCATCTTTTATCTTTTCAGGAAGATAAGTGTTCATGACATAATTCAGACCGTGTGCTGCAAATGCCTGTTGCTCAACCCTCTTTTTGGTTTTTGCCATTTTCTGCAATGCTTTCTGCCATTCTTTATGATCCTGTATGAACGGATCGTTTTTCACCATATCCTTTATTTTCTTTATATCTACATCTTTTAAAGGATGAGTCGGCAAATCGAAAGTATCAATATCATCGGGCGTAACCCCTATGAATTTTGCTTGCGGAACGCAGAAGTATTCGTTGATATGGGCTGCATTTCCGCTCCCCACTTTCAGTGTCCTATATATGTTCCCGTATCCATAGGGATCTCCATCAGTGAACACATAGACAGGTATTTGCTTTTCATCCGATAATTTTCGTATGAACCGGCGACAGGCTCTTGTCGGGACTCCGCTCATGGCAACGAGAATGCAATTATGATCTTTCCAGAACTTGTGCTTGTTGAGGCGTTCAAATGCACCTTGCGTCTCGATGGCCAGGATAAATTCGGCTTTCGTATCGAAACTGAGGTGTTCAACCGATGAGGGGATCGAATACGCGCCTGATCCGAACTGAGTGCAATCTATCCTTATCGATTGTTTAGTCACCGCATCCTCATCCACGACAACGAGTTTTCCGGCCACGGCACCTCCGTGTTCTCCCGGGATAAAACCCATCTGTTCCCTATTGACCCGTAACATCGCTTCGATATCATCCATCGTGCTATCTGATTCTGTCTGTTCAACGAATCGGGCATCACCCCAATTTTTCGAAACATAATACGCTTCTCGTTTCGTCGCCGTATCCTCTGCTTCTATGAGTTGGTTGGATAATGCCATCATCCTCAGTGTTTGGGCGAATGATTTTACAGTCGATGCGGTGAGAGTCCGTTGTTTTGTCTTCTCCTTGATGCTGAAAAAACCTTGAGCTTTATCAAAACTCACATTCGAGAGCGATCTGACTGGCGTTTCGAGTCGTGGAGGTTTTCCTTGTTGTATGGATGTGTAGACATCCATGGCGATATCTTTGATTTTTTTCTGAATATCCTGATGCATTACCATTTGCTGTTCCTCTCGCAAGTCATCTTACGATTCTTTTTGCTCGGACGTATCCTGTCGCGAGTCTTTTTCAGTTCCATCTTGTGAGATGCCATCTTCTTTTCCTATTTTTGCCCACGATTCATCATATTCAGTGTTCTTGGTCGGATCGAATTCCATCAAATCTATTTCCCCTCGTTTTTTCTCCAGGATGGCTTCGAGATTATGCAGTGATCGCTCTTCATCCGCTTTATCAAGCTTGAGTATTTCCCTCAGACCTGCCGTGACATGAGACATGTACTTCTGGATA
>CAZRUJ010000074.1:0-2787 GCA_964603345.1 uncultured Methanosarcinales archaeon | reverse complement strand
CGTTGGCATCTTATTATCTTCTCCCCCTATCCTCCCAAAAACGTTTCGAAAAAACGTTTTTCTTCCGATTTCAGGACAAACTCACGTTTTATTGTTCATTCAATATATGATTATCTTCCTTTCGGGATAAGGCCTGCATATACATATTTTTAAATAGTTATTTTTTTGTAGTGTTCGTTGTTGATCGTTCGAGTAAGAGATTGCTGATTGGCTTCCTGTCGATATTTCCAGCATTTAACCCGAAAAACCCTTGTTCAATGCGTGGGTTGACTAGAAGATCACTAACAATCTCATCGATGATGAAACTCGTGAAATGGCACGCTTTGAAAAAGAGTTGTTCTTTTGATGTGCTGGGGTATATGCTATGAAAGATGAACTTCGTTTCATAAAAGATGAGTCGACAAGTCCTCGCTCGATAGGTATTCATGCACATAGGAAATTCTGCAGATGTCCGCTGTGCAATAAGAGGATCACGGTAGAACATAATGAGATGTGCTCTGATTTCCTGTGTTCTGATTGCAAAACTCGAATGACTGATTTCAGACCGAGACTTTATACGTGGGGGAAGTGATATTTCCTGCCTGACGGTGATTGGTTTGGATGTTTTGAAACCGGATTTCGTAAGTGGGGTCCAGAAATATGCTGATGTTGATCTTTTTTTGAGCATACTTTATTAAATATGTGCTTTTTTTTCATTGAAATGTATTGTGGATTCAGGAAAAAAAGGGTGGTTGTATGAAAATGGAAAGCGTTGACGGGCTTTGTATTCCAGTCGTCGGGGAAGCTGATGAGACAGCGCATGTTGCCGATCACTTTGGCAGGGCTGATTTTTTTATGATTTTTGATGACGATTCAGGATCGTTCAAGGTGGTTGAGAACGATTTCAATCATGATTCTTCTTCGGAATCCGTTATCGAGCAACTCACATCACTTCACTCCCTTAAGAAAATCCTTGTTACCCGGATCGGTCAGAAGGCGAAGTCTGAATGCGAACGTCTTGGGATAACGCTTCACACTGTTCCTCTGAATACAACTGTCGGGGATGTGTTGAAATGTGATCACGAGCTGGTGTCGTGAACTCACGCTCTTTATTGCATCTACATTTCACAAGTTTTAAAAATGCGTTTCTTATCGATTATCATCTATTTAATGGAGGTTTGAAAATACAATGGAAGAACAAGAATATTTACCGCTTATAGGGGATTCATTTCCTGAAATGGATGTCATGACAACGCATGGCAAGCTTTCAATCCCGAAAGATTTCGAGGGTTCGTGGTTCGTGCTCTTCAGCCATCCTGCGGACTTCACTCCTGTGTGCACGACTGAATTTGTCGAGTTCCAGAAGAAAAAGCCTGAATTCGATAAGCTCAACACTAAACTCATAGGGCTTTCTATCGATCAGGTCTTCTCTCACATTAAATGGAAGGATTGGATAAAGGAGAATATGGATGTCGAGATCGAATTCCCTATCATTGCCGATCACGGTGCTGTAGCTTCAAAACTGGGTATGGTTCATCCTGGAAAAGGTTCAAATACGGTTAGGGCTGTCTTTATCGTCGATCCAAAAAGTTATCTCAGGACGATACTTTACTATCCTCAAGAGCTCGGTCGTAATATGGATGAGATCGTCCGTATTGTCAAGGCCTTGCAGACCAGTGATGAAAACGGCGTTGCCATGCCTGCAAACTGGCCGAATAATGACATCCTTAAGGATAGCGTAATCATACCGCCCCCGACCGATGTCAGAACGGCAAACGAGCGAAAAACTGATTCCGGCCTCACATGCATGGATTGGTGGTTCTGTCATAAGAAGCTATAAGTGAGCTTCACTTTTTTCTTTTCTTTTCGTTCTCATTCTTAGGTGTCTTGATGATATTGAGTAGTGCTTTTTATCGTATGAAATGTGCTTACATGAAAAAACACTATAGTGTGTATAAAACACAATATTTAAATATAATTAATTATATTCAATCTATAGGTGTTATATAATGGCCACCACGATACAGATCGACAAAAGCCTACTTCACGAATTAAAAAGAAATAAGAAATATCCGAGGCAGACATACAATGATTTAATCAAGGAGATGGCTCAAGTGTATGAATCAGTAAGAAAAAAAAATCAATACGATGAGTTTCTGCATAAGATACAGCAGCCAAAAATGAAAGAATTATGGGATAATGAGAAAGATGAGAAGTGGGAACATGTATGATCCGGGAGATGTGGTTCTGGCGAATATACAATTCACGGACACATTTGAAATTAAAAAACGGCCTGCAGTGATTCTTTTCAAAGAGTATGATAATATTGTCGTTGCAGGAGTTACAAGCAACACTTCCATGGAAGGAATACCTTTGCTTAAGAAAGAAGGTTATCTCAAGGATAGTGTGATTAAAATTAATTATGTTTTCACGATAACGTCGAGCATGGTGGAAAAGAAACTTTTTTCACTGACACAAGAAAAAAGAAAATTCCTTTTCAACGAACTTGTTGGGAAATTAACCTTCTTGCAAGAATAAATTCTTATTGGAAAATTTCATTCTCGTTCTTTGAGTTCCTTATCGAGCATGAGGATTCCTTGCGTGTTGTCGCCGAGGAATTCTATTTTGTCAAGAATCTCTTTGACTGACTTCTCCTCTTCCACTTGTTCTGTAACGAACCATTGGAGAAACGTCACTGTCGCGAAATCCTTTTCGTTTCTTGCCATATCCATGATCCTGTGGATCTCTCTGGTGATGTATTGCTCGTGAAGGTATGCTGCGTTGAACGCTTCCTTGATCGTCTCCCAT
>CAZRUJ010000073.1:0-3050 GCA_964603345.1 uncultured Methanosarcinales archaeon | reverse complement strand
TCTTATCATGATACGTCGTGGTACTGGATCTTGGGAGGATGTCAGTAAAGAACCGCACTCCATCCCTTTCTCTGTCATCGGAGAGTCAGGTTCATATTCTATTAAGCTAATGCCTGCACCCAAAGGTAAAGGTCTTGTTTGTGATCCTGAAGTTGGAAAAATACTTGCCCTTGCCGGCATAAAGAACGTCTGGGCTAAAAGCTTTGGACAGAAGAAAAACAAGATCAACGTCATCAAGGCGACCATCAATGCACTGAAGAAATTATCTTCGATGAGTGTCCATGAGGATCATGTGAAAAATCTCGCGATCATCGATGGCTGTCACTCTCTTGAAGGTGATGATGCTATTTCACGAGGTGCTGAAAGCGTTGAATTGTCTAATTCTTCAAATGTTAAAGGGGGTGTTTCCAATGAGTAAGTTGGCTGCAATACTAATAAGGGGTCGTTCCGATCTCAAGTATGATATTATTACATCCCTTGATACGATCAATCTGGGTAAGAAACATGTTTGTACGATTGTTGATGATACTCCTGGGATGCGTGGTAAGTTGAAGAAGTTGCAGAACGTCATCACGTATGGCGAGGTATCTAATGAGACACTCTCGCTTCTTAAGGAGAAAGCGACATCTCATTCCACTAAAGATAATCTGTTCTTTCTCGCTCCGCCTAAAGGCGGTTACGAGCGAAAAGGTATCAAGGTTGCATTTGGTAATGGTGGCGCTCTCGGTGATCGTGGCGATAAGATCAATGATCTGATCAAAAGAATGGTCTGATATGAGGTTTAGTGAAAATGGTTACCAATCACAGAAAGAAAAACAGTCGTCATCGAGGATCCTGGACTTCAGGACACGGTGAAAAAAAGAAACGTCGTGGTGCGGGTCATCGCGGTGGCCGTGGAGCGGCAGGATCAGGTAAGCGTGGGGATGCGAAAAAACCTCGATTTTGGAAGAATAAAAAGTTGTTTGGTAAACATGGTTTTTTCAATCCTAAAAGAAAGGATGTCAAGACGGTGACTATTGCAAAACTGAACGCTGATATCGAACGGATGGTCTCTTCTGGGATCGCTTCTAAAGAAGGCGAGACATACAAGATTGACCTTTCCAGAGTCGGTGTTAACAAACTCCTTGGGACAGGATATCCTCTTTTTGTATTTGATATCAGTGTCAAGAACGCTAGCCAGAACGCTGTTCGCAAGATTGAGGAGAAAGGTGGTTCCGTGTCCGTCGCTTCGGATAACGAAGCGTCTGTATCAAGCGAATGATTCCTTTGATACAATGGGAAGTTTTTTATACTTTTTTTGTACTCTTAATCGTGTTTAATTGATATATGAAAATTGTGTGTGATGTTAATGGGTTCCTACAAGAATTTTTTACAGTATCTGCCTGAAGTAAAAGGCCCGTCTGAAAAGCATCTTTCTTTCAAAAAAAAGCTTATATGGACAGGGGTGATTCTTGTTCTCTTTTTTATGCTCCGTTCTATTCCTTTGTTCGGACTTGATGAGACTGTATTTGATTTCGAATTCATGTCTGTCGTGCTCGGGGCGAGTTTTGGATCGATAATAACTCTCGGTATAGGTCCTATCGTTACGGCCTCTATTGTCTTGCAGCTTCTCAAAGGTTCGGGTATGATCAATATCGATACTTCGACAGTCGATGGGAAGAATCTTTTTCAGGGAACCCAGAAGATCCTCACCTATGCATTTATCCTGATTGAAGCGATTATTTACGTTATGATGGGTGGTTTGACTTCCATGCCCGGCATCTCCGATTGGGTGCTTATCTTCCAGATTATGATAGGTGGTGTTATTATTGTGTTCATGGACGATATCATCAACAAGTGGGGCTTTGGTAGTGGTGTATCTCTTTTTATCGCAGCAGGCGTTTCGCAAGAGATATTCATACGCCTGTTCAGTTTTCTCAATCCTCAAAACAATCCTGATGCTTACGTTGGCGCGATATGGGAATTTTTCAGGGCGATATCCACAGGAAATCTTGCTGATGCAGGGATTGCAATTGGAGCTATCATCGCTACATTGACTGTATTTGCTGTGGTCGTCTATGCTCAAGCCATGAAAGTCGAGATTCCTCTTTCTTTCGGAAGGATTCGAGGTCATGGTGTGCGTTGGCCTTTAAATTTTATTTATACAAGTGTCATCCCTGTCATTCTCGTTTCTGCGCTCGTCGCTAACCTTCGTCTTTTCGCAAATCTCTTTAGCAAGGACGGGGGTGGTGTTTTGATGAACATTGTTCCTTATCTCTCCAATACTGATTTGCTTCAGAATATAGTTCAATATGGTGTATTCAATGTTCCAACAGAGATTTATATTCAGAGCTTGACATATGTGTTGTTTTTCATAGGGGCTGCAGTCCTGTTCAGTTGGTTCTGGATGCAGACTGCAGGTCTCGATCCGCGAAGCCAGGCAAAACAGATGATGTCTTCCGGGCTTCAGGTTCCGGGTTTCAGAAAAGATGTTCGTGTTCTTGAACGATTGCTGAAGCGTTATATATACCCCCTTACCATTATGGGCGGTATCTTTATAGGTCTTCTGGCTTCAGTCGCCGATATGACTGGTGCTTTCGGTAGTGGTACAGGGTTGCTTTTGACAGTTATGATTATCTACAAGCTTTATGAAGAGATCGCCAAGCAACATATGGAAGATATGAATCCTATGATGAGGAAATTCATGGGAAAATGATTTTTTTTAACTATAATTTTTAATTGGTGAATAATATGGTATATACCTCGACGATTTTTGATCCTCTGCTCAATCCGATCCTAAATGCTTTTGGTCCGTTGCTCTCTATGATAATTATCAGTCTGTTTGTTGCTTTTCTGACAACGCTTATCTATCGATATGCTACTGATCAGCAGAAGATGAAATCCTTAAAGAGTTCTATGAAACGTTATCGTAAGAAGATCTCTAAAGTCAAGGATGATCCTGATAAGGCTATGAAGCTCCAGAAAGAGATGATGAAGCTTAACGGCGATTATATGAAAAATTCGTTCAAGTCCATGATTTTCACCATCGTTCCTGTCATGCTCTTTTTAGG
>CAZRUJ010000072.1:0-3095 GCA_964603345.1 uncultured Methanosarcinales archaeon | reverse complement strand
AGATACTGGTTATATTCTTTTGTCAGCAACTTATATTTCCATTTTGATTTTTTGATCTTCACTCTCGTTGTGTTCTCGCTTTCAGGACTTTTGATAATGATACGATCTATTCTTTCAGGGATGTTCTTGTCAATGTCATCGAGAACTTGTAATCCGTTCACCGTCCTACCTGTTGCGGTAACCTCTGCCACAATCCTCGCAGTCGGATCGAACATGAAATCAGAAATTATTATGATGGGAATGTCTGGTCTGACTTCCTTCTCAATATGTTCACTTATCGTACTCCAACTAATACTGAAAATACCTTCCCTTGACCTGATATGCTTTAGCATGCTTGTCAGATTAGATCCTGATACTTTATGTTGAGATTCATCTGTAATGCATGCAAAATCCATCGTCAATCCGCTCTTTCTCGCGATTCTTTCGATGATAAGACTCAACATCAAACTTCTCGAGAATTTATTATCGCCTTCAACAGTATCAGTCATGCTTGTAGAGCAATCAATGATACAATATAGTTTATTCGAATCGCTCATGAGGTGTGTTTGTGAAGCCTGACTTCTACCGAAGAGTAACTCGATGATTCTTATCATCCCATAGCGATCCATCAAATATTCGGAAATCCCTCTTATATCCTGTTGCATCTTTTTACTGTCCTCGTCCATTGTCATCATCATCTTTTAAGGATGAGTTTATATGGCATCGATCTTTTCCATGATCTCGTCGATAACTCTCTCAGTAGTTATTCCGTTTGCTTTTCCTTTGTGATTAATGGATATTCTATGGCAAAGAGCGTTCTTGAATATCGAGATAACATCTTCTGGAAGAACATGATCTCGTCCTTCATACAGCGCCTTTGCTTTCGATGCTCTTGCGAGATCTATGCTTGCCTTGACACTCGCTCCTCTTTTTATGTATTCGTTGCCTTCTATGGACGGGTTATTCCCTCGAGTGGCTTCCGTGAGATCGATGATGAATGCTGTCATCTTATCCGAAAGATAAACTTTTCCTAGCTGTCGTTGGATCTGGTTGAATGCATCTTGTGAAACGATCTCCTTAACAGAACTGCTCGGTTTTCTGCCTGTTATTTTAGATTGTTTTTTGATGATTTCCTTTTCTTTATTGCGATCGGGATATGTAAGGCTTGTCATGAACAAGAAATTTTCCGTTATATCCCATGGCATGTCCTGTACCAGAGGATGGTCCTCATCTATGGTTGCGATCACGAAAAATGGTTTTGGAACTGGATATTGAACGCCCCTGATAGTTATTTCCCTTTCTTTCATCCCTTCTTCAAAACAAGGGATGAGATATGGAGCATCAAAAAGCCGTTCTACAAGGACAACATTGCAAAATAAAGGGTTTTTTTGGTGGTTTATCTTCATATTACCTTCCACATTCTGTATATCTCCTCTCAAATTATCTTCTGATGTGTGTCTTGATGCATATATTCTGGAGATTGTGGTATCTTCGATCGTTCTTGCAAGGGATGTGGCGAGAGTTGATTGGCCCATTCCTCTGTTTGTCTTGATAATCAAATGGGATCCTGCTATCAAAGAAAGGATAACTTGTTCAACGAGTTGTTCATTTCCCCTGAACGATTTTTGCACTTCGCCTTTCAAACGATGTAATGTATGAGAAATCTCTTCGAGCGATATCGTTTTCGATCGATTTTCATGTTTCGATTTAGATGTTGTCTTTTTCGTTTTTCTTGTTGCCACCCAACTCACCTCTTTGTTTGCTTTCAATCTTTGAATTTTATAAATATTGCCTTTAGGATATCCTGTCGATGGCTGTTTGCAGGAGATTATTAGTGTAAGTTGTTGTATAAGGTTTGTTTTTGTAGTGCGTTGCATAATGGTTTAGAGTTTTGATAGCAACATGTTCTATTCTGAAAAAAGAACGTATGTTTTGAAGGCGCGGGTTTGCAGAATGTAAAATATACTGATTTACTATGCGGTGGTCATTCACTATTGGTTGGAAGTTATCTTTCTGTTTACTTTCAAGAGAAAACACATATTTATAAATATGCAATATTCTAGTATACACATTACTCGTCTATTGTTGTTTTTTGGAAAGCAGATGGGTTTAGTGTTTGGATTGTTGTTTATTGTTCGAAAAAAGATGTGAGGTGTTGGATTTATGAGATTCATTTTATTGTCTATATGTATGGCTTTTGCCTTTGTCCTTGTTGGGGGATTGGCTCTTGCCGCGCTTCCCGAGGGAGCAAATATTGAAAGTGAAACTGATCAAGGAGAATTTCCGGGAGTAACTGCAGAATCAATCGATGTCGCCGATGGTCATGTGTATAATACTGACTTGAATACGACAATGTCAACATACCGATGGTCTGGTATCTATGGTAATGTCTCTGGTAACATTGTATTGAGTGATGATGATTCAGATGTTCTATATGATTGGTCTGCAAAAGGCCGATTGGTATATGCGTCCGAATCCACACCTGATTGGACAACGCTCACTGACGCCACTGAAAGTGACGTGATTGCTGAGTATTCTCATATAGGTAATGCGGATAGTGATAATTACTCAACTACTTTCACAGGCTCTTCTGAATCTGTGGATTCAGGTATCTTTCCGTCTCTCACTTCTGATTATGCTCAAACCTATGATAATGAGACAACTGCAACTTGGAAAACATATTCGTTGAGAGATAATTCTTTCAATATAGTCTTTGCAGGTCTTGTCCAACAAGGAGGTGCGCCAAGCTATAAAGGATCGATTGTGGATTACCAGATGATCGTACCTGAAGATGGTACTGAAGCTGATGACACGGCGACAACATATAATTTATATGCTGAACTGCAATAATTTTTCAGTTCTTTTTTTTATCTTTTTTATTATGGGTGGGTGTTTGCTATGGATGTTTCGTTTCGATTATTGGTTGTTACAACGGTGTTCCTGTTGGTATTATCTTCGGGTTCGATTGCCCTTCCGGTCGGCGGTAACACAACTCTGGAATCCAGTGAGAGAGGGACGAACTCGACGACGACTGCGGTCAGTGTCAGAGGAGGTAATGTCAGTTCTGTCGATATCACTGGGACGAGCATAACTTCGCGATGGAGTGGTTTTTTCGG
>CAZRUJ010000071.1:0-3250 GCA_964603345.1 uncultured Methanosarcinales archaeon | reverse complement strand
GACATATTGCCTTATGTTATTTGCATCGAGAATGATTTTAGCATAACGATGCGTTGATGAGGTGGCAACAGCAATCTTGTAGCCAGCATTGTGAAGCCGTTTCATCATCGTCTTCACTCCCGAGAACGTCTTTATCGTGCGAACATCACTTGTTTTTCTCATGTGATGATATCGCTTGAGCGCGGTCTTATAGCCTCGGCTTGAACCTTTATAATACTTGAACAATATCTTATAGAACTCTTCAGGACTCGATCCGTTGCACTTGCTCTCAAAAAATTCTTTCGTGAAACGGATGTTGAATTCGACCAATACCTTTCGATGGATTCTAAGATGGAACGGGATGGAATTAACGAGTGTTCCGTCAAGATCGAAAATAATTCCTTGTTTAGTCATCATACACTCTCCTTACTGATATACTACTTATTCAAGGATGATTGCGGGTTTTCCAGGACTTGCTTGCTGGGCCTTTCTTTCAACGCTATCTTCAGTACGCTCGATAACAACATCTGCACCAAACTCTTTTTTGAGTTCCTCGCTCAATTCCTCAAGAGCTTCACGTTCCTTCTCTTGGCCGAGAAGAACTTTGGGAATCTTTGACGGATCCTTTAGACAAGCAGGAATGAGCTTGGTGATCTGCTTACCGTGAGTTCGCAACTCTGTTTTCATAATCTCGGGAATGATATCCTTAGGATTTCGAGTCTTTTCGATAAGTTCTTTGAACGTGTCAAAAAAGTCGTACTTCCACTGTGGCGAGATGATGAGTTTTATCTTATCAGGATCGGTTATATTAGCGATACTTTTCAGGTTATAAAGATCTGCTTTTACATTGGCATGGAATTTCTCGACATACTCTGCAGTATCATCAATGAGATCGGGATTCGATTCTGGCCATGACGCTGTGCTGATGTATGGCTCGTTACCGAGTTTTTCCCACCATTCCTCGGTGATATGAGGGCAGAAGGGGTTTAAGAGGATTAGGAATCTTTCAAGATCCTCTTTGGCGATCTCGTCATCGAATGAGGAAAACAGTTCCCTGATTTTGATGGTTGCCAGATTATAACGGAACTTATCGATATCCTCACTGACATCACGGATGGCACGTTGCACCTTGCTCTTGACCTTATCAGAGGATAAGCCGAACTTGACATTCTGTATGTACGTGTCGACACGCTTGAGGAATTTGAAACTACCTTCGATACCTGCCTCGCTCCAGTTGATATCCTTATCCGGAGAGGCGACGCTGACGAGGAAAAAACGAGCGGTGTCAATACCATACTTTTCAGAAACGCTTTCAGGGGTCTTGACATTTCCCTTGCTTTTTGACATCTTGTTACCATCTTCGCCATGAAGCATTCCTTGGTGGAATAAGCGTTGGGTGGGCTCGTCAAACTCCAACAAGCCGATGTCGCGAAGGAATTTCGTATAGAAACGGAAATAGATCAGATGCATACACGCATGCTCGGCACCACCTATATACTGGTTGATAGGAGCCCAGTAATTGGCTTTCTCACGATCAAAAATAGCATTATCATTATGCGGGTCGGCATAGCGAAGATAATACCATGAGGAATTGACGAACGTATCCATCGTATCAGTCTCTCTCTTTGCACGAGAGTTGCATTTCGGACAGGTCGTGCTGATGAATTCATCGTTTGTCTCAAGAGGATTGCCTTTTCCGAACTTGACATCAAACGGGAGCTTGACAGGAAGATCCTTTTCAGGGACGGGAACGGCGCCGCATGAATCGCAATGGATGATTGGAATGGGTGTTCCCCAATATCGCTGCCTTGATATGCCCCAATCACGAAGCTTGAAGTTGACTTTTTTTTTGGCAATACCTTGCTCTACCAACCACTCAGTGATCTTCTCTTTAGCCTCATTATTATCAAGACCATTGAACTTGCCGGAATTCATGAGCTTACCCATGTCAGTATAAGCTCTCGTGCCAGTGAGCTTGCCGTCAATGACTTGCTTGATTTCGATACCGTATTTTTTCGCGAACTCGAAATCACGCTGATCGTGAGCCGGAACGGCCATGACCATGCCGGAGCCGTAATCAGCTACTACGAAGTTGCCGGCGTAGATGGGAACCTTATCGCCGGTGGCAGGGTTGGTGGCATACGTGCCGATGAACACTCCTTCCTTTTCCATATCGTCAAGTTCTTTTTCCGAGACGCTATGGAGCCGTTTCCAGAACGCCTCGACTTCCTCTTTCTGACTCTCGCTGGCGATCTCCAGAAGTCGCGCGTGCTGGGCCGAGACAACCATGAACGTCACGCCGAAAATAGTGTCTGGTCGAGTCGTGAACACAGGCCATTTTTCACCATCAATATCGAACTCGATTTCAGTGCCGTGGGACTTGCCGATCCAGTTCTTCTGCATCGCTTTGGTCCGTTCAGGCCAATCCTCAAGCTTGTCAATGTTATCATACAATTCTTCTGCGTATGCAGTTGTTTTGAGAAACCATTGCTTGAGATGTTTTACTTCAACGTAGGTATCCTCGTGACGCCAGCACTTGCCACCTTCCACCTGCTCGTTAGCAAGGACGGTACTGCATTTAGGACACCAGTTGACAGCAGACGTCTTCTGATATGCGAGTCCTTTCTCGAACATCTTGAGAAAAATCCACTGGTCCCATTTGTAATACTTGGGATCGGCAGTGCTTAGCATACGATTCCAATCATAGCTCAAGCCGAGACGCTTCTGTTGCTTGATATAGTTCTTGGTGGACTTGTCAGTATATTCTTTGGGGTGCTTTCCTTCCTTGACCGCGGCGTTTTCGGCAGGGAGACCAAGAGCATCATATCCCATGGGGTGCAAGACATTGAATCCTCGCAGAAGCTTGTTGCGAGCGTGAATATCTCCTATGGTATAGTTGAACGCGTGACCCATATGAAGGCCGGAGCCTGAAGGATATGGAAACATTTCAAGAATGTAATATTTTTCTTTAGCATAATCTTCAGATACTTCAAAGACCTTGTCCTCATCCCACTTCTCTTGCCACTTACTCTCGATTTTCTTAAAATCCATGATCGTACACCTTAAATGTCATGCTCTTTAGATGTAACGGTCCGTTATTTAAAACTATTTCGTTGAAATCCGCAGATGTTCAAAGCCCACAGCCGGACTCGAAAGAATTGAGAGGGCGGCGCCTGGGATTGTTACGAGTTATACGAGTAACTCAAGGATTCCCTTAAATCCGCAGATGTTCAAAGCCCACAGCCGGACTCGAAAGAATTGAGAGGGCGGC
>CAZRUJ010000070.1:0-3291 GCA_964603345.1 uncultured Methanosarcinales archaeon | reverse complement strand
TGCTCCGAGCTTGTTCTCGAAGCAGGTCTGGAAAAAAGCGTTGACTTCTTACGCTCAAAGATTATTCCTAAAATGGGGTGGTATCTCCACACTATCTTCTGATCATACTCTGTTTTGCTCTGAATATTCGGGAATTGATGATCGCAGTTATCATCGTGGTGATTCGTGGTATTTTATCAATAATTTGGCGGCGATTGCCATGCATCGTCTTGCGAGACAGTCTTTTTCCTTTGAAGTGCTCCGTATCATGAGCGCAACAAGCGCTGACATCCTCGAGACTGGGTTTGCGGGTCATGCTAGCGAGGTATCGAGCGCCAAGGAATTGCAAGGTCGAGGATCTCTTGCTCAGGCGTGGAGTGCCGGGACGTTCATCGAGCTCGTCACCGAATATTTCTCCAAGAATTGAATGCATGATTTACAGAACGAAAGAGATTGAGTAAAAAAAGAAAAAGAACGATGGTCTATTTTTTAGCCGTTCGCAATGCTTTGCTGTTGCACTTCTTGCACTTGACCTTTCCTTGAAGGACTTTCATGTTGGGTGCTCTTAGCTTGCTTTTGCATTGCTTGCAGATGAACACATTCTTGAACATCCTCGTATCAGCTTCCGGGAACTTAGCCATAATATTTCATCTCCTTATGATGTTGTTTACTCGTTTTTCACTTGCTTGATGACTTTATCATCGAGAATCTCCCAATAAACAACGGTCGATCCTTCGGTAACTTGACCTTTGAGATCCTCGGGAATAGAAAGATCGAATGTTTCAAAACTTTCCATATCCATGACATTTGCCATGTCACCAGTCACTGAAAGGACTTGCGCATTCTTCTTGCCGATAACCGGTGCCTCGACCTGATGATCTCCTGTGACCATATTTCTGGTTTTACCATCTATCATGCCTGTGGCCATGATGTTCGCCTTTGCATGACCGTGCTTTCCGGGTCTAGAAATGCTGATATCACTTACAGTAGATGCCACATCATCGACGATGATGTAACTGCCTTTTTTTAGCGAGCTTACGTTTACGAATTTTCGATCTCCTGCCATTTGATTATTCTCTCCTTGGATTGTTTGTTCGTGGATTTTAATGTGGTGAGAACGTATCAGCGGGTGATGTGTTCTCGCAGAACCATGGTATTGGATTGATGTTGTTTTTATAAAGGTTTCTGATGAGTATTTATAAATAAATTTATCGTTGCCTGTTCATCGGAGGTTATCAAGCGGGTTTTGTATCTTCGAGATGTGTCGTGTCGAGACGTACGTGTAGACTTCTGTCGTATCGACGTTCGCATGGCCGAGAAGCCGTTGGATATAGCGTATATCGACGCCTGCTTCCAGAAGATGTGTGGCAAACGAGTGTCTGAGCATGTGAGGGGTCACTTTCTTATTGATATGTTTTCCTTGTGTTTCCAGTATTTTTTGCACTGATTTTTTTGAATACTTCCCCTTCCTTCCTTCAAACAAATAACGGGTGTTGAATTCTGTTCGTGCAAGATACTCGATCAGATCCTCTTTTATTGATTCGCTAAGGAGTGTCACTCGATCTTTTCGTCCTTTTCCTCTGTTGACGTTGATGAGTTTTCGTTTGAAATCGATATCTTCTCGTTTGAGATTGACAAGCTCTTGCAGTCGCAATCCTGTTGAATAGAGCAATTTGATGAGAAGACGGTGCTTGATATTTCTCGTGTTCTTGATCATCACTTTTATTTCCTTTTTTGACAACACCTTCGGCAGGGTCTGTGACTTTCTCATCAAAGGAACTGCGGTATTCTCAAACGCTTTTCCCAGTACTGATTCAAAGAAGAACTTGAGTGCCGCGTGGTGTATACGGCAGGAATTGGTTGAGTGATTCAGTGATAATAAATACGTCTTAACACTCTCATGGCAAGGGCTAAGTCTCATCTTATCGATGAACGCAAGATATTTCTTTACTGGAAATGTATATGTTTGTATTGTTTTCGGGCTGAAACCTCGTAATTTGCATTCTTCAGATAGTTTCTGGATATATTTCTCACCTTCCATTGGCATAACACAAGAACTACAAGCAATAACTGATCTTAAAAAGCTCTTCTCCTCAAACGCCGTAAATCCTTCGGATCAGAACATATTAGACCATAACACACCTAACCCACAAAGAAAAACTAGACATAATAGGTGTTAAGTCGAATCTAGTTTAGAGTTTTCTTTTTTTATTTTAGAACGCTCACCAAATTTTAAAATGGAGAAGGATTTCTTTTATGTTCCAATTCAACTTTTTCAAAGTAGGAATCGATTGATTTGATTAGAGAAGTTCTTTGTTGATTTGGAGAAAAAATATTTTTTGCTTTAAGAGTATTATATGTATTTTCAATAAAACTTAATTTATAATATTGATCTCCCATATCACTTTGAAATTCTTTTGAGACAAGATAAGTAAGAGGAACTTCTTTATCACCAATTATTTGTTGAAAAACATAATCTATTTCAGATTTCACAGAATTTTTTAATTGTTTAGGTTTATCGTTAATTGCCTTTTCATTCTCCATAATCCATTTTTTGTTCGGGTCTTGCGACATTTCCTCTTCAGTATAATCGGGTGTTGAGTGAACTGCGTTATACCAATGGTTAGATTCTAAACTTGCAAGTTGCAATAAAGAAGATGTTTCCATGATTTTTTCATATTGATTAAAACAATTCTGTGGAACATCAAAATGATTCCAATCTTTTGATTGATGAAATAATTGCAATATTTCAGGATGTTCATAAATTTCATCTGAATCTTTAAACATCAGAAGAGTGTGCAATTTATGAAGAGGAAAATTTGCATGTTCTACATGTAAATCCAATAAATCAGGTCCAGGAATATATCCTCCTTTATTATAACGAAATTCCCCTTCAGGGAAGCTCTTATTACAATATTCACAAGAGAAAGTACCTTTTACTTCTGCAGAGCCTCCATAATGGTGGTTCACAAAATCAATAACATTCAAAATTTTCTCTTGCTCAGATTGTTCAAAAGCCATAAATGTGGGAAAATAAAGATATTAATAAAGATTTGTATAAAATTTGGCGCGCGAAAGGAAAATAAATTATGGGGAAAACTCTAAACTAGACTTCTCGGAAAGTTTCACTTTCCTGCGACCCACGCCTTGCAGGCTCTCGCTAACGCTCGGGGCAACTTAACAGGGCTTAAAGAGCTCCGTCTTGCAGACTCCGCCCGAATTTTTCTCTTCGAGAAAAACTCTCCTTAAGCCCGATGTTAGTTGCAATATTACTTGGCACTTTTGGGTTTAGAATAAAGAATAGTCTGCGTT
>CAZRUJ010000069.1:0-3404 GCA_964603345.1 uncultured Methanosarcinales archaeon | reverse complement strand
TCCGAATGCCACCAGATAAGTATTCATAGTCCTCCAATACTTTTCGGGAAGCTGTTTTCGAAGCGCCATTTCAGTCTCGAAAGGCGTGTCTGTTTTCACATATCCAAGACGGTTGGTTATCCTATGGACGTGAATGTCAACACAGATCGCTGGCTTACAAAAGGCCGTGGCGACGACGAGATTTGCTGTTTTTCGACCCACCCCAGGTAGTTTGATAAGCTCGTCTACCTTATCAGGCATCACTCCATCAAATAGTTCGTCGATGGCTTCGGGAAGCGCTTTAAGGTATTTCGCCTTGTTCTTATAGAAACCGACTGGATAGATGAGTTCTTGAATTTGTTTTTCCGATAATCGGTCGATATCCTTGAAAGTATTGACTTTCGAGAATAGTTTCCTTATGACTTCGACAGTGGTGGTATCTTTCGTTCGTGCTGTCAGGATCGTTGTCACGAGGACCTTGAACGGATCGCCGGTCTGCTCTGCGACAAGCTCTGCAACAGGTGTTGGAAGGTCTGATACGAACGCCTCGAGAATTTTATGCACTGCGTGGATGTCAGTCGGTTTCACCGAGTATCACCGGCCTGTTGCACACAATATGTCTTGTTATAATAAATATAATCTTCTTCTTGAGGGCAATCTTCAACGACAAGCGGCTCTTCTGGAATGACTTCGCACAAGCTAGGATCGGATTCGGCGATAGCCTGGAGTTGCATCTCACGATAGTGCATCTGATCTCCCGAGAAGTGATTGCAACAATACGGTTTGAGCTCGCAAAGGTTCTCATTGAGATTATCATATACTCCTGATTCAGCATCTCTTGACGATGAAGAATTGTCCAGGACAAGTTGTTGGTTGTTAAGATGATTATAGGTTGATGATTCGTAATCACCACAGGAAACAGCGAGTATTGAGAGCACGAAAAGCAGGATGAAAAGACAAGATTTTAGTTTCATGATAAATCACCTAATATGATACCGACAGGGCAGTGATCCGAACCGTGGATATCGTCTCGTATGAACGCTTGCTCGACCGCACCACTTATATCTTCGCTAACAACAATATAATCAAGACGCCACCCTATATTTTTAGCGCGCGCATTGAAGCGATAGCTCCACCACGAATACTTAATAGTATCAGGATGTGCGTTTCTGAATGTGTCGACAAATCCTTTCTCGAGCAATCGCGAGAATTTGTTCCGTTCTTCAATATAAAACCCTGGATTTAGCTCATTCGCTTTAGGATTCGTTATATCGATTTCTCGATGAGCTACATTCAGATCTCCGCAAAGAATTACTGGTTTTGAATCGTTAAGACCTTCAAGAAATGAAAACAGCGCATCGTTGAACCGAAGGCGATAATCGAGACGCTTGAGACCGGGTTGCGAGTTAGGAACATACACTGACGTGACAAAGCATGTTTCGAGTTCTATGGTAAGCACTCTCCCTTCACCATCGAATTCTTCAGTACCAATACCTTCAATGATAGCGACTGGACGGTGTTTTGTGTAGATGGCAACTCCTGAATAGCCTTTCTTCTCGGCTTGGGAGAAGTACGAATGATACTCACCAACATGTTTGAGAGCATCGGTGAGTTGGTCATTCTGGATTTTTGTTTCCTGGATGCATAGCACATCAGGATCCTCTCGGATCAGGATGTCTGCAAATCCTTTTCTGGCAACAGCTCGAAGTCCATTAATATTCCACGATAGTATTTTTATCCCGGATCACCTCATCTGTCAGGACTACGAACATCACCTGTTAATAAATATTCTGGCTGGAAAGACCATATCCTGAAAGAAACATGCAAACATATCACATGAAAAGTAGAACATGGCTTTGTCACGACGATGGATGAAAGAAAAACATCCTGAAAAAAACGTGTTCGAAAGATTCGGAAAACTATTGAAGTGGTGCAAACTAACACTGCAAACGTCATTCTGGACAAAACCTCAAAAAAGGCTCTGTTCAAAAAGAAATACTTTTGTTTAGCATACAAAAACAATATTGATGTTTGCTCCATACATCGAAGAAAAACCTCTCGTTGAGATGTTTTTGGGAGGTCAGGGGCGCTATAGTAACGTGGAATCGTCAGAACGCAATCATTTTGAACAGAGCCTCCAAAAGAAAACTTTTATAAAATCAGTATTAATTCACACAAGATAATATTGCTATTTCCAGATATCCCATGTCAGGGCATAGCACGTATCCCTCCTTAGCTCAATTGGTAGAGCGTTCGGCTGTAGAAGTCAACCGACACGACCCGCAAATGCGGTGTGGATGACCGTTGACCAGCTGATACCGAAAGGTTCCCGGTTCAAGTCCGGGAGGAGGGACTCTTCCTTTTTTCTAAGAAAATAGTAACTTCAACACATTCTGAAGTCTAAAAAATGTATTTATATATATCTATATTACTATATATCCAAATGACCCAAGAAGGACATATATGATGAAAAAAATATTTTCGATAATGGTACTGCTTTTCATGCTCACATCAGGTGTAGCACAGATCAATGCAAACGATCAGAGCGAGGAATTGGAGAGAATCTATTTCAAGACAGATATGCAAACACCGTTTAGCTATACTTCTTCACTCGATAATACGAAAGTGACAATACAAGCAATGAACTTCGGCATAGAAGATAATCCTGAAAATTCCCCCTGCTTCTTTGACTAAATAACCATAAGGTTTTTAAAACAACATGTGCGATAGTACATGATGATGACCGCTGAAGATTCCATCTCGACAAGCAGATTATTACTCCGGATTCCCAAGGAAGATGATGCAAAGGATATGGTAGAAGGAGCTGGCAATCTTGCAGTATCAAGGTATCTATCAGTGGTACCACATCCCTACACCGAAGATGATGCTCTTGAATTCATCAATGAGTGTATCACGAAGTGGTCTGGAAAACACATCACCTATAGAACGTATGCCATCGAGCTGAAAAGCGAATCGAAAGTGATCGGTGTTATCAGTCTTGAAGATATCGATTCATTCGATAAGAACGCCACTGCCGGTTTCTGGCTGAACGAGAAATATCAAAAAAAAGGTTTCATGTCTGAAGCGCTCCAAGCGATTGTTTCTTTCGCATTCGATAAACTGGAATTGGAACGCATAAACACGTCAGTCTTTTCTGATAATGAAGGTTCCATCAAGCTCCATCTCAAACAAGAGTTTGAACGCGAAGGATTCAAAAAGAAATCCTGCAGGACAAAAGCAACAGGAGAATTCAAGGATGAAATAATATATGGTCTGTTAAAAGAGCAGTGGAACCAAAGATAATAAGCAAGGCGTATTCCTCACGGCAAAAATTGTAAAAAAAGAAATTAATATTATTTTGAATCTTGATATATAGCTCGTTCCACCATTTTAATAAACAAACCATCCTTAAAAGGTTTAGGAAT
>CAZRUJ010000068.1:0-3423 GCA_964603345.1 uncultured Methanosarcinales archaeon | reverse complement strand
TTCTGATTCATGAAGTTCTCATCCTTTTAAATGTTTTTCGTTCAGAATCGCGTATTAGTCTTGCATCCTTGTTTTTGGTAATCTTTTTAAACTCCTTTCTTATCATCCTCATCACACATGCTTGACAAACTCAAAGAAAAACTCACAGGGCCTAAAAGGACCAAAATAATCCTCGATACGAATATTCTTCTTCTACCTGGTCAGTCGGGGATAGATATTTTTACGGAAATCGAACGCATCGCAGATTTTCCGTTCACTTTTTGCACGGTTGAGGAAGTTTTTAGGGAGCTCAAAGATATTTCTGAAGGGAAAACCGTTCGGAGACGTTTATACGCTCATCGTAACGTCAAAAAATCCGCAAAAGGTGCTGATAAGCAGAGCGCAAAGCTTGGTTTCATTCTGGGGAAACAAAAAGACTTAAAAACAGTCGGTCGTTTCTCAAACATGTCTTTAGCTGATGATGCCATCTTGGCGGTCGCTGACGATGCGGTGATGGTCGCAACACTTGATAGGAAACTTCAACGAGAATTGTTGGAACGGAACGTTCCTGTTGTTACGTTGCGTCAAAAAAAGTATTTCACGATCATACGCTGAAAAATCGCTTGCAGGTGAACGAAATATGTTTTATTCCACGAAAGTCAAGAACCATATCCGAGTACCGCCCACCGAATTCTCGAAAGATCTCGAAACTGCTGTTATAGGGCAGATTAAAGAGAAATTTTCAGGTTATATCTCTAAAGAACTCGGTTATGTTATTGATGTCATCTCACTCGATAATATCGAAGAAGGTATCATCATTCCAGGTGACGGTGCCGCGTATTACGAGGCTTCGTTCAATCTTCTCACGTACTTGCCCGAGCTACATGAGGTCGTTGTTGGTACTATTAAAGATATCACTGATTTCGGTGCGTTTCTGACGCTTGGTCCGATCGAAGGCATGGTGCATATCGGACAGACGATGAACGATTTCGTCTCGTTTAGCAAGGATAAGGTTCTTACCGGTAAAGAAAGCGGTCGTGTTATCAAGATAGGAGATAGGTGTTATGCTCGTATTGCAGCTGTCTCATTTAAAGATATAACTAATCCGAAAATAGGGCTTACAATGCGTCAACCAGGCCTTGGAAAACCTGAATGGATCGAGGAAGATTTCAAGAAGGAATCAAAAAGGACTGTTAAGTCGAAATCCTGAAGTTCTCAGTTGATTTCTTATTCTCTTTTTTCGTTAGTACTGGATATTTTCGCAATCTCATCCTCAAAGGATTTGATATCCTTGAATTCCCTGTATACGGAAGCGAACCGGATGTATGATATCTTATCTATTTTTTTCAGACGGTTCATAACAAGCGTTCCTATCTTTGTGCTTTTAACCTCTTGATGTCCGGATGATCTCAACTTGTACTCGACCTCTTCAGTCAATTCCTGGATTTGGTGGATGCTGACAGGTCGTTTCTCGCACGACCGTATGATGCCCCTCATTAATTTTTCCTTATCGTATTGCTCTCGTTTGCCGTCTTTCTTGATGATAAGAATGGGTTTGTGCTCGATACGCTCGTAAGTGGTGAATCGTTTTTCGCAATTTAAGCATTCCCGTCTCCGTCTTGTTTCTGTCACGCTTGTCTCCCTTGTTTCAAGCACTTTTGTTTCATCGTGAGAACAGTAAGGACATATCATGTTACTTTTCAAGACATAGTCTCTTATAAAGTTTGTTTTCTGTTTGATCCTGATCTAGTGTTTGATAGCTATCGTACCGGGACTCCGGCGACCGACTGTCGGGCCATCCCTGACGATAAAACCGGCCTTTTTGAGATTATCCCTGATCATCCGAGCGCACGAATATGTGGTTACCACAGCATCTCGTTTCATCGTGCGATAAACCTGCCTGAACAACTCTTCACTCCATAGATGAGGATGTTTTCTCGGCGAGAAGGGATCGAAAAAGACCGCATCGAATGTATCGTCCGAAATCGTTTTTATCGTCTTCCTGACATCACCGACTTTGGTTTGAGCAGTGATCGTATCGTCGGTGTATGAATAGGGAGTATCCAATAGCGATCGTATGATATCGCTTTCATTTCGGATGTCATTGCCGAAATCGAGCCGTTTAGATTTTTTCATGAGTTCGGTGTCGTTCTCGAAAGCGATCATATTTACACTGCCTTGAAATCCTTGCTTGAATAATTCCCTGAGAGCGATAAGTGAATTGTATCCTAGTCCAAAACAGATATCTGCTATGACAAGATGATCTTTCCCTTTCGCTTTTTCAAGTATTCTTGATGGTTCTACATGCTTTTTGAGAGCTTCTTCGAACGCTCCGCTCGTGCTATGATAAGTCTCATTGATCGTCCTGTTGTTGAATGTCATGCTACCGTCTTCAGTCCGTGTGGCCACATACTTATTCTCAAGGCATGTTTTGTATGCCAGAAGCAATCCGTTATCGATTGAGAGGATGTGGGTTCTATAGCGAGAATCGTTTTCCAGATAGTCCGTGAATTCTTTGACCTTGCCGGGGTTGTCGAAGATATTATCTGCTATGATGACAGCATCCTGAGAGAGCAGATGCTCGATGCGCTTGAGATCTGCCAGATAATGCTCTTTGCCGTGATCGATGAACAGGAAGTCGATGGTAGTTGTCCATCTGTCCAATATGTCGTGAGTCTTTCCCTGATGCAATGTTATTATTGGGTTTGTTTTTGTTTTTCTAAACGTCCGTGCAGCTATCTCGTATCTATATGTTGAGAATTCGATCGTGTCAATATGGCTTTGTCGTTCTCGTATTGCCCGCGCCATCCATAAGGTGGAATAACCGCCTGACGTTCCCAGTTCGAGAATGCGTTTTGGCTTGTGCGCTCTTATCAATTCATGAAGGAGTTTTCCTGTGGTCCTAGGAATTTGCCAAAGCAAGGTCTTTCCTTTGATCAGATCTTCAGGCCATTCTTTTCGTGGGAGATGCTTGACGAGAACTGATTGGTCCATGCTCTCAAGCTCTTCAAGACGTTTGTCGATAAGTTCATCCTGTTCACACATATCATAAACGGATTTTTGATGGTTATTAATAAATCATGCCTTTTTCCACGTGCCCGCTCCTGACTTGACTCTGACGAAAAAACGAAACACTTTAAAATAAAAACTCTTTTTTCTCTCTTATGAAGGACGACAAACCAATACTTATTATTCATTCGAATATTTCCTCGCTTGTCAAGCGGGCTGAAATGGACTTACAAGATGATTTATCCTCTTTGAAAGGATATGTGTTTGAGTTTGAGAATCCGAGAGATCCAAAACATATTGAATTTCACTCTTATCTAGCTGAACATCTCGGTTCCTGCCTTTCGTTCGTCGGTTCTGAATATTCGAGCCCTGATACAGATATTCGCGCCTTCTATGTCAATACCATCGCAGGATATATGCTCTCCAAACCTTTTT
>CAZRUJ010000067.1:0-3556 GCA_964603345.1 uncultured Methanosarcinales archaeon | reverse complement strand
CGATGGAGTGGTTTTTTCGAAAACATCAGTTCGAGAGTGTTGCTTGGTGACTCTTCCAACAATGAATTTTTCGAATGGACAGTCACCAATGTCACTGGGTCGGTGGTGTATGCGACTAATGATTCAATCTCTGATTGGAGTCTGTCCCCTGCGAGTTCATCAGAGATGCCCTCATACCTTCTGACCTCGGATGTAGATAATTTTACTAATACATTCGATAAAACAGAGGATTTCTCAAGCAAGGAGATCGGACCACTCGCAGATACACCATATGTTTCGACGTGGAATTCTACGGGTGTGGGCACTCTTAAGACATATGCTTTGCAAAGTTCCGTGGACGATGCTATATTGTTTGCTGGTAAGGCGATCGATGGTGCTGAAGGTTTCCAAGGTTCTGCTCTGGATTATCAGATTCTCGTTCCCGCACAATCCACCACAACATACAGTTTCTATCTGGAACTTCCTTGAACGGGCAATAGTTTTTTTTGCGATCGGTTATTTTTTTGTCTCATCATCTATATTCATAATCTTGTTGGATGTCTGCGTGCAAATGGTAAACTCGCATTTAATTTTATATTTACGATATGATATTCACGATATGAAAATCAGTTCTTTTTGGACAAAGTCGTCTCGACGAAATATTTATATAAACTTTGTTTGCTAGTCAGTGCGAGGAGAAAGGGTCGTTATTATGAAAAAATCAGGATTCCGCATCATCTTGCTACTGTTTTTCTTTTTCGTATGCGTAAGCTCTCCTGTCGATGCTAAGGAGGAGGTTCATATCGCGAATTCACAGGATTGGGTTGATGTATATAGTGTCATGCTCCGAAGCTCAATTGATGGTGAAAGGAGTTTGTTTCTTAATTCCAAATCTATCGAGGGAATTTCAAAGCTCATTTCCGAAAAGGATGAATTTTACATTCATGCTTCCGAAGATCCGTTCTTGCCCAGTTTTGCCACTCAACTCTCTTCGCAAGGTTATATAGTAGGTCTGGAGCAAACCTCGTCCGAATTCAATATCGATCTTGACCATTTTCCAGATACTTATTTTGTCCTCTCCCGTGACTCGCCGCGATTGAGCCTGTCGCTTGCTCCTGTAGCGATACAAGAGAATGCTTGGGTGCTTATTGTTGACGAGACTAATGTCGATATCGTTTCCGATCGCTTATCCGGTGCAGAAGAGGTCGTTGCCGTTGGCGAATTCCAAAGATCTATTCTTGATAGTATAGAACCTCATATCACAGAGCGCATCAATAACAAGATTTTATTCGAGGATAGTCAAGAGCTTGTTGATCGTTTTGGAGTAGATAATTCCGTGGTGCTTGCTGATGGTTCTTTTCTGGAAGTGGAATTTTTCAATGGAAAAACACCTGTTTTGCTTTCAGGCGGAAATAAGATTCCTGAAGAAACTTTCGAATTCCTTGAAAGACATAGTGTCGAATCGGTGGTTATCGTGGGAAACAATCTTGCTGTTATCGGTGAGCAGATCAGGAGCAAAAGTAAAAAATATCAGTGTGTTCGTGAAATTCGGTCAAGGTGGAGTGTCCGGAACGGATTCGGTATATGCACTTACGATGTTTCCGCTTCCCGAGCAAACACTATCGCTTGATATTGGGGATGTGATATATGATAAGGATCGTAAGGAACTTATAGTGCAATTCATGAATGATGGGGATGCAGGACTTTATGAATTTTCAACAATATCTGTTTTGAAAGATGACATGATTCTTGCTTCCGTATCGGATATAGATCCCAACTATCTTGGAAAAGAGGAAACAATATCTGTGCCTTATTCCATGGATCTGCCTATAGATTCGCTTGAAGGTGATGTCCGTGTGGAGTTCTATACATCTTATGGCGCTCTACCTTCTCAACTGGATGCTTATCTCACGAATGAAGATAATTTTCAACCTCCCTATACAACACCTCTCAGTGTCAGGACTGTTGGCAGTGAGATAGGGAATATAAGCATTGAAGATGTGGCATATTATAGGGATTTTAATCGTGTCGGCATAACATTATCCAACCCGAACCAACGTGATGTCTATGTTTCTGTAAAAATAAATGGTCTTGTTGTAAATGGACTGGAAAAGAATCTCTATAAAGAATCAAGAATCGCAGGTGATGATTCTAAGACTGTATATCTTCCTGTCTCTCTTGATAGGATTGATATGAAGGAAAACGATTTGTTCGATGTCACTATTTTATATGGTCCTGATGAAGATTTCAAACTGAAAAAGATCGTCAGGGAATATCCGTTCGAGATAATATACCGGACTCCGATGATTATTCTTGTCATTGTCGTAATGGTCATTCTCACATTCACTTGTTATCATCTCTATCGAAGGAAAATCAACGGGTCATCATATACTCGCAGAATGTCTGCACGGAAGAGAGGTCACATGTCTTCAATATCATCTTCTCGAAGCCGAAAGAGATTATCAGCTTCAGTTTCGCGAAAACGATCCTCTCCCAAGAGTATGGACGACACTAAAAGATATTCTCCTAAAACGGCCTCCAAGAGGACATCTTCAAAAAGGTCATCGAAAAAAACCGCTGTGAGAAAGATTCGTAAAAAATCAACACAACCAAGAACGAAACGGTCGAAATCGACCCTGCGGAAAAAAAAGGGGCGCAAGAAAACGTCAACACGAAAAACAACTTCGAAATGATAAATCTTGTCGCAACATTTTTATACGATACTCCTGTAACATGATTTTCTTATGGGATATTTCGAATTCAAAGAACATATGGCGGATGAGAAATTCGTCGTCAAAGCTGATGATCTAAATGATGCATTCGCAACATCAGTATCTGCATTCTACACCATCCTTCTCGGGGATCAGGAACTCGATTCATTTGCACATACTCGTCAGATCAATATCGAAGGAAAGAGGCTGAGAAGCTTGCTATATGATTTTTTGAACGAACTCATCTATTATTATGATGCTGAGGATTTGCTTCTGCCTCAAATACGCCATCTTGTCATCTCAAAAGGTGGAGATGGAAAATACTGTTTGGAAGCGATTCTGGCAGGCGATCATCACTATAATTATTCGTTGGAGACAGAAATAAAGAATATGACATACAGCGAGATGGATATTACTGAATTAGAGAACGGTGTTGAAATGACGGTCGTGGTCGATATATGACTATATTTCAGTATTTTTATAAACGACGTGATGTTTACTTGAGAAGCTACAAGCCACTTAGGCACGAACACGGATCGATGATGTGATGTCCTATGACAAAAGATGATGTGATTTCCCCGAAAAAAGTCAACGACTATTCGTATATTATTAATAAGACAGGCTCAATGAATACCTCGCTTCGTATTTTCGCAAGCTATGCCTTAATGGAACATCTCAAAGGTGATAAGAGCCTCAAACAAGGAATTAATGTCGCGAGTCTTCCAGGTATAAAAGGGGAAGCGCTTCTCATGCCTGATGCCCATCAAGGATACGGATTTTCGATAGGTGGTGTGGCTGCCTTTGGAATGGAAGATGGCATCATCAGTCCGGGAGGTATCGGTTTCGATATCAATTGCGGAGTCCGT
>CAZRUJ010000066.1:0-3982 GCA_964603345.1 uncultured Methanosarcinales archaeon | reverse complement strand
ATCGTCAATATCACCGCCAAAGGAAAGACCATCAATGACGTGACAACAGTATCCCTTTTGCACGAAATGAGATCTGACAAGCGAGACAAATAGATTTCTCTCATCAGATAACCCAGATACATCCTCAAAAGATAGTAATCTAGAAAGCGAGAGTACGGCATCGTATAAAGAAAGCATGAGAGCCTGAATCTCAATCCTAAATCCCGGACGACCATCATCACCTTCAACAATAGTATCCATCCACGTCTGACCAGCACCGTTGGAGAACAGGCATGCATGAGATCCTGATCTGGAACGGGAGAACTGACCGGTTCCGCCGTGATGTTCTTTGATCAGAGAGATAGCGTGGGATAATGTAGAATGCCAAGAGACCAACATATCGACAGAACAGAATTCGAATAATTTCTTGTGCTTCCGTAAATTATCAATAAGGACGTTCGTTCGATGAGCGAGCCAACCAATAGCATCGGCGCTGGGCAGCTTACTTTCAGGATGGCGATTAGGCAACAGACCATCATCAAGAAGAGAGCTCATATGACGGTCGACAATCGAGATGCAATCAGACCATAAGGCATCATCATCATTGACAGAAGCAAGAGCTATCAGACCGCCGAGACTTATTAGTTCATCACGAGACCATATCTGAAAGAACCAAGGCAGACCAGCAAATATCCCTTTCTCAACATCATGAGGGCCATCAAGGATGTTCTGAGTGAGAGATAATAATGAATCCGAAGCGCAAAGCAAGGCAGCTTGAGTCTTACGATCACCAAATGATGAGACATCCGGAAGACGATGCAAAGCCTTCGTATGAAGAGTTGATATGATCTCTTCAGAATGATGGTATGCGACATCAACCACAGTACGAGCCTCGTAATCAGTGGAAGCGCTTGAGAAGATGACATGGCGGGAAGGTATGAATGTGAGAGCATCATACACCCAATATTCGCTTCGGGCACCGCGATCCCTGTCAACAACATATTCTTCTTTTCTCCACTGCCCCAACACTTCAGCATCACGAGCCCCACGAATAATAAGATGGGATTCGTACTCAACAGAACCATCCTCAGAATGCTGTAAGAAAGTAATGCGAACCGTCGATCCATAGACATCAATTTCATAATGACGACCAAATCGAGAACCTTCATAGGCTTTTCTATGATCAAGAGATAGTTTGACACGACCGTTGAAATCAAAGCATTCATACAACAGGGAACGACCGTAGAGATGAAACGCATCACGAGCCCCTGAAGAGAATTCCCTTTTCAACCCATAGAACATCTGACGAGTAGCAATGCATTCACCTTCGTCAAGAGGAGTGATGGAGTCGAGGATCTTTTGCATATCCCAATCCGAACGATCGAAACGAAACCATCCTCTGAAACTCAAGTCAGGATGGATGGCGAAGTAACCACCATTGCCATCTGTAAGAAGACCAGCAGGAGGTCCTGTCGAGACGTGTTTGAAACGGTCGTGCGAATAGATGCGCTTAGTCATGAGTATCATCAACATTTCTGTTTTTGAGAGCGAGCGTGTGAGCGTCGAAATAATGCCTGACCAACTGCCTCCAATCAGCATAAGTGGCAAGAGCATGAGCGTTTATCTTCTGATTGACACGTCTGGGCGTGTCAAGATGATAAAAAGATCTGAAAACATCGTATAATTCAGAGACGACATCATCCTTATTCTGGGATCGCTTGATAATATGAAGACCTGCATTCTCATCAACAGCCTTATCTCGCATGTATTGCCCGAATCCAGTGAGATCCGTCGTTACAGCAGGAACCCCGTGAGCAATTGATTCAAGAGGAGTATATCCCCATGGCTCATAGTAGCTAGGGAATATACCTAAATGACATGCCGAAACGACATCATAATACTCCATGTTAAGAAGCCCATCCCTACCATTAAGATATGCAGGAACGAATACAATCTTGACCTTATCAGCAGAGCCATTCACAAGACCGTTGCGACGACAGGCGTTGACAATGGCATCATGATCCTCATCGATGATATGTGTGGTCAAAGAAGGATTTCTCCTCCGTTTGATACTCCAATACTCCCTTTTAAGCTTATCAAGGAAATTATCAGGCATGGGCTTGACATCCAGATCATCGCGGGATAGCACATCCATGATAAACCGTCTGACAAACAAATCGGTCTGATCGGCGATACGGGACGAAAGCTCATCAATATAGTTCTTGTTCTCAAGCAATTCGGCTTTGGGACCTTTTGAATCGACAGCGACAAGGAAAAATACGATGACATCTTTTTTGGCACCTTCATCTTTGAGCTGATCATTGAGTTTTCCGAGAGCATCGAGGGTGACATCAAGCCCTTTATTCTCAAACTCATACCGCCCGCTCGTGTAGAAGAGCACAGTATCATTGAAATCAAAGATGTGATCATTGCCAGTCTCGGGATCGATATACGGGAAGAAGTGAGCCATCAAATAATCCTGTAAAAACCGCTTGTTACGCGTATGATTGGTCGATGCCTGTTCAAAAGTAGGATATTTCTCAAGAGACAACCCGTTTGGCAAGACAACAGGTTCCCGACCCAGAAGATGTGTCGCTTCAACAGCCGTTGAAGAGGAGACGGTGGAAAATACGTCTGCAAGATGAGCGCAAGCACGCTCAGTGGTGAACTTCTCGGAAATGCCTATGGCCTTGGCTTCCTCTCCAGGATCGATAGTATCTAGAACGTCAAATAACCACGTCCCGCGTGCAGAAAGAGAGCGACCGAGCATGGTAGCATGAGTGGTGAATACCGTAGCGATGCAAGAAGAGATGTTATTGAGATGCATCATGGCAAGTCCAGACATCCATTCATGAAAATGACCTACAATCATCTTATCCGAAAATTCCGTTTCCAACTCTTCCATAAACATACCAACCCCCCATGACCATATGAGAGGTTCATCAAAATCGTAACGTGCAAAAAGCGAATCCACACCGTACGAATCCCACAAACCTTTCTTTATATCATTAACATACTCAAATAACACTCTCGAATCAATCAGGATGGTTGAAGGGTTGCCGTCAATATCCCAATATCCGTATTCACAACGAATCCCTTTTTTTGATAACCGACTAAATATTCTGGACAGCGATTCAGGAGGTCTTGAAGGGATGAATTCATCAGGAAGCAGGTCAAACAAAGGACCTATAAAGTAGTATGTATCATAATGAGCCTGCATCAATTTGGCTTTCGAACTGACAACAGTGTAGATACCACCGCATTTATTGGTGACCTCCCAACTCACTTCACAAACAATATCTGCTTTGAATTCCATAGTGATCATCTCGTGTGCAACTTCATAAGAGAAAGGCGCGTGCAGATCCCTAAGGAGCATATGCCCCGAGCGGACCTGCACTTCGCACAAAACCTCTTTTTCCCGGTAAGGACCGAGAACGCTTTTTCCTATCACAGGAATGTGATCATCTCTTGATGTGCTTATCAACTATATGCTTGTAGATGAGATATCTCATCTGCTTGACATCCTTCGCTTGACGAAGCTTGTCAGCGAGCTCGTGCTCATTGAACACATCATCGATCCAGGATGCGAAATCGTTCTTTGATGCGTTGACATGATGCTCAAATGTTCCCTTATCAAGTGCTTCAAGCGAGTCAGCCAAGGCTAGATAGTGCTTTAAGGTCCGACCATCAGAAAGCATAAAGTGCTTATCTGGAGAAACAGAACCAAAAATAACTTTCTTGCGGGAACGAGCGTTCCCCGAGGCACGCTTGGAAGTCTTTCTCGTCGCTTTTTTTGCCGATTTTGTGGGATTGGTCTTGTTTTTCAGTATAGCCATTCGTATAATCCACCTCTTTTTTCTCAATTGGAATAATAATACTTATTTTCAACCCTTATGCAAGGTCGGAGCAAGGAGCGAAGATGGGGATTCGGAAATCTCAGGATTTGTCACGAACAACCCTTGCGTCGAGAGCGAAACGCTACGCATCTTATGAACCATATCGT
>CAZRUJ010000065.1:3441-4188 GCA_964603345.1 uncultured Methanosarcinales archaeon | reverse complement strand
CTTGCATGAGCACACATATGCATCACCAGAGTCAATGAGGCGTTTTGCATAATCAAGATACGTATCCATATGATCGCTTGCATATATTATAGTATCGGGTTGGATCTGGAGGAAGTCAACAACATCATCAAAGACGGCATCGACGAATTCCTGAGAAGATTTTTCAGGGTTAGTATCATCGAAACGAAGAACAACCTTACCATCATACATTTTACCATACATATAATTGAGAAGAAAGCTCATCGCATGACCAAGATGATTATATTTGGAAGGCTCAGGAGGGATACGAGTGACAACCTTGCCAGATGCGGCGTTTGGGAGCTCAGGAAGTTCCCTACGCTTTTTTTTACGCTTCTGTTTTTGCTCTTGCTTTTTTTTATCATGTTCGGGATCGAGCTCGAGAAGTTTTTGCTTTTGAGCATCGAGACCCAGAGCGTTGACAACTTCAACCACTTCACCGATAAGCTGCATAGTCGATTTCATATCCTGTTTGACATCAGGATGTTCCTTGATAAGATGCCCTATAAGAGCTTTAGGGTTTGCAGAGCCGTTGAACTTGACGGCGTTTTCCAAAGCAAGTTTAAAGATAGTATCTCTGACTGAAGACATTGTGATACTGTAGAAGAAGGGAAGACTTTATAAATTTCGTGGGAATCACACGATATTCACATGATGGGCGGGTAGCTCAGTCCGGCAGAGTACTCCGCTGGCAGCGGAGGGGCCCCGGGTTCAAAACCAACTGGTTAC
>CAZRUJ010000065.1:0-3341 GCA_964603345.1 uncultured Methanosarcinales archaeon | reverse complement strand
GCTCAGTTGACACGCATGGCGCGTTTCGCAACCGAAGGTGCTCAACAGCACTTTTAAGGTTTGAAGAAAAGAAGGATGTTGACTGGTTACGCTCAGTTGACACGCATGGCGCGTTTCGCAACCGAAGGTGCTCAACAGCACTTTTTTATGATGATAAGGTCATATCCACAATCATCCCCCATGCGAAAAACCGTAATCGTGGATGAAAGTCCCGGTCCGTCCATTCATGTTTCCATTTCTAAATAATACAAAAAAGACGGAGCGGGAATAGAGAATGGAACGAAGAGAAATGAACGTAGTCCCACAGCGTCACTGGCGCTCCTGGGTTCCTCAACAGCAAGCAGTTTCGTAACGTCCGTCAATCCTTATTTTTCTAAATAATACGAAGACGGAGCGGGAATAGAGAACGAAAGTGAACGCGAACGTGAACGAGCATATCTTTGAAGTCTAGCGAGATTGCTTGACATTCAGATAATCCATGTCAACACCAACATCAGTGCAACCATCACAGTGATAGGAGGATTTAATGGAAGGAGACCCGTTGTCAGATGGCGTTCCATCAGCAAACAAAGAAAATGAACGATTAACGTATAAGGAAGATTGCGCGTTAGCTTCCTGGAGACCCAAAAGAATAATGTATTCTCTGTCAATAACCATTTTGTATTAGCGAGAAACACACTTATTTATAAATATTCCTTTTTTAACCACTGACACATAACAACCAAATTATTTAAAATAATAAACAAAACAAGGAAAGACACAATGAAAGACTGCATATTCTGTAAAATCATCAAAGGGGAAGCGCCATCGACGAAAGTGTACGAAGACGATGAGTTCATCGCGATACAATCTTTATTCCAATCGGTGAAAGGGCACACGCTACTCATACCAAAAACTCATTCGAAAGACATCACCGAGATGGAGACCGAGCTAGGGCAGAAGATGCTTGAGCTGATACAAAAAATAAGTCATACGCAGATGAAAGGGCTTGAGCTGACGGGTTTAACGTTGCCGTGAATACAAAACGAGCAGCAGGACAAGTCATCGATCACACGCACATCCACCTCCTGCCACGCTTCAAGGATGATGGTATGAAGCTCTGGAAGGAGCATGAAGTCGAAGAGGAAGACAGGGTGCTTTATGCAGAGAAGATCATCAACGGAATGGATTGAACGAAAAGGTTTATAAAAAGTCTTTTGATACTGCCGAGAGAATCAGGTAATTGTTTGCGGGAGTAGTTCAGCCTGGTTAGATCGCCACGCTCATAAAAACAACTGTTGAGCGATGAGATGCCACGAAAGGCGTCGATGATTATCAACACTGTGGTGCATCGTGGAAGTCCGGAGTTCAAATCTCCGCTCCCGCACTTTGTTCTCTTTTTTTCCAAAGGAAAAAATAATCAGCGAAGATTTGAACAGAGTTCAAATGCAGTCACGAATGTTCCTGCACACATCGCAAGCTCTGTGTTTCCGCTCCCGCACTTATTTTTAGCATCATATTATGTTTGTATGCTACGTAGAAAGAAGTGTGGTCGCTCCGACGAGTCTCCGTCCAGTCGAAATTATTACGAAATTCTCTGTCGTGCGATTTTTAGCAAAACCAACCTCCCGCACTTCATTCTATCGTTACATCACACCCTACAAAAAAACATAAGTTAAACAGACATAAATAAAAGAAAATGAACAAATATTGTCACTCCTGCACCATAATAAATTTTTTAAATACACTCAATTATGTTTTGTGCATTATAACAAAAAACACTTTAAGGTGATAGAGAAAATGGCACAACAACAAGGATATGGTTATGTAAATAGGCAATTACCCGAACAGTACGTTTGTGAAAATTACAAGCATGCGAAATTAGAAGAGACGATCACCCACGCAACGGCCGGCAATGACAAAAACATGACAGACTCATATATTCCATTGCTTGTCATGGCAAACAAGCTCTATCGAAAGTGAGCACGAACCATTCTTGAGACAATATGTTAATAAATGAAAAATAAACTCATGTAAATGAGATGAAGAGATGTCAGGATAAAAATCACAAAAAACCAAAACTCTGGACAAGAGATTACTTCCTGCTCTGGCAAGGACAATTAGTTTCAGTATTTGGTGATTTTGTCTATGAGATCGCACTCTGATTTCTCGTTCTCACCATGACCGGATCGCCAGCGATGATGACAACGCTCATGGCAATAGCAGGAGCGTCACGATTCGTATTCCTACCAGCAGGAGGTGTGATTGCAGACCAGATCTCGCGAAAACAACTTGTCATTCTTGCAGATATCATCAGAGGAATAACAGTACTCCTCATAGCAGGTCTAGCATACAAGGATGCGATAACAATACCAATTCTCATAATAGCAGCCATAATCATAGGAGTGTGCAATTCGTTTTTCTCACCAGCACTCACGGCAACGCTACCGGAACTGATAGGTAAGAAGAATCTTGTGAAGGGAAACTCATACCTCGCCCTAGGACAACAAGTGACGACGATCATGGGAAAAGCCGATTATTCATTGGAACGATCAATGTGTTCTTCATGCCAGCAATACAAACAGCAACACCTGAAAAACTCAGAGGGAAGGTCATGAGCGTTGCAGAAATGTTCATACTCGGAAGTATGCCGTTAGGACTCTTTCTCAGCGGAGCAATAGCAGAACTCTTGAGCGTGAGACTTGCAATGAAAATACTCTATACAGGAACACTACTAGCGATGATGATTCTTTTACCATCAAAATCGCTTCTTGAGACTGTGGACTTCAAACGATAAAGCATCGCTAAGAGCATAAATTATAAAAAGGATGGTTGGTCGGTATTGACTAGCTGGCGTGTTCTGCCGGTCGATACAAAAAAGAGGTGCGACCATCATGAAAATAAACGATCATCTGCAAAACGAACTCAACGAGCAAGTCAACAGAGAATTATTCTCAGGATATCTCTATCTCTCACTGGCAACGTGGTTTGACAAGAGAGGATTGTCCGGATTCTCACACTGGATGAAACGACAAGCGCTTGAAGAGAAAGACCACGGCATGAAAATCTACGAATACGTGTATGATAGGGACGGAGATATCACACTCAAGCAAATCGACGAACCACCAACAAGATGGGAGACGAACAAGGCAGCGTTCAACGCAGCATACCTTAACGAGCAATACATCACCAGAGAGATCCACAGGACCATGGATATGGCAAGAAACGAAAAGGATTTCGCGACAGTGACGTTTCGCCAATGGTTAGGTACAGAACAAGTGGAAGAGGAGAAGTCAGTCAAAGAGATTCTTGAAAAAATTGAATTCCTCAGCCACAACACGCAAGGAAGCCTTATGCACGAT
>CAZRUJ010000064.1:0-4376 GCA_964603345.1 uncultured Methanosarcinales archaeon | reverse complement strand
AGCTGGAGCTCGGCTCTATACGTGCAGAACCCCAACCATCGACTCCGTTAACAAATAAGGAATAAGTCTTATCGTTCTCACCGTTATTGTTGATGGTAATAGGATAGACTGCGTGCGATGCTGAGAGCGGTAATTGCTGATCTTCCGGCATCGTGATGACTGTAGTCTCGATAGGATCCTCTTGCGGTTCTTCAGTTCCAGAACGTTCAGTCACCGTTATCATATCAGAGACGGAAGTTGATTCGTATTCGTCGAACCTAACCAGATAATCGACACGGTATGTGCCTCTCTCAGTATCTCGAGGGAATCTCAATAATATCTGCTCGAATGTTTCTTTCTCATCAACCTCGAGATCGTCCAAGGTTTCAACATCCCTTATATCGAGTTGCGGGATGCTTACAGTCAGTGTAACATCATCAAGATCCTTCTCACCGATGTTCTCGACTTTCACAAGCGAGGATAGCGCATGACCCGGCTCGACAGTGTTTGAAGGGCTGAGGATCGCATCTTTTATGATGACTGCATCTTCATCTTCACTTCCTTCGATGTCGAGATTGTATTCCTTGAGGTATCCGTTGCTGTTCCTATCCTCTACAGAAATCCTGAGTTTAATATCACCAGTTTCCACCTTCATAGGAACCTGAAGCTCAAGCTCCTTGTATTCGACCCGATTCTCATCAAGATCAAATGTGTCAGACATATCAAATATCTTTGATTGTTCGTAATCACTGTATCGATATCCGGCAATCTTTGCAGAAACCTGCACATCCTCAACATCCTGCAAAGCGACAAGCTTCACTTTTATAGGGAGCGTCTGACCACGTCTCACTTCAAGGACTTGAGTGGTATCAGAATACGGATCGTGCTTTTCACCGTCAATTCTGAGATAGTCAACTTGCATAGAAACAGGATTGTATGCGTTGACAGTAGTGATACTTACAATAGCCAGCAGTAATAGTGCCAGCAGCATTACACTTGTTGATTGTAGTGTTCTCTTCATTTTGTTATTTTCCCCCTTTGATATTATCATTGAATATAGTAGCGTGAAAAACCCTTTGCGCGAAAGGTATTCTTGACGCCTCTTATTTAAATGTTTCGAAATCGTAACTATTGAACAGTAGGAACCTGCTTTTTTTCTTATTCGATGACCTCCAGATAACCATATTTTACCCTTCTGATTTCATCGTCTGAAAGCGTGATGCGAGGATAATATATCCCTGGCTCAAGATAGTAAGGTATGTGCTCATAAAGCAAGATCGTGCGACGTTGATCCGTATCAAGATCGATGGCGTGACTTTTGAACTTGACACCGACCTCTGGAATAGTATATATTAGACGAATATCATCAAGATCTTCACCAGCTACATTCTTGACATCAACTTCGACAGTGAATCGCTCCCCCACGCGAGCGGTCTCGAAAGCGGTACCGTAGACGTTGTAAGAGATCATCTTCAACCCCTGTTCAGGATCGTAGTCAGATAGTTGTATATCTTTTTCCTTGACAACAAGCACGACGGTCTTCGAGGTCTTTTGCCCCATGGAATCAGTTACGGTCAAGGTGATGAAATAGGTGCCTGTAGCAGTGAACTGATAGTTGATATTATCTCCTTGAAGGATGTCAAGAACCGTGCCGCTTTCTGTTTTCAACGTCCATTCGTAATCGACGATGGAAAGGCCTGCTGGAGGGCTTGATCCAGAACCATCATATGTCACAATCTCACCAGGATAAGCCGTGCTCGGACCAACGATTGAAACCGAGGCATTATCCCTGACTTCAACGATTTTTGAAACGATATCTTGATTACCGTTCGTGTCGGTGACAGTGAGCGAGATGGTGTATGAACCCCAACTTGCAAAAGTGGTCTGGATGGTGTGGCCTTGGGCCGTTTGGCCGGCGATGGACCAGTCGAAAGAATCGATGGAAGAGTTTTTCGAACCATGCGAGGATAAGCCGTCGTAAGTGACCTGCTCTCCCGCTTTGACAAGCGACGGTCCCGAGATAATAGCAGTAGGGTGACTGGCGTACGTGTCGTTGAATAAATAGAGTGTTATGGTCTGTGTCGCTGAGAGGGAACCGTCAGAGATAGTGACGTCAAGCGTTGTCGTCCCAGCCTTACCTGGAAAGTCACAACGAATGATGGAGAATTGGTCCAGATAACAAGAGGCAAGCGAAGAATCAGTCATGGACGTGTCAAGAGAATAGGATAAGGGATCGTTGTCAGGATCGTGGGCGTGATTCGCTATATCGACAACATCCACAGAGAGACCGCCTGTGACGTTGTATGTGTAGTTCAAAGGAAGGTTTGTGAAAAAAGGCTGGTCATTGGTGGCGTTGACGATGATCGAGACAGCTTGGGTTGTAGAATCGTATCCGTCCGAGATTGTAACTGATATGGAGGTCGTTCCGGGATTGTTTGAGTCACATATCAAGGTATGCTGCGGTGTCGGGGAGATATGACATGATGCGACATTCGGATCGGTCATGGATGTGTCAAGAGAATAGGAGAGCGCATCACCGTCATCATCAAAACTGACATCACTAAGGTTTTGCAAGGTAATACCAGCAGTATGCTCGTTGACGATGTGAGGGGATATCAGGCCGTTGAAATATGGCGGATTGTTGATGACATCAAGCGTTATCGAGTAGGAATCATGTCTGGAGGACCCTGATTGATAAGATTCCATGCACAGATTATAAGAGCCTGGGGCGAAATCGCTTCCAATAAGAGGTTCGGCGTTAAGACCGGCCTCATCGATAGGAGTACCGTGTTGCATGGCAGGAGAGGAAGGCATATTCGTGACAAGAGGATACTCGACTTGCGATAGGGAGCAGTCAGATATGGAGAGATAAGTGTCTGCGATAAATGGACCGTGATAAGATTTAGCGTAAAACGAATAATTAATGGTCTCGTTACGATATAAGTCAGCATCCTTGATGACAATAGGAAGCTCGTCAAAGGATCCAAAGATATAGAATTCGGTCGAAGCGCTTGCAAAGCCTGCAAACAGGATGAATACGAAGATAAGTGAAATGTTTAGTTTTTTCATAGTACCCCTCAAAGCATTGTTAGTACGCCACCCCTTTACATGACGATGCTATAGTATTAAAAAAAGAAAAAACCCCATATACGGGTTCAATCCCTAGTGTCATTTCCTCCGAAATGGTAATTTAAGGTAAATGCACCAGTCTTGTCACCGAAGTTATAGGTTAAATTGCCAGACAACTGACCAATACGAAGACCTGCATTTGCACCAACCGATGAAGTTATACCACCGTCGAAATGGCTGTTGTTATCAGTTACAGGATCCTCTTCGTGATTGACATAGTTCATGTTGCTCTGGTTATCTCCAGCGTAGACATCTAAAGAGTTTTGGCTTTGACCATTGTCATAAGTTGTGTTTTCCACGAACATGCTCGGACCTACAGATAGAGATACATTGTCGCCCAGCGCCAGCTCAAGCGAGAGATTTGCAGAACCCCAATGTTGTGTGGTCTTGTCAGCAGTGTGATCGGTCGTGTATGTCTCTTGGATGTATTTATTGACGGCCGAAGAATAGTACGGATCCTTTTCTTCAACTTCAACCTCGGAGACGCGTTCAATCTTGTTAAGACCCGGAGTTGCAGTCCCTCCAAAATGTATAGAAGCATTGTCACCGTTGTAGAGGCGGAGACCTGCATTGAGCGCAAGCCCGTTGTCCGAGATATCAGGATTCCAAGCGACACCTCCTCCGATATGGTACGGATAGGAGCTATACTCCTTCACTTCTTCTTTTTGTTCGGGCTGATATGATCGTGATGACGAACCACTTCGATTGAAGTAATACGTGACAGTCGCTTGAGCGGTTGTTTCAAGATGCTCATCAGCAATACCGACAACAGCTTCATACCAGTTTGCAAAAGCTTCAGGAGACATAGGATATCCTGTTGAACTCCACGATTTCTGTATGTATGTGGCTTTTTCTTCTTTTTGTTCCTCACCATAAAACTGATTACCATCAGCTACCGAAGTTGTGTATCGGTTTGAAACTTCATCTGTTTGTTGTGGTTCTTCTGTCTGAGAAATACAACCAGCATATGCAGTATGCCTATATTGTTCTATAATATGGTGAAGGTCGTCTCGTTTTTCAGCAGGAAGATTGAACTCTCCAGCTTTCTTATCGGCAATCCGATGTATTCTTAAACTATCAGGCTTGACTATTTCAGTCTGAACCTGATGTCGGGAATTATCATATTGAGTATTTTGAGCTTCAAGACCATTATACGCCCCACAAAGTAAAAAAGGCGATACCAAGGCAAAAAGCGCATCTTTTAATTTCTTATTCATTTTAATCATAACCTCCTTTATATAGCATATTATTGTATATTTTGATAGTTA
>CAZRUJ010000063.1:0-4419 GCA_964603345.1 uncultured Methanosarcinales archaeon | reverse complement strand
CACGAGCTTTTTTTGGTCATGAACAGTTTGTCTTGTAACTTCTGATTCTTCGATTTGTTTTCGGTCTTTTTAGATGTTGCCATGTTGATTCAACCTCTTGATCGCGATAGTATCACGGCTTACGCTAACCAAGAGCATTTATAAAGCTTTTGTAGGATGTTTCTCAAAATTAATAAACAAGCGAATAGGATAAGATATTTATAGCTGGAAAACCCATACTTAGCAGGAAAGGGATTTTCGAAAATAATAATCAAGCATTACAGGAATTTATACTGAAAAAGAGCAGAAACAACATTATGAGAAAACAGATGAAGATATACACCCACTCAACAAGACGATAAAAAAATTAGTCAAAGAAAATATCTCGACAGGGAAATCCCGACCGAAAAAAAGCGTCACTTTCACCAATATCATGTTTGAACAGGATTATTTTCTCAATCATATCTGAATCACATCAAAAAGCCATTGTAACAGGAAGTCATCAAATATAGTATCATATTCCCAACATCAGGACTTCAACCACCATATTTTATATATGAGAAATTATTCACTCATCGCTTCATGACAGCGAAAGTGACTGATAATATTACATACATATCCACACAACAGGAACTTAAGGAAGTGTGCAGGAAATTTTCACAGGAATCAATCATTGGTGTTGATTTCGAATGCGAGAACAATCTCCATCGTTACGGGGCTTATTTGACACTCATTCAGATCTCTGATTCGACTAAGGATTACATCATCGATGTCATTGAACTCCATAGCATCGATTGTCTTCTTGAAATATTCGCGGATGAGACTATTGAGAAGATATTCCACGATGTGAGTTTTGATTTCCGTATTCTTGAGCATGAGTTCAACGCAAAAGTGAGAAATGTCACAGACACACAAGTGCTTGCTCTCCTTAACGGGGAGGAGAATATCGGTCTCGGAACTCTCCTTGAGAAATATTTCGGTGTGAAAAAAAAGAATAAATTCCAGAAAGCCGATTGGACAAAACGTCCTCTTTCAAATGAGATGCTCCAGTATGCGACAGGTGATAGCGCTTATCTTATCGAACTCAAAGGTAAGCTCTGTAAGGAGCTTGAAAGCAAAGGACGGCTGTCATGGGCGAAACAAGAGTGCAAGCATCTTGAAACACTTGATTATTCCTACCATGAGCAACAAGCAAAGGATCTAAAAGGATATAGTAAATTGAGCGCCGAGAGAAAGAGCATCCTGACAGCCATTTTCAATCTTCGCGAAAAGCTCGCTGAACAAGTTGATATGCCGCCTCACTTCATCATTAACAACAAGAGACTGATTGAGATCGCTAACAATCCCCCTAATACAATCAAGGGATGGGCTAAGATGAGAGGAGTGCATCCTATCGTCAAGCGTTATAGTGGCATGTTTCTCAAGAATGTCCTCGAGGCGAAAAAGAATCCTGTTCAGGTTGAAAAGAATCGTTCAAGACGGTATTCGACACAACAAAGGGAACGATTCACAGCATTATCAGAAATCAGGGATGAGCTTTCATCCCAGCTTGAAATGAAAAAGTCAGTCATCCTTTCAAAGGATCAGATCAAAGATATCGTCACGACAGACTCGTATGACAGTCTCAGGCCGTGGCAAAAGGATCTGATCAGGGAAAAAGAACAATAAAAAAATTAATCCCCGTATGCGTTGCTGACCAGCTCTTTGAATTCTTCCGTATCGCAGTTCTTACGGATGGGTTCGAGAAGATGGTTGATGTAATCGGCAACGCCCATTTTCAGATCTGCAGGGTGGAGTTCTTTGTTGGCGAAAGCGGATTCGAGGTCTTTATATGTTGAGAAAGTTAGTTTACCGCCGAATTTTTCGGGCCTGTCGATGACAAAATCCTTGTTCTCATCAGAAAGGTGAGGGAAGATGACAAGCCTTGAAAAGTCGATGAAGAAGTTCTCCTCGATATTACCTTCCTCGCAGAATCCTTTATTGAGTTTTTTCTTGACTTTTTTCTCAGTGTCAAGGATATCGATCTTGCTGGCTTCATCACTTGCGCTCATCTTTTCCCCTGTGAGACCGCCAAGCATCGGGTTCATCAAATGGATTTGCTTGGAGTACCCAATTTGCGGCAGGAATTCCCTGGCGAACATGAAGATCTTTCGCTGATCGACACCGCCGAATTGCGCGTCGACATCGAGATAGATCTCATCAAGCGCTTGGAGGATGGGATAGATGAGTCCTGATAGTTTCGGAGTCTCGACTTGCTTGACGACTTCAGCGCCAGCTCGTTTCGTATCTCGGGTTGAAGCGAGAGCTGACATCTTATACACATCCATGGTCATTTTCCTATCAAGCTGATAATCCGATCCTTTGACAAACTCCAGTTTGGAAATATCGGCACCGACGCTCTTGAGCATTTCCTTGATGATGATCTCATAATACTGTGTTCGAAAACCGACTTGCTCCCACGTCGATTTCATGTTATCAAGGAATGCGTGGATATCGGCGAGAAGTATCTTGACTTTGCATCCGGCATTGAGAAAGTCTCGAATCTTGAACATGGGAAGAAAATATCCTGTATGAGGTTTCCCTGTCGTTGCAGTTCCCCAATAGATTGAAAGGTCTCGTTCTTGAAGGATCGATTTGAGTTTTTCCTCGTCAACAACCTCTTGGAGGTTACGCGTGATCAGATCGTATTTTTCTTGCAAAGTCATGATGTAACAGCTCTAGTGGAAAGTCACTTATAAATATTTCCCGAATGATCTGTATTTCCATCATATTTATAAAAATCAAAAACATATCACCTCATGGAATGGAAAAGACAGCTCGATTCTTTGATAGCAAAGACGATGACTCTCAAACGGTCATCTGCACTGCTTGCGCGTTCAACTGCCAGATACAACCAAAATATACAGGAATCTGTGGTGTCAGGCGTAATCAATCCGGAACACTTATCAACGACACGTACGCCTTGATCGCTGCCATCAACATCGATCCCATCGAGAAAAAACCATTATACCATTTCCTCCCTGGAAAACCCGTTCTCTCACTTGGAACGGTCGGTTGTAATTTCGATTGTGATTTCTGCCAGAACGCAAGTCTTTCCCAGTGCACGAAAACGACTGACAATCCGAAAAATGTTATCGAGAATAATTCCAGAGAGCTTTCTTCACAAGAGGCGATAACACTCTGCAAGGAACATGATATTCCCATCATCGCCTACACGTATAACGAGCCAGTCATCAACGTCGAATACGTCCTCGATACAGCAAAGCACGCAAAGGAAAACAGCATAAGAAACGTCATGGTGACAAACGGGTATCATTCAAAGCAATCACGCGAAGCGCTCGCTTTGGTCATCGATGCGGTGAATATCGATCTCAAATCATTCTCACCGGATTTCTATGCAACGCATATCAAGGCAAAGCTCCAGCCGGTGCTTGATACGATACGATATTATCACGAGCACGGAGTCTGGGTTGAAGTGACAACACTTCTCATTCCAGGCAAGAATGATAGCGAAAAAGAACTCCAAAACATCGCCTCGTTTATCGCAAGTATCGATAAAGATATTCCTTGGCATGTCAGCGCATTCCATCCTCATCATCGCATGAGTGACTTGTCCCCTACGCGTCCAGAGCAACTCGAGAAAGCGTTTCGTATCGGAAAGGAAGCTGGTCTCAATCACATCTATCTCGGCAACATCTACGATCCCGATCGTTCGATGACAATCTGCCCGTCTTGTGGCGCTAAGGTGATAGGGCGCCAACCGGGTCTTGACGGTAGCGTGGATGGAGTGTGCCCTGAATGCGGCTATGAAATCGAAGGAGTGTGGAACTGATGACTCGAGAACCTGAATTCAATGGGATGTTCTATCCTGATGATCCAAAGCGACTCAAAAACATGATACGAGAATTTCTCGAAAATGTCCCCGAACCGACTTTAGAGGATACGACCGGATTGAAAGCTATCATCGTCCCTCATGCTGGCTATGTGTTTTCCGGTTTGACTGCAGCTTATGCATACAAACTCATTCCACGAGACACTGAAAGGATCATCCTCATAGGACCTTCCCATCGCTATCCGATACAAGGTCCTGTCGCAAGTGATGAGAATTGGAAGACACCGCTCGGTGAAATAAAGGGTGAAGCTCTCGATTCGACTGGTATGACTATTGACAACAGAGCTCATCGCGGTGAGCATTCGCTTGAAGTGCAATTGCCTTTCTTACAGATGATTCTTGATAACGATTTCACCATCATGCCTATCGCGGTCAATCGCTCTGATACTGAAGGCACTGCTCGCTTGTTGCTTGAGCATCTCGATGACAACACGCTTCTTGTCATATCAATCGTTCTGAGCCATTTCTAGTACCTTCACACGGCAAAGCGACGGGATGATAGCACCACCCATCATAGCACGAATCTCGATCTCTTGGGATTATCTGAT
>CAZRUJ010000062.1:0-4470 GCA_964603345.1 uncultured Methanosarcinales archaeon | reverse complement strand
AAAGCAACTGGATGATAGCACCAGCCATGATATCACGAATCTCGATCTTGAGGGATTATCTGATGACGAGGCTTGCGGTCTTGAAGGGATACGGATCGCTGTGCGTATGGCCCAGATCGGAGGGTGGAAGGTCAAAGAATTGCATCGTAGCACGTCAGCGGATGGGACCGGTGATACTACAAAAGTTGTAGGGTATGGAAGTTATGGATTTTTCACGAGAGAATAAAAAAAGATTAATAGGTTTGGCAAGAAACGCCATCGAGACATACGTACGAGAAGGTAAGATCGTAGAGCCGACTGAAGAAGAAATGAAGATATTCAATAAGAGACAGGGTTGTTTTGTCACGATCACAAAAGACGGTCAGCTTCGTGGATGTATAGGTATCATCGAAGCTAACACCCGACTTGCAAAAGGGGTTATTGAGAATGCCGTCTCAGCAGCAACAAAGGATCCTCGTTTTCCACCAGTGAATGCGGATGAGCTTTATGATCTGAACATCGAGATTTCCATTTTGAGTGTTCCTGAAAAAATGGAATATTCTAATGCTGAGGAGTTGCAATCCAGACTAGAATCTGAAAAGCCAGGCGTTATCATTTCAAAAGGATTGCGTCAAGCGACATTCCTGCCGCAAGTGTGGAAACAGCTTCCTGATGCAAAAATATTTCTTTCAGAATTATGCTTGAAAGCAGGACTTCATGGTCTGGAATGGAAAACTTCAACCCTTGAAATGAAAACATACACGGCAGATGTCATAGAAGAGGATCAAACCATTTTACCGAGCAATTCCTCTTGAAGATAGGTTAAGTCACGCTTTAGCATATGATCGAATGATTTCATCAAATGCTCGTAATGACTTGTCAATTCCTTTTTCTTCTCGAATTTCCTGGTCTCATCGCGGAGGTGTTCAGCTTGTTTTATCATTTCGGAAAGTTCATGGAATTCGTTTTTCAGATGGGAGGCATGATGATCATTCTCTTTCAGTATATCAATAAATTGGATGATCTGGTTGAGCGTATTAATGGAGAAGAGATTGAAATATTCTTTTGAACCGAAAATAGGATTTTGATGCTCTAGTTTCTTTCGTGTATCATGATCACAGATCTTATCGATAAGATAAGATGCAATCACGATCCTGAAGATGCTTGTAGGATGTATCGATCTTCTTGAGAAGCTTTATGAAGTTATTGCAATGCTTGCTACGTTTCATATGGCATGTTAGGTTTCTTTTTTCATAAATATGTTGTATCTTCTTTGTAACACTCAATCCTGTTCACCCTACGTTGTTATAATACTTTTCTGTTCTTGTTTCTCGATACGTATGAGATTATCCGCTAATGATTCCATCTTCGCTTCATGGCTGACGATGATGACTTGGGTGACTCCTGCTTGTTCAAGGACATCTCGCACTGTATCAAGCTGTTGTGTTGAGAAACCATCAGTTGGCTCGTCGAGTATGAGAAGTCCTGTCGTCTTGAGCGAGCTGAAATGTTCGTTAAGCACCTTATTCAGGGCTAACCTGTATGAAAGCGCTACACTGGTCCTCTCACCTCCCGAAAGGTTTTCTATGCTTGTATCGAAACCGTTCTGTTCCACAAGCGGTGTGAATTCCTCATCGAGTCTGACAGTTGTCATATCATCTTCGATGAGTTGCGAGAACCAATAGGTGAAGTATTGGTTGAATTCGTTATGGACCTTGAGCATGATGCGCTTCTCTATGGTCTTGACAAGTGGTGTGAATAACTCTTCCATCCATGCTTTTATGCGTGTCAGGTATTTTATTTCTCTTGCAATCTCCTCTTTTTCTCTTATCGCTTTCGATAATGTTTCTATCATCCGCTCTGAAGCTTGTATCCTGCTTTTTATATCCTGTAATGTGAGATCGGCTTGACGCTCTTTTTGCCTGGCATCATCCAATTTTTTTTTCGTGCTTGAATCATCAATTCTTTCCATAGTCTCGAAAGCTTTCTTCTTTTGGTCGTATGTCTTGGTTATGGTCTCACGCTGTTCTCGTTGTTCTTTGATACGTTTCTTGATGTTATCTAGTTGTTTTTTATCCTTATCAAGACGTTGTTTCTGTTTTTGATAATACATATATTGCTGTTCGTGTACGATGAGCTTATCATATTGTTCTTTTCTTGATGCTTCCATCTGTTCAAGCTTTGTATAACCTGTTTCGAGTTTCTTTATTTTCTCTTGGGCATCCTTGATAATGGCTTGCTGTTCCTCTTGTATGCGTTTCTTATGTTCTACAGTCACCTGTTGTTTACAGGTGGGGCATATGGTGAGCTCATCAATCTTATCGATAAGTTCTTTGGCTTGTCGCTCCTTTGCAAATAGTTCTCCTTGTCGTTTGTTGAATTTGTCTTTTCGATCCCTTATTTCGTCGAGTTTTTCAGATACGACTTTTTTGCTTTCAGCATCATACTCGATATTTTTTATGCTTGTCTGTTCAATTGATTCTGATAATGTAGCTTGCTCTCGTTTGGACATTTCAATGGATTTATTCAGGTGTTCGAGGTTTTGCTTGAGAGATTCAAGTTCGTGACGTTGTTGTTGTAATTTCTCTTTTTTCTGCTGTATGGCTTCAAGCTCTTGTTCTGCCTGTTTTCGCTTCTCTTTTTCTGAATTCACTTGTTTCTCGATCTCGGGTCGTTGCTTGATAAGTGTTGAATGTTCTTTCTGTTGAGCTTCGTATTGGTTCTTGAGCGTCTTGATATCATCAGTCTGTCCCTGGAGTCTTGCAATACGCTCTTTGAGATTAGTTATATAATATGTTGCGTTGTCCGCGACACGTTGATATTTGTCAATAGCAAATATTTTCCTGACAATATCCTTTCGCTCTTCGATCGATTCGTGAAGGATCGCTTTGACTTGTTCTTGAGGTGTGTAGACTGTGTAACGGAACAAGTTAGTCGATCTGGAGAGCAGTGATTCAGGATACCCTAGAAGCTCAAGGATTTTCGCTTTCAATTCTGTTGCCACAAGAGATTCTTCCACACCGTCGAGAACGAGCGTTCCGGGTGCTTGCATGATGTTCTTTCCCGATCGCCTGAGCGTCCTACTGACAGAGATATCTTTTCCATCTACTGAGAAACGTAGCGTGACAGTCCCTTCCCGTTCACCATGACGAAGTAATTGCGAAGGGCTTGTCTTTCCTCGTAATATTCCGAACAGTGCGAATTCGAGAGCTAACAAAATCGTGGTCTTGCCACTACCTATATCACCTGAAAGAAGCGTCGTCCCTTCAGAGAATTCGATCGTTTGAGAGATGTAGCTTCTGATGTTCGTGAGTGATAGTGATATGATATTCATACTGCTTGAAACACCCTTCAAAGAAAGAGTCAGTTAAAACTATTTAAATCTTATCTGTAAGCGATTGAGTGAACTTCTTAAAAATAAGCGTACAAAAAAAACAAAGGCAAAGATGACATTTGAGTATCATCCTTGCCCTTTATGGTGAGGTGTTTTCCTTAGCAATGAAGGAATGTGATGATCCTCATTTGTTCCAAGCGAGAAGTCCCCAGAGTACTAAAAGCCAGATAGGGCCAAGCACAGGAACGATGATGAGTATCGAAACCCAACCAGGTAGTTTTCTCGATTCGCAGATGTTCCAGAGCCATATGATATAAAACACACCAAACGCGACTCCGAATAACCATGCAAGGATAGGGAGCCATGAGAACACTATAGCTCCAACAAACAATAACAATGGCCACCAATGCATTTTCGCCATTTTCGCAACGAGAGCGTTTCTCGCTATGGGAATCCACGCAAGCCAATATGGCTCTTTTCTCAATCGCTTCGCGGTGTGCATCATCGCTATGGATGTGTATATATAAAGTATAACCCAACCTATCAATAAAGATACTCCGGCAAGTGCAAGAGCACCTCCTATTCCAGCAGCTACCAACATTTCTGGTGTAATAGTTGATTCAATTGCCATTCTACGCTTCAACCTCCAAAACCAAAACTTATAATATACAGATCCGATTATTTATAAATGTTTCTTTTTGATAAGAATTTATAAGCAAAAAAACGTGGTGAATAAATCAATGATGATTTGAACAAAGAAAAAAAGGAAAAAACCTCTCTATAGCGCTCCTCTGGCCTTGCCGACTGCAATGATCCTTTTGAGCGCCAGGATGAATGCGGCTTCCCTGTAAGTGACATCCTTTTCCTTGACAAGCGAGTGGATGTCTGTAAAGCTCTTGACCATGATCTTCTCAAGCTTATCGAGCACTTCCTCTTCAGACCAGTAATAGCCATAATTGTTTTGCACCCATTCGAAATACGATACGGTCACGCCTCCAGCATTAGCAAGAACATCGGGGATGATCATGACATCATTATCCGAGAGGATCTTATCGGCATCCGGCGTGATCGGCCCGTTAGCGAGTTCGACGATCATCTTCGCCATGATACTTTCTGCATTATCTTCAGTGATCTGGTTCTCGAGAGCTGCAGGCACG
>CAZRUJ010000061.1:0-4492 GCA_964603345.1 uncultured Methanosarcinales archaeon | reverse complement strand
CCGAGATGGCAACTGTTGAAGGAGTCAACATAGCTGAAGTCGCAAACATGGATCTCGCGATGGGTTGATTTTTTTCTTCTTTTTGAACTTTATGTCTTGCTCTGCTCGCTGGCACGTTGAATGTGGTGTGGTTGATTGAGACTTTCTAGTGGATGATTCTTATCTGTGCCATTATGGATTTTCTTGTTTTAATATATTTCGAAAATTAATTATATGAAATATACTTCTATATGTGTATGGTATATGACCTTCCTTCATTGTTGGAAGAAAAAACTCTTTTCGAGGATGTGTTTTCGGACATCTTGTTCTCCTCGCACATAGGTTTTGAAGAGGTTATTCACTCTTATCTTGATGTCCTTCACAAAAAAAGGGCTGATTTGTATATTTGCTCTGAGTACTTGTTGAACGCTCCTTCTCGAATACACTCTCCTGGTATGGTTTGGAGGGATGGTGTTCTTCTCGAGTTGGGTGTTGAAACGGATTCGATATCTTTGTATCTTGCTAAATTCCACTTTGATGTTCGTGAGCGACCTGAAAGTACTGTAGCTTGTTTCGGGACTGACTGGGTGGATGATTATAGGGGTTGGAGAACGAACGTAGCATATGGTGATGGGCTCTCAAGAACGAGAGCTCCTTTATTATATACCTTCGCTGATACTATGAGACGGTTGATGGATGAGTGCAAGCCGCTAGCTCCTGTCATTGAAACTTCTCCCGCTACTGGTCAGTGAATCCTCACAAAACCTTATAGTTCTTGTCAGGAATAATCTCGCCATGTGTGTTCGCATTTCTGGCATTTGAAAAATTTCGTTTCGGGCTCATCTCCTGCTCGAGTCTGTTTCATCCAATAGTATGCTTTGGCATGGCCGCACTCAGGACAGGTGTTGTTTGTGAGTGGATGGATTTGCGCTGAATTCTTATCTACAATTTCGATCTCGTCATCCTTTCGATTCACCTTCTCTGAGATTTTTCCTTCATCTTCCTTAAGCTTGCCTGAATAACCACAACCGCAGTATTTTATGACCTTTCCTTTTTGCTGTTTCGTCTTGAGAAGTGATCCACATTTCGGACAGAACATCATGATACGTTCACCTTGAATCAAGAGGAGTTCTTGAACTGTTTTAAAAGCTTTTCGTCTTTATATTCTGTCCCAAAAATAGATTTAATTATTGCACTATTTTCTCTTGCGTAGTTGCTGTGTCTGGGTGTGTTGATGTTTTATCAAGAATCCAGTAATAACTTTTATAAATGGTGGTTGATTCGCGAGTATCCATGCTCACTTCATGTGGGTAGATTCTGAGTGATCGATGGCTGGCAGGTGTTTTTCAGAATCGCCTCAATCGGCCGTACATATGACACTCGGTAACGTTTGGAAAAACGGTGATATGATATGATATACAATGTTTCGCAGCAGAAGCTCGTTCTTGAAGTTTCTCAGCTGCTGAAAGAACAGATCGAGATGCCTGAATGGGCACGATTCGTCAAGACCGGACCGCATAGGGAGACCTTGCCTAAAAATCCTGATTGGTGGTACATCCGTGCAGCTTCCGTATTGAGGACTTGTTATAAACAAGGGCCTGTTGGTGTAAGCAAACTCAGAACAAGATACGGTGGTCGTAAGAACAGGGGTTTTCGACCTGACAAGTTCCAAAGATCTTCGGGTAAGATTATCCGATCCATTTTGCAACAGCTTGAGAGTGTAGATCTTCTCAAACAAGAGCAGATCGGCGTCTATAAAGGTCGTGTAGCGACCTCTAAGGGGGCTTCGCTCCTTGCAAAAGCAGCCTCTCAAATAGCAAAAGATACTGCAGGTGATAACTGATCGCACGCTACATTCATCTTTCAAAAAAGAAAAGACTCGCAAAACACGGCCGTCAGACAAGATGGGCTCCGTTCTGGACCATCCCTAAGATTTACGGCGCTAATAAGAAGATTCATCCCGGACGCCATACTGAAGTGAAACGTTCCTGGCGACGGACGAAGATAAAAGCATAGTTGCAGGAGTTGAATAATTATGGCTGATACTAATCTCACACGAACGTACACGATCCCGTTACGGAAACGGTTCGTTGATGTTCCACGATATAAACGAGCGAAACGAGCTGTCAAGACTGTCAGGGAGTTTCTCGAACGACACATGAAATCTGAAGATGTTCGCATCGGACCGAAGCTCAATGAGAAACTCTGGGTTCACGGTATCAAGAATCCTCCCGCTCGAGTGAAAGTCACTGCTTTCAGAAATGCTGAGGGTGTTGTGCGAGCGGAACTTGAAGGGTATGAATATGTTGATTTCAAGGTGAAGGAAAAAACTGACAAGAACGCATCCATACAGGATAAGCTCAAGCAGAAAGTTCAAGGTGCAAAATCGGAATCCTCTTCCGATGACAGTTCCTCATCTAAAGGCACATCTTCACTAGAGAAAAAGGCATCCTCCTCGGAATCGTCCGGGAAAACAGTTGTTGATAGTGGGAAGACGACATCCGAAACTTCTAAAAAAGAAGCTTCCTCTGCTAAGAAAACTGCTGGTGATGCTGCTTCTTCTTCTACAACAAAGAAGACGGCTTCAAAAAAGACTGTTTCAAAGAAGACACCAACCCGGAAAACGACCACGGCAAGTGATTCTTCGTCTACCTCCGTCGGTTCTGCGAAAAAGTCATCTTCCGATAAGAAAGAGTGATATTTTTTCGCTCTCTTTTTTTCCTTTTTTTTATTGATTGTATTTTGTTATGTTTTCTCTCTATTGACGATACAATCAAAGCACTTTTCTGAGAATAAGTGTTTTCAGATCCTATTCTTCGGTTCCTGACATGTCGAATTTCGTGATGGTGATCTGTCCATCCTTTGCCTCGAATACGTAATCGTAAGAATCCTTCAAGTTCGCTGCTTTGGTGATGACTTCAGGAAGCAGGACTCGTGAACCCCTGAAATCAAGGCTTGTGATGAGACTTCCTGTGGTCTCCTTCTTTTTCGGATCGACCTTCTCTATTGTGGACATGATCTTGTCTGCAGTTTCGTTGTGTTTCTTTTCGTGCCTGTTCTTCGTCTGTCTATAAAGATACTTTGCAATTTTTGATGCTACATCGATTCCTGAATGTTCTGTGATTCCTTGTAGTCCTGGGCTTATGTTGATCTCTATGACAAGAGGTCCTTTATGGCTCATGAGAATATCCACTCCTGCAATCTCTGCACCTATTGTCTTTGCGGCATTGACTGCTAATCGCTTGCTTGCATCGTCGAGATCAACTGAACTTCCATTTCCTCCCATATGGATATTAGATCTTCTTTCTTTCACAGTCGCTTTTCGTTCGAATGCAGCAACCACTTCCTCTCCGACAACGAATGCTCTGACGTCAGTTCCTCCTGTTTCGACATATTCTTGGATGATGAATGGCTGCCTGAGTGATGAGAGCGCATCGAGAATAGAGGATGCTGATGCAAATGATTCTGCAAACAACACTCCCTTTCCTTGAGTCCCTTGAGGGAATTTCATGACTATGGGATAGTTCAATCGTTCAAGAATGGAGCGGGCAGCTCCTATCGTCGAAGCCATATATGTCGCTGGCATAGGGATGTTGTTGTTCTGCAGTTCCAATTGTGTTAAGAGCTTATCGTGTGCGATCGTGAATGATTGATGCTTTATGGGCATATAGCATGTGTTACCTAACAGGACGGTGAGTGTCTTGAGGACATTGGCATATCTGAACGATCCTTTCGCGAAAATGCAATCGTATTCGGGAAGCGGTTTTCCTTTGTAGAGGATTTCTGCTTTCTCGCCGCTGAATGTGATTTCTATATATTTGATGTTTATGTTGTCAACGCTATCGAAATGATTTTTCATCGCTTCGATAGTCCATTGGCTTGAAATGCTTCCCAAACTTACTACAGCTGCTTTCATGATTCATCCGCTCCCTTTTTTTCCTGTTCGTTGAATTCAGCTATTTCTCTTTGATCTTTCGGTTTTTCATCATTTTTGTTCGGATCGATGAGAAATCCTTTTTTCAGAACATTCCTGCCTATAAGCATAGGATAACTCAATTGTGATCTGTTTGCAATCGTGAACTTCGCGTTGATGGTCTTTCCAGCTACATTTATTTGTATTCTGACGATTTTTCGTCGTTCGGATCCATGGGCGTTTCTCACAATCCTTTCGCCGACTACAGGTCCTATTCCTAATTGTTCGACGATGGCTGTGTCGATAGAACTTTTTGTTGCTCCCGTATCTATCCGGGCAGAAACGGTAAGATTTCCTTTTTCTGTCAAGCATTTCACTTTTTCTACAAATCCTATAACTGCACAATCATCGTATCGTGGATCGCCGGCAAATGTCATACTTACAGAAAAGCTGGTGTTTCTTTATAAAATTTGTTTTTCGGGAATGCTTTCTCGAAAGGTTCTTTTTTTCAGAATGGAAAACGCGATGCCAATCGGCATCACTGTGATGAAAAAAATAATCTGGAGCGCGGTTTCACGTCAGGATCTTGATATCTTCTTC
>CAZRUJ010000060.1:0-4570 GCA_964603345.1 uncultured Methanosarcinales archaeon | reverse complement strand
TTCTCCGTATTGTTTGCACAGATTGTCATATCCTTCTATTATTTTCTCTCGCAGGTTATCAGGGAATTCAGCTTCCCGTATCATCTTTCTCACTTTTGCTCCTCGTTCCCGGAGGTTGGAAAGGTCTGTCGTATCAAGGTCTGACAAAACATCCCTTATTTTTTCCCTTATGCTTGTGTGATTGAGAAGATAATGATAGGCATGCGCTGTAACAGCGAATCCGTTAGGAACATTCACCCCTTTCTCGGTCAAATTGGAATACATTTCTCCCAGTGAAGCGTTTTTCCCGCCTACTAGAGGGACATCATCTATGCCGAGTTGGTCAAACCAAAGAACGAAAGCTTCATTTTTATCCATACATACTACCTCTTTTTCCTTAAGTGTGATGATATTGATCAGAGCTAAAAAAACTATAACAATAAATTCATTTCACGAACATCATGTCAGAAACAATAATGTTCTATAGCTTACGAACTTGAATTCACCTTCAAGAGACTTATAAAAGTTTATCACTCCTTTCAAAAAACAACAAAAACCACGCCACGATTGCATATGATAATATTCCTTCCATATGTAATCACCATTTCTTAGTTATAATATATGGATTTATTTAATCAGTTTCAAAGTCAAATGAATCTCTACATTGGTCATACAATGCTTTGCACACCTCGCTTCCTCGTTTCTCGACGAGCTTATCGATCGGATCCTCATCGTGATCGCAACCTATGCGTAGCGTGACCGCATTGCTGGGGTCGTCAACTCCGAAATAGGCGATATTGTCATCGTCGAGTTTTATTCGTATGCCATCACCGAGTCTTTTTTCATCTCCTAGTCCGAAGACTGTTCTTTCATCATCGACTTCCAACCTCAAAGAGGATTTGGCTATCCTCTCAACAAGAATGATATGGTCTGCTATTTCCAGCTGATCTCCCTGTTCGAAAAAGTAATCCTCGCACAAACCTTCTTCACTGAATCTCGAATTCTTCTTAACGTTCAATCCTTTCTCGATAGTCTGGGTTTTCGAATCATTTTCATCCCCTGAAGTTAACGTCTCTATTTCCGAACCGTTGATCTCGTATGATTCGTTGTTCCCGTCTTCATCCCCACCATTCGATAAGAGCGTGATGACAAGGACGATAATAAGAATTATAGCGAGGCCTAAAGCCAATACACCCCCGTATTGTTCCAACCATGATCTTTTGCGATATCTTTTTCTCATAAGAATACTCCCCCTGCTACCATTCTTATGGAATGTCCGACTTTAAATAGTTTATCATAGAGCGTGATAAGAGGATATTGTTGACAGAGTTATTTTTACTTCGGGAATGATTCAATATTCTTCACTGTCGTCTCCAGTATCCGTTCAAGCGCTTCTTGCGTGTAGAACGCGAGGTGTGGTGTGATGATGACATTCGGCCGATGAAGCAGTTCGTGATTCTTGACGATCATGCTCATGCGCTGCGAATCGACGTGTTGCTTGTAAGCGAGACGCGATTCTTTTTTCAGATCATCTTCCTGCTCAAGGACATCGAGCGCCGCTCCCCTGACAATCCCTTCATCAAGGGCTTTGATGAGTGCTGTCGTATCTATAAGCGACCCTCTTCCCGTATTGACGATGATCACTCCTTGTTTCATCATCGAGAATTCATCATCTGAAATGATATGTCTTGTGCTTTCAATCAGTGGCAGGTGCAAACTGATGAAATCTGATTTCCTACAAAGGTCTTCCTTGCTGACATACATAAATCCCATGTGATGAGCGAGATCAGGATTTGGTCTAGCATCGGAGACGATGACATCCATCCCGAACGCTTTTGCATAGCGGACCATGTGCTGTCCTATGTGGCCGCATCCGAATATCCCCATAGTTTTCCCTTGAAGATCGCATCCCATCAATCCGTTGAAATCGAAATCACAATTCCTTGTCCGTCTCACCGCCTCAACGATGTGCCTGTTGAGCGCTTGGAGCAGACCGAATGCGTGTTCTGCCACTGTATTCTGTCCGTAGAAAGGGACGGTGCATATCTGAATGCCTTTGCTTGTGGCGTGGTCGCTGTCGATATGATCATATCCTGTTGACATCGTCGCTATCAATTTGAGATTGTGTAACGTATCGATAACCTCTTTAGTGACTTTCGAGAAGACGAAGATGATGATCGCTTGTGCATCTTGATGTCTAACAGCATTTTCTGCAGTAAGCACCTCATCTTCAAATCGCAGTTCATAATCAGGAAGGTGTTTTTTGAGATAATCTTGTTCGAACGGTTCCAGAGCAAAACAGCTTATTTTCATGAGAATCAGTACTGGTGATGGGATTCGATGTTTATAAAAGTTATCAAGAAGTGCATACTACGCGTTGGTGAACTCGAAAATGCTGAGTTGGCGAGAATGTCCAAGGGAGAGAAACGGCCGTGCCCGTCCTAGCATGACCCCTGCTCGTTGCACCTCTCTCCAGCTTTTGAAGTTTCGTTTCATATGGTGCAGTTTGTTTGCAGTGACAGGTCCTATGCCCGGCACTCGAAGTAGTTCTTCTTTTTCTGCCGTGTTGATATCCAGTGGTTTTGTGAGTGTTTTTTTGGCAAGCGCCAGTTTCGGATCCTGCATAGGGAGGTTGTCGTGTTCTGTATAGATGGATTCGAATTCCTTGTATGAATAACCGTATCGTCTGACGAGAAAGTCCACGTTGTACAGGTGTTGTTGCCTGTAGCTCGGCGTGGGGTCATGTGTTTCCATGGGTGTGTGTCTTACTGGTCTGAATGCAGAGTAGTAGAGTCTTTTCAGATCGTGTTCTTCGTATTGGTACTTGCTAGCGTTGAGCAGTTCCTTATCTGTCGTCTCGTTTGTCACGATCATCTGCGTGGATTGACCTCCTGACAGGTCGTGGTTTGCGATCCACGCCTGACGCTTGAGGATGTCGTTTGCATAGTCTTTATTCGTCGATAGTTCGTTCATGTGTTGTTTTGACGGCGCTTCCACGTTGATGCTCATACGATCTGCGAAGCGGGCTGCTTCCTTAATGAGGTGTCGTGATGTTCCAGGCAGTATCTTGAAGTGCAGGTAGCCTGAAAAGCCGTGTTTCTGGCGTAAGATTCTCACTGCTTCGATCATGCGCTCGACCTCGTCGTCCGGATTGCCCGGTACTGTAGAGCTCAGGAAGAGTCCGTTGACATCGTGGTCTCTATGGAGTTTCATGAAAAGTCGTGCGAGTTCGTCAGGTTCGTAAGTCACTGGTCGTTTCGGACAGCCTGTTCGATTGATACAATATTTGCAGTCGTGTGTGCAGGCGTTTGACAATAGCGTCTTGAACATGCGACAGGTCCGGTGTTCTGCTTTTGCGTGGTAGATGCCGCCGAGTCCTTCTTGTATGTCGACCTGGCAGGTTTTCGGTCCGCAGCTGTCATACGTTCCTGCTTCTGAGAGCAGTCGTGCTTTTGAGAGCGTGTCCATGGTTGTTCAACAAGAGAAGAAAAAGACAAGAGAATTCTTAAACGCTGTGCATGGTTGTCCAGTGTGACTTGAGACGAATGGAAAAGAAAGGAATTAAGGATATGAATGATTGTACTCAATAATGCTCAACCCAAAATATTTATAATCAGATAAAAAATATAATTTATTAAAATGAATAAAAAGGGACAAGCTAAAATTATAGGATTGATAATAGAATTTATAGTTGTATTTCTCATCTTGTTGGCAGTAGGACCAGTTTTTCATGAAGCAACTCAAGGAGTTCCGTTAGGTTCAATAATTAGATTATTATTTCCCGGCCCTGAAGATGCTGCATTAAATTTCATCAAAGCATTTATTGGTTCTGGACTAATTACTGGAATAACTGGTAAATTAATTTGATAAATATTTTGGGTTTACGTCATACTGTCGCTACGTTTCACTTCGCGATTTTTTCTTGCATAAAAAATACATAACAAGGATTAAGTTCAATTGTGTTTAAGTTCTAAATTAAGATAACTGGGGGGAGTTCGGTGCTTCCACATATTGTATTTTACTTCGTAAAATCTATTTTATTGTAGAAAGGGGAGTTCTAAACGACGGATAGGATGAGTTTTGTCTTATTCTTCTGTAAATATTGTTCTAAATTGATTAAATAGTTTCTTTTTCTCTTCAAGTCTTGTCAAGTTTGTATATTCATCAAAGTTAATATTCAAACATTCATTCACATCTCTTTTATTCAAATAATTTTCTTGAATAAAAAAATCTCTAAATTTCTCTTCTATCAACTGAATGGTTTTATCTAAATCCGTTTTTAACAGTTTTTGCTGTTCTCCATCTTGCTCTTCTTGAACTTTTTGATTTAAAGTTTCTATTTCATTTAATTCTTCTTCAAAATCATCAAAATTTTTATCAATAAATTCAATGAACAAATTGCACACTTTAGATTTTATTTCTGAATGTACTTTTTCAAGAGCTTGAATATTTTTTTGAACCATTTTTTCCCTTCTTTGATTTTGGTTTAGTTTCAATTTGTTTAGATTCCATTCTGTCCATTACATATCCAATAATTGTTTCTGCTAAACCTTCAAGCTGTTCTTTTAGGTGCTCAATTGTTTTATCTAAT
>CAZRUJ010000059.1:0-4801 GCA_964603345.1 uncultured Methanosarcinales archaeon | reverse complement strand
AGATGATAAGATCAGCAGGCTCTCGAAGAAGTATCGGCTGTCAGAAGAGATGACAAAACGACTCCTCAAAGACGGTATCGATATAGAGAAATTGACAGGTCGATATCCGAACGTTAAACAAACAATTATTATCGATCTTTATTATTCATTACCGGCACAACTCAAGAAACAAGAAGGGATAGAAATAGATATGAGCAAATATGATGCGGAATTACTCTCACGACTGAATGACAATCTCATCACTAAAGAATCGTTGCCGGAAATAATCAAGCACCTTGCCAAGGGAAAGGATGTCGATTATTTGGATTTCAGACCGCTTACCATCGATGATATCAAGGAGGATATCAAAAGAATTATCAGCGACAACAAAGGAGCGCCGATGGGAGCGATCATAGGAAAAGTGATGAGGAAGTATAAGGGAAAAGTCAACGGAAAGGAGCTCAGCGAATATGTTAAAGGTGTCATGGGCTGATTGTTTTTCTCGCCGACCGATAAGCTTTTTAAAACATCATCATTTTCTTCTCTTCCTACGGACCCGTGGCCTAATCTGGATAGGGCAGCAGCCTCCTAAATCAGCGGTCAGAATTCGGCTTTTCGGCTACACAGCAATTGACTGTGTTCGACCCGGCCGAGCCCTGCTCCCTGTATCGGTGAGAGCTGAAGCTTGGGGGTTCGAACCAGCTTTAGTCCAACTGGTTACGCTCAGTTGACACGCATTGGAAGTTTCGCGCGTGATGCGCTCAAGCTTCCTTTTTTTATGTTGGCTTTAGTGCAAAGCTGGCAAAACGGCGGGCGACATGCGGCATCTCAAGATGCTTTAGTTACCTATTAATGTCATGAGCTTTTGGGTTATGCTGTCGAAAGTCCCCTCGGGTCCGCTTTTCTTAATTGTTATTATTATTATTATTATTATTATTATTATCATTATTCTCTTTTCCAATCGGTTAAGCTCTTTCAACCAATAATTTTATAAACTTGGTCTCTCCCTTTGAAGAGAAGGGGTTTTTGGTGACTATGAAAAAGAGGGTTCGTGCTGTAACTATTTTATTCGTATTCCTGTTTCTTATTATGTTGAGCCCTATGGTTTTTGCTGAGCAGAGATCCATTGTCGTTTCCAACACTTATGACTGGAAAGAGATTTTTATAACATCAATCTATGCGTCAATCAATGACGCGGATTATTTCTATCATCTCAATGATTTTTCTGACGCGAATATGAAAAAAAACATGATGACAAAAGATGATAGTATCGCCGTCTTTGAATCAAACGAGCAAGCGGTGGTAAAAAACTTTGGTTCATCGATGGGAGTGAAAGGATATGGCAAGATCGATACATATTCATATGATTCGTTGGAAGATCTTCAACGGATGGTTTTTGACATGGTAGATCCTAAAGGTTTTGTTGTGTTTGGTACTGAGTTCGGTGTTGAGCCTATCTCGGCAATCTCTTATTTGAATGAGAATGAATATCTGCCCCTATTCTATACTAACCGGACGTCCGAATATTTGGCGACGATATCTGATGAGAAAAGAGATATTTATGTAGGTAGGATACCTCTTAGAGAAGTCGATATCGATGATGCAGAAACCTATATTGGCGGGCCTGTCGAATCATCCCTTGATATGATGTCTTTAGCTTCCACTGAATCTGATGAGACATGGGGTATTATCACACGCATAGATAATATTGATTTCCAATCGTTGCAAGGGAAACGACCGGTATTTCTCTTTTTTGGAATGCCGTATATGCAAGAAGTATCAGATATCGCGTATGAGAGTAGTATTATACATTACGAGGTCATCGGAGGGGATACTGTTGATATCGCGCAGGAGATGGAATCCCAGATGGGAAGAGATATCAAGTTGATGTTGAAATATGGTCGGAAGATAACGAATTACGGTCCTGTTTCTGATGATGCGGTGCTTGAGATCGATTCGATAGAACTTCCACGACCGGTAGAACGGCTGGAAATAGAAGATGCTATTATCTATCCTAGATTGGGACGGTTGCTTGTCACATACCATAATATAGGTAATGTCGATGAATTATTCTATTCTACATATGATTTTGGCGAATCTTCTTTTTCTGATGACTCCGTACACCATATACCTGCTGGTGAAAAACTTTCATTCTCATACGACATCTTTTCAACCCATGATGATTATGGAATCCTTACCATCACATCAGAATATGGACATACTTTGCCACTCTCGATCAACATGGAAGAGAACGGTTCGCAACTTCTTGAACGAAACGTCTCCATCAATTCATATTCAGGAGATCCTAACCTGTACATCCAGGATGTCGTTTTGGATACGTCGTCAGGCGTGGTTGAGATCAAAGTCAAGAACAATCACACGCAACCACTAAACTATTTTGTCGAAATGGAGCTGATCAACGATTCGATCGTAAGATCGTCCACTCAAGATACCATCTCATCCAAGCAACATCAACTCATAAAAATACCTTTCAAATACACGGCCGATGATGTGCTACTGAATAAGACCGCAAACATGACTGTCTATTACGGTCCTGAAGATACTGTTCATGAAAGTCATTTCGCGCTAAAGATTAGTGAGAAACAAGGAATAATGGGAGTGACTGAAATCATCATAGGAGTAACCGTGATCGTCGCTCTCGTCGTGATGGCGCTGGTATTTTTCATTCACAAAAAACGACATCGAGAGCTCGAAAGGATCAGAAAGCACCATCACAAAAGATTGAAGAAGAAAAAAAACTGAAAAAAAAGGAGGAGGCTTTCGAATCATCGTTTGGGAACTTGAGCACTTCCTTTTCCGCCTCCGAACTCATCCAAATTTTGAATTTCTTCACTTCATGTGATTAGGAAATACAGGTGTAGTTTGATGCTTACCTTCAAAAAGAAAATGATTATCTCAAGACGGATTGTGGAAATCTCTTTTATCCTTTGTGTATCATTTCTCACTCTTATTTCTATAACTCCTCTTGTAAATGCCCGATCGATAGATGTCGATTCCGGAGTTTCTTATTCATACAGTCTTGATGCGGACTTTCCTACAGGAAAATGGGCTGGATTCACTATTGAAAGCAATAATATCCCTTATTCGGCAAGCCTGTATTCCTTTGCACGAATGAAAATGGATTCACCTACCATAGGTTCGGAAACATTCCCTGGTCGGAATCTCGATGATGGCAATCACTATTTTGTCGCATCGTTTTCATCTTCATTCAACATATCGAAAGTGAAAAATATCACTTTATCTGATCTTGAAAAAAATGCTTTATTCCAAGAAAACAGATTCTCAGTATTTTATCCTGACTATTATTTATACAGTGATACTCCGAAGCGGACGTTCACAGAAGGCTATGCAAACATATCGCTAGCGGGGAAGACGTTTGAAGCGCTGAAGGTGACTCTTGAAAAGAATATAGAGCTTTATCTGCTCAAATATGATGATGGGATGTGGCAACAACCTCTTTTCTTGGTGGAATTCGATGATAAGACTTGCTTTGATGGAACATCCTGTAAAGGTGAATTCATGTTGCCGGTCACTGATGAGGAATATGAATTTTTTATCTTGAGCAAGACTCGCTCCTATGAATATGATATATGGATTGACGGTAAACAAACAAACACTTTCAACCTGACTGCGATACCCTATAATCTAACGATAAAATTATTTGATCTCTATACCAAAAAACCTGTAACTGATAAGCAATTGATAGTGGCGGAACGCGAAGGAAAAAACATTTTTGTCCCGTATTCACTTTCAGGAATAATATCAGACGCTTATACGCTGGGATATGTTGATAACACTTCAACCGAATCATTCATTGTTGCACCGACGGCATATCCTTCATCCTCATCATATAGGATGTATGTGGGTGTTTATGAACATGAACAGGTGATGAGCAAAGAAGAGTTGTATGTAGATGTTGATAACAGCCTGGTCCATCGGAGCAAACGATTCGATTCTTCCTCATTGTCTGACAATATCAAGACATCGGTCAATTCTATGAACCAGATACTCAACTCCCTATTCAAGTGGGTGAACATCCATCAGGAAATAAAACGATTCAGGATCGAATACGATAACCAATCCGATCAATTCACGACATTCGACTATGAAAACAGTCTCTCTGAACCGACAGCGATATCACTGAAAACAGGAGCTCCAAACATGATTGATGTGGTCGTGTCAGCAATAGCCAACACCACGACTGATTATTATCTCGAGATTGTGGAACGGGATGGGTTTCTCATAATGAATCCTGTCCGTATGCATTCTTATGCTTCTTCAAATCGCTATCATCTTTTGAGAACTGATTTGTCAACTGATGTCATCATAACACCGAGTAGCCTGCATAATGCACCTTCCAATGTCACTTTGTCTATTGTTGATGCTGAAGGCCAGCAAGTCTCGCAATTATCGATTCCTATAGAGGATTCGCTCACATACACAGGGGGAATCGCTTATCAAGATGATTATCTTAAAGGAATAGTCAACTCGATGAACCAGATACTCAACAACATATACTATTCGTTAAATTTTTAAACATACTATGCTTCGATTACCTTTATCGCGGATGGTTCATCTGCCCAACCTTATATCATATTGTGGTACGCTGATGAGGGCTTGAAAGGCATACAAGGTTTTTTTGATGAAAACAATCACTATCGTTCGAATAACGCTTCTCACAATCATTGCACTCGTAATGCTCCAATTCTCGGATGCTTCCTCCTCAGGCTTTGTATATCAGAATTCTTCAAATCTATCTGACTATGTCGATCTTGAAAATCTTTATTTTACCGGTTCAAAT
>CAZRUJ010000058.1:4431-5002 GCA_964603345.1 uncultured Methanosarcinales archaeon | reverse complement strand
ACCCTCTTCAAAAAAAAATCGAACAGGTGATCATGAAACGCATCGATGGTTATTCATACGGATCCCGAAGAGAAGATCAAACCGACATCATTAATGTTTCGGGCCTTTTCGGCAAAGTCATCAAACTGGAAGGACAAATTCTCCACAAAATCACCGTAGAGGACTGCGTAGAGGCTTGGCGTTCCCACGCAACGCTCGAGAGGCAAGCGGGACACTCTTTCCACGACATCGTTGATGAGATAGAGCACGCGATAAAAGCGCATACTCAAGGAACCGTAAAGATTCCGTACACCACGCGACTCTGGATGGCTCAAAGGAAAGCGCTATGATTACCAAGGCAATTATTTTGGCTGCGGGACGGGGGAGCCGTCTCGAGGAATTGACCGACAATCGTCCTAAATGCTTCGTTCCTCTTAGGGGCCGTCCTCTCATCGAGTGGCAACTTAAGTCCCTAAAAGAAGCCGGTCTTTGCAACATCGGCGTCGTCACAGGATATCGCTCCGATGCTTTTTCTTCTATCGATGGGGTTACCTTATTTCACAATTCGCGTTGGTCAGAAACCAACATGGTG
>CAZRUJ010000058.1:0-4421 GCA_964603345.1 uncultured Methanosarcinales archaeon | reverse complement strand
CCTTGCGTCGTGAGTTATTCGGACATCGTCTACGTCCCCGATCACTTGAATAGACTTCTGAACCCTGATGTAAGTGCTGACATCGTAACAACTGTCGACAGGAAATGGCACACCTTATGGAATGCTAGATTCGATAACCCTCTGGACGACGCTGAATCGCTCCTCTTTGACGACGATGGGGCACTTCGCAGCATCGGCCGCCGCCCCGGCTCCTACAAAGATATCGAAGCACAATACATGGGATTGTTGAGCATCACCCCTAGCGGCTGGCACCACATCAAAACAGCCCTCGAATCCTTGGATTCCTTCCGTAGGGACAAACTGGATATGACCGGTCTTCTTTCCTTGCTGCTCTCTCGTAAGCAGAGAGTCGGAGTGGCCTCTGTACATGGTCAGTGGATCGAAGTCGATACCCCCGAAGACCTTCTTCTTTATGAACACTCTTTCCTATCCCGCTCTGCTTGCCTCCTAAACCGATTCCTAACACAACCACAATGGAGCACCCCCTCATGACAACAGCCGTCGTTTGCATCTCTGTCTCGGAGAATCTTTCTCATTCAGACAAGTGGAATCCACTAACCAACAAACGCCATCCAGTTTTCTTCAAGACTTTATTAGCTCTTTCACCTCTATTCTCTGAGACCCTAGGTCTGTATCAGGGACTACTCGTGAACGAATTGATAAAATGCCAACATCGCTAGACGACCAAACTCCAAATAACACGCGTTTATTTCGTATAGGTTGCGATAGTTTTTCGCCCAAATGCTTTTTTAGGAACGAACCGAGTTTCGCAAAGGAGTCGGAAGATGACGGAAATGAGTGCTCGCTAAATAGTGAAGAAGACAAAATCATTTGCGCAATGCTGGAGCAATATGGACATGACCAGCTCTTGCTTCTTCTAACCAAGAGACTCGAAGATACACCGCTTTCACACGCCAAGAGCAGAGCGAGCACATACTTCGCTTTGCATCGTACCCATCTTGCGGCAGGTCGAGTAGAAGAAGCCACGAAGTGTTATGACGAAGCAAGAAAACTACACCCCCAAGAATATTCACCGCCTTCTAAGCCGTATTTCAGTGTCAACCGTCCCGCTCGGCTGTTTTTGAAACATGATAATCAAAGTATTCAGCATCAGAGTTTTGGCTTGGATCCCAGAGACTTCTCCAACGGCAAGGTCTTTGTCTCTGGGCTTTGGAAATCGGGTACAAGTTGGTTACTAGAGTTGCTTGTAGAAACATTAAATATGCCCGTAATTTACGATCACAATATCTCCAAATACGAAGTCGCAGCCTCATGTTGTGTTTTTATGATTCATGAATCGCTTGATTCACCCCACAACAAATTCGGGGACTTAAGCCATCGAGACGATGTCCTTCATGGTGTTTACATTTTGAGGGACATACGTGATGTGGTTGTGTCGATGTTCCACTATACCAAGACTGACTGGTATATGGATCGGCACGGCCAATCCGCAGCTTCTTTTTATGACATCGACATGTTCTATTATGACTTCTTTTTATCCTATTTTGTTCCTCGTTTTGACTGGCTCAATCATGCCTGTTCTTATGTACAGCGCGGGATTCCCATAATTCGTTACGAGGATCTTTGGGATAGACCTCTGGATGAGCTGAGCAGGCTTTTTCGACGCTGGGGACTTGTTGTAGAACAGCCTGCGATCCAAGGAGCTCTTGAAAAGTTTGATGCCAATAAAATGATAAAGGATCCTTCCTACTCTCCTGATAGAAGATCAAAAATCGCGGAGACTGATGCCAAGGGACTGAGATGGTATTCTAACTTATCTCAGGTTACCTTGAGAAAAGGTGGTCACGGGGGGTTTAGGAAAGAGCTTTCGCCTAAGCTGATTTCTGATATGAACGAGAGATTCCGGGACTACCTTCTCCGTTGGGGGTACGAGATAGATTGATGAAGGTGTTGATAAAATCGTTTGGTGTCTTCAATTCCTATATGTCTCTTCGGCACAGAATTGATTTTTGCGTTGTTTTGAGCCTTCATGATGCCCAAGGGCGCACGCTAGAAAAGGCGATTGCTGTGTCAGGATTGGAGACCTCTTCGAATTTGATGCAGATGCAAGAAGCCTTTAATAAGGATGACTCGGCGACCAACCAAATTTTGTTCTTGTTCAGACCTTGTGTTCTCCATTTCTTTGAAACGACCGTACTTAAAGGTTTTCGAGAAACTATATTCTACCTCGTAAATTCATGGCGATCGAATGCGATACTCCTTCTCATATTAAAACAGTCTTCCGATCGGAAGTGGATACTTCCAGGTGACCTGCAAACCCTTGGTCACCGTGCAATGGAAAAAACCAGGCTCCCACTGGGAATCGTACAACGGGAAAGCGATCTTCTGACTTCTCTTCTTGACAATTTAAAAAAATGGAATTCCACGTTTGACTATCTTCTCGACATTTACGGGAAATCGGTGGAGGTGGCGGCGTGATCAGGGAGGCATCCACTTCTTTTCAATATAGCCCTTTCACACGTCAAACACAAGCTAGCACGTATACTCATTACCACTTTTTGATTCCGTATCGGATCATATCTTGGCCGAAACCAAACAAACAAGGAGGCTGACACATGATGAGAGTTCCTGGTTATTCGTTTAATGAACACTCTTTTGACAAGAAGGACGTTTGTAAGTCCGCAATCTCTGCAGTAACGAATATACTTGTTCACGTTGACGGAACTGCCGATGACAAAAAAAGGTACCTTTTGGCCTTACATTATCTTTATCTAGCTGCAGAAAACAAAGAGACAGAAAAAACCATAGAAAACCATGCAAATAGTATTGGTGCAGGTAAGATTTTAGAACATCACAATTACCTTGGCCTCAACGGTGAGACATCAGGCATTTTCGATATGACCACCAACCACATGATGTCTTCAACCTACGGAAAGAGCATTAAGAAATACCAAAATGCAAAGGTGCTACTTGTGGGCCATTGGAAATCTGGGACTATATGGCTTCATCAATTGCTTAGCGACTCACTAGATCTTGAAATAATCATTCCGGGACTTGGCACTCCAGACAAGTTCTTTAGCAGAGGCATAGTCAAAACGCACGGCTTACTTTCTCCCTATATAAAATCAAGAGGGGACCTTCTCCATGGAGTTTATATCCTTCGAGACATAAGAGACGTCATCGTATCAATGTATCATTTCACAAAAACAGACTACTATACCAATGCTTTTGGCTCTGCGGCCTCATCTTATTCGAGCATAGAGTCATTTTATTACGATTTTTTTCTTTCCTGGTTCGTCCCTCAGTATGACTGGAAGAATCATCCACGACAGTATATAGAAGCAGGCATGCCATATATTAAATACGAAGATTTATACGACGACCCATTGTCTGAACTGAACAGACTATTTCGCAGATGGGGAATTATTGTTGATTCCGACAAGATACGCAGAGCGATAGAAAAAAATCAATTAGAAAGACTAAAAAAAGCACAAGATCACAGCCGTTCTGGAGTCTCTGCTAGTCATTTCAGAAAAGGGGGATATGGAAACTACAAAGAAGAATTACCGCTGCGTGTCATAAAAGACATCAACAAGCGATTTGAGGATTTCCTTCTTAGATGGGGGTACGATGTTTAGTAACCCTAATTTTCAACCTTGTATTTGTTCCGGCAACCGGTTTCCGGCATTTTCCTTCTATTTCTCATTCCCCACAAGCGTTTCTTGCCTGTTTAAGCAAACCAACAAGAGTCAAATCTTCGCCCTGCGACAACTCCACAGCCTTTCCAAGATAAAAAACAGCTTCTTCATAACGTTTTCTCTTTAACAAAACACCCCCTGTAGATGCATATCCTATTGGCAAACCAGGAGCCTCTTCAATAAGCATTTCTAGACACTTCAAACCATTTTCTAAATCACCGGAGGACAAAAAACTTCTGCCATCGGTTAAAAGTTTCCTGATTCTTCTTTTACCTATCTCATCTATTTCTTTCTCATGACGAGAAATAAGTAGACGAACTGGAATGTGGTCTCGATAGTGCATATTTAATTCCACAAACAGCTCAAAAACAGCACGTCGAAAAAAAACAGCACTATCATCTTTTCCAAAGATAGACCGAACCCACTTAGCAGATATATAAGCCGAAACAACAAAATCTCTCTGTCTAGATTCTATATCTTTCACCTGATAACACAGACCCAACTTTATTGCCATTCCATCATAATCACCCAAGAAAAGATCATCAAACACCATACTCAACACATCTGACAACATCTCTCGCTCGGGCAATTTATTAAATCTATCAATCCTCGTCTTCTCCAAAGATTCCCCTGGGTAACCCAGAATCCTCATCACATCCATAGCAGGGCCCCTAAATGCTTCGAGCTCCCTTTCTCTATAAACCTCCCTCCATTCCCCAGCCTTTCCCTTTCTAGCAGTCA
>CAZRUJ010000057.1:0-5139 GCA_964603345.1 uncultured Methanosarcinales archaeon | reverse complement strand
TGCAACGGGAGGATTCGGATGCGATATGCCTAAGCTGAACATGCCGGATCTTGGCACAACAGGTCAGGATAGCGCGGCCGATTCACCTATTACAGTCACAATGTATGTGATGAGCCAATGTCCGTACGGAGTCCAGGCCCAAGATATGATAATTCGGGCGGTAAAGGATATCGGAGAGGATAATGTCGATCTCCAAACAGAATATATCGCTTCAGATAACGGCGATGGCACATTCCAAAGCCTTCACGGTCAGTCAGAAGTCAAAGGAAATATAGTACAGCTTTGCGCAGAGCAATACGCTCCCGAGAAACATCTTGATCTGATCATGTGCATGAATGAAAATTATAATAACATCCCGGATAACTGGAAGTCATGCGCCGAAGAACTGAATATGCCCGTCGAAAATATCAAAGCATGCTATGAAGGAAACGAAGGCGAGGATCTACTCAGAAAATCTCTTGAAAAAGCGCAAAATGCCAAAGCGACAGGAAGCCCCACCATCTTTATCGATGGAGAGCTATATGAAGGAGGACGCCAAGAAACAGATTTCAAACGAGCGATCTGCACTGCATTTGAAGGAAAAAAACCAAAAGCATGCAACGACATCCCAGAACCAACAAGCGTGGATGTGACTGTGCTTAACGCAAGGGATTGCGATAACTGCAATACGCAAGCCATCATCGCGACAACGAAACAGCTGTTTCCAGGAGCAAAAATATATACGGTGGAAGCGACAAGCGATGAAGGAAAAGAGCTGATCGAAACATACGACCTTAAGAAAGCTCCAACGTATCTATTCTCATCCTCGGTGTCAGACACCCAGATGTGGAAACAAGAAGAAGGTTTGGAACAAAGTTTCATCAAGCACGATGACGGATCATACAGGCTTCTCGATCAAGCAACTGGAGCGACGTATTATCTTGACGAAGCAGAACGCCAAGAACAGGAAGAGCTGATAAACACTTATCCTGAAAAGAACATGGAGGTGCTTGAAGCTAGCGGTGACAAGCCACGACTCGATTATTTTGTAATGGCATTCTGCCCATACGGAAATCCTGCAGATAAAAGCGCTAGCGAACTGTATGAAGCATTCGGAGATAAGATCGAGATCGTGCCTCACTACATCGTGAGCGTTTCAGGAGATAATATTCAGTCACTGCATGGAGAACAAGAAGGAAACCAAGGAGTGCGTGAATTGTGCGCTCTTGAAGAACTCGGTAAAGAAGCATTTTTTGATTTCACGCTGGCAGTCAATGACAAGTGTAGCGCCCAGAATGCTGATTCATGCTGGAGGGATGCTGCAGAAACTGCGGGAGTCGATACAGAAGCGATCGCATCATGCTATGAAGAAAACAGATTGCAGTACGCTAAAAAGCAGGATTCGACCATCCAAAACGTGTCAGTACTCAGGCAAGGACAATTGACGCCACCGACGGCTTCACCGACATTTCTCATCAACGGCAAAACATATTCAGGACAACGAGACACTAACAGTATAAAATCAGCACTATGCGATGAGTTCGAGACCGCCCCTGCAGTTTGCGAGGAAGTTATCAAAACAGATAACAGCGTCGCACAACCGTCTTCAGGAGAATGCTGAGAAAATAGGTTTTGTTTTTTTGTTTTTTTCTCATTCTTTTTTCTTGATTCCTCCTGAAAATAATGCGACCATCAAGCATTCAAGCGATCAATCATCCGCACACAGACAAACCATAACACCACTCATGCAAGCAACCAATACAAAGATTTATAAATATGAAAACTGACGTCAGTCCATGTGTTTGATGACTAGGGGTAGTCTGGCATTATCTGTCATGAAATAAGAATGGGAGAATATGCCAAACGCAATATAATGTTTATCACAGCACTACAGTGTGTGGAGGGAATAAAGTGGATTCGCTGATTCATAACGTTACGGAAAACGAACAACAAAAGAAAGAACAAGAACAGCCAAGGGAAGAATTGAAACGACCTGACAATGTCGTCGATGCAGAGCTTGAAGAACTGTTGTCCAACCAGAGAGCAAGCATCAAGGTTGTTGGAGCTGGAGGTAGCGGTTGCAATACCATCAACAGGATATCTGAAGTAGGCATTGTGGGTACCGAAACCATCGCGGTAAATACAGATGCACAGGATTTGCTGTATACAAGCGCAGATAAGAAAGTCCTCATAGGAAGGGATCTGACCAAAGGATTGGGTGCTGGAGGTCAACCGAAGATAGGACAGGAATCAGCAAAGGAATCGGAAGCAGATATCAGAAACAGCATCCAAGGAAGCGACATGGTTTTTATCACCTGCGGCCTTGGAGGAGGAACTGGTACGGGATCCGGACCGGTGATCGCCGAGATTGCGAAGAAAGCAGGCGCCCTGACTGTCGCCATTGTCACCATCCCTTTCGAGATGGAAGGAGGAAGACGAAAAGAGAATGCGATGTTCGGACTGGAGATGCTCGAGAAGACTGTCGATACGCTGATTGTCATCCCTAACGATAAGCTCCTTGAAATTGCGCACGATCTACCGCTTCATACCGCATTTAAAGTGGCGGATGAGATCCTGACCAACGCGGTCAAAGGAATCGCGGAGCTGGTGACACGAGCAGGTCTTGTCAATCTGGATTTCGCAGATATCCGAGCGGTGATGGGAGATGGCGGTGTCGCGCTCATAGTAGTGGGAGAATCAGATACAGACCACCGATCATAAGAAGCAGTGGATAAGGCTGTAAACAATCCATTATTGGATGTTGATATAGCAGGAGCTCACGGAGCTCTCATCAATGTCGCGGGTGGTTCGGACTTGCGCCTTGAAGAAGCGAAAAATGTCGTCGAAGCCATCAGCGAGAGATTGTCAGATGATGCCAAAGTCATATGGGGAGCCCAGATCAGCGAGGACCTCGAGAACACAATCAGAGTGATGCTCATAGTGACAGGAGTCAACAGCTCCCAAATAACAGGCAGGCAATCGGTAAAGTTCGATGGAAGAAGCGAGATCGAGAACGATTTGGGCATCGAATTCGTCAAGTAAACACACACCCATTTTTTTCATTTGCTATTCTTTATAACAACCAGAATTGATGTTTGCTCCAGACACGAAAGAAAAACATCTTTTGAGATGATTCTGGGAGGCCAGAAGTCGTATGGTAACGTGGATGCGTCACCTGCAATCATATAAGATAGCGCCGGTAAATCAATATATTTAAAAGAGAGCGATTGCTCCCGATGGTTTGGTACTATGAAAATCAAAAAACTGAAGTCGTTTTATAAGGAATGTGTCCGCGTATTTAAGATCACGAAAAAACCTTCAAACAGCGAATACAAAGCCATCCTTAAAGTATCAGGTCTAGGAATACTCGTCATCGGTCTTTTAGGATTTATCATCCATCTAATCGATCAGTTCCTGTAAGATCATAAAAAAAAAGCAGGTAAAAAAAAATCATAATCAAATCCCATCAAGGTGAGCTTGAAGTGACAGATGAACAATCTCAAGAAACAAGCATTTTCGCATTGCGAACGACCGCCAACCGAGAAGATCAGGTATTGAGCTTTGTCGCCAGCAATGTCAAGCGAAAGAAACTGGAAGTCTATTCCATAGTCAGACCTCACGGCATGAGAGGATATATCTTTGTCGAAGCAGGTAGCCGTAGCGATGCAGAACAAGCATCGTTTGGAGTGCCGTATGCGAAAGGATTACTCCAAAATATTGTCGGATTCGAGGAAATCGATCATATGATCGAACAAGTCAGCAAGGAGATGAACATCAAGAAAAACGATATCGTCGAGATCATCAGTGGCGCGTTCAAGCGCGAAAAGGCGAAAGTCTCACGTATCGATCGCCAGAAAGAAGAAGTTGTTGTCGAACTCCTCGACGCTGCCGTTCCTATCCCAATCACGCTTCGCATGGATGCTGTCAAAGTCATCCGTCGAGAAGACGATGATAAAGAAGAATAGATAATAAGATATATAATATCCTCATCTCTTTGTTATTACAGCTATTTATTATTATCAGGATGTCTCTTCGATTTTCTATATACTAAGATATGATGTGGCTGTATCAAAGAGAGAGAAAAGGAAATCATATCATGTTAATTGTGGACTTGCGGATTGCTTATTTTGGACGAGAGTATCGCCAAGCGATGATCCTATCGATTCACCCATCGATCTCAAGAGCGAAGGAAGCATATCCAGAAGCGAAGGTTGACTCGAATAATATCTGAATGTCGCCTCCTTACCGATACGTTTCTCAACAACTTCCTTGACTTCAATCTTGCTTCCCAGCATGTCAACAAGACCGTTCTTCTCGGCTTCAACACCGAGATATATCCTTCCATCAGCCAAGAAAGTCATATCTTCAACAGACATGTTCCTGTTTGAAGCAATCATTCTGATGAATTGTTCGTGCATGGAATCAAGCAATTCAGTATAGATTCTCTTTTCAGAAGGCGTCATTTCCTTGAATGGAGAGCCCATATCCTTGTAATAACCGGCGACCTGACGATTGTATGTTATATTATGTTCCTCAAGCAACCCGGAGAATTCAAGATAAGAGGAAGTCACTCCAATAGAACCAGTAGTAGAAAAATCGTGAGCTATGATTGTATCCGCAGATGATGCGACTAGATAAGCACCGCTGGCACCTACATCCCTGATCCAAGCGACGGTAGGCTTATCGACATTCTTGACCGCCTGAGCGATCTCAGCTGAAGCAACGGGAGCTCCACCTCCGGAATTGATATCGAGAACGATTGCTTCAATCTCATCAGATCGGTGAGCCCGTTCAATCTTATCGACGATAGATAGGCTATCTGTTGCGGATTGCGAATAGAGCGATTGCGAGGAAGTCGGCGATATCACCCCATAAACAGGTATGACAGCGACATTTCCCGATTGCTGTTGTGGCAGCAGAAGAGAAGCGCAACCTGAAATAAGACTTGTAAGAAGCAAGAGAAAGACGATGATGGTTATGGTGACAAATAAGGAATTTCTCTTCGGCTTGATAGAAAAAGGTATCTGTTGCTGATTGTTTTTCGATGTCGGTGTTTTTCGCTTCGCCATTAATATCACATCCATAATAAGTCATCTAGTAATTGATAATCTCGATTGTCTTGGTCTGAGAGGCCAGTTCCATGAATCGTTGCTTTCTGGT
>CAZRUJ010000056.1:0-5685 GCA_964603345.1 uncultured Methanosarcinales archaeon | reverse complement strand
TTCTATTTTCTTGATATCATAGTCACGGAATTCGTTGAATACTTTAGAAAAATTATCGTAATCAAAATCACAGATTAGATTGATGACTTTCCCTTCTTTCCCCGCACGAGCTGTCCTACCGATACGATGGACATAATCATGAGGGTTTTTGGGAATCTCATAATTATATATGTGAGAAACGTGATCGACATGGATTCCACGCGCTGCAACATCAGTACATACCAGCACTGAAGCTTTACCATCTTTGAAATTATCCATTGTATTCGTCCGCTTGTTCTGCGCAAAACCTCCATGGATAGCCGTTGCATCAATACCTTGACTTCTAAGGTTCTTGACCACGAAATCAACTGTCTTTCGAGTATTGCAAAATACCATGACCAGTTTTGCAGTCTCGTCTTTGAGAAGATGAAGCAGTAGCGAGAATTTCTGGCTTTTTGGAACGTCATAATAGTATTGTTCCAACTTTGCAGGATCGACCATCCTCGTCGCTTCTACTTTAATAGGGTTTGACAAGAATTTTTTTGCCATTGACATGATAATAGGCGGGAATGTGGCTGAAAAGAACAACGTCTGTCGCTGTTTCGGACATGCTTTTATTATATCTTCAATATCCTCGACAAAACCCATTTCAAGCATCCTATCAGCTTCATCAAGAACAAATATCTTGACATTCGATAAATTGATGGTGTTTCGTCCTAAATGATCCTTTAATCGACCAGGAGTCGCTATCACTATATCGGCCTTCTCAAGGCTTCTGATCTGCGGTTCGATAGAGACTCCACCGTATACAGTGGTTATCTTGAGTTTTGTGAACTTTGCCATTTCAACGATGACATCCTTGACTTGATCGGTCAATTCTCTTGTTGGAGTGAGGATAACCGCTTGCACCCCTTTTCCGGGTTGGATGTTATCGATAACTCCCGCACCGAACGCCAGCGTCTTCCCAGATCCGGTCGCTGATTCTCCAAGCACATCCTTTCCTTCTAGGATTGGAGGTATGGATTTTTCTTGTATTAAGGTTGGAGTTTCAAACCCCATCCTTTCAATCGCTTTTGTGAGCGATTCGCTAAAATTGAATTCTTTAAAATGTGTCATTGTATCTTCACTTCATATGATAGGTTATTGATTCTTAGTCATGTCTGAGAAAAAGCGAAATGATTGTTATAGTTCGTAAATCGCACATACGTGCATGAAACATCATCTGAGGATCTTGAATAATTAACACCAAGACCTCAACGATAACCAATTACTTTTTCTAGCCAACAAAAAAAGTTAATAAAATAAAAAAAATAATACGAGACTTCATATAGAGCCCATATCAAAACAATCAGTTCTTACTGACGTTGACAGCTTTCGGACCACGATCGCCTTCTTCAACATCGAAAGATACTTCATCGTTTTCATCAAGAGTAACGCCTTCATTAAGACCTGTGATGTGAACGAAGTAATCGCCGCCATCTTCAGATGTGATAAAGCCGTAACCTTTACTCTGGTTGAAAAATTTTACAGTTCCATTCATTGAAATTTCACCCCCATATTCATTCTCGAGAAAAATCGATTTTCTTTTCACATTCGGCACAGTATACTTTACGAGCATCCCTTTTGCCGACTACAAAACGTTTTGAACAATAGGAGCAATACTTCACTATATTATATTCGACCATGTTTACTCAAATCGATTTATTCATACTCAGAAATAGACTCAAGCTAATTCCGGTACTCTCTACAACACACGAATCATTCCTTGTTTATAAATGTTTGTATAATATAGTCTTGTCCAGGAAGGAATATGTTCGTATATTGAACAAATATTTGTTTGCCCTGAAATTGGAAGAAAACATCTCGACAAAGGACTTGAGGAGTCCAGGATGTAATACTAACCTGCAAACAATCTCAAGAAATCATTCCGGACAAAGCTTATAACAACATAACAACACATCAGGAGAGCAAGCCATCTATTATGATCTCTTCCGCTTCTTCTTCAGATAATCCCTTGCTCATAAGGGTTTCGAGTTGCTTGTTATCCACCCCTCCGAGTTTCGCTTCGTGCGTGACTCTCGCTTTCGGATGTTTAACTTCAACTTCCGGATAGGCAGAGACAACCCCATTGTCTTTAAGCACTTCCGTGCAATCCACGTGGCCTTTGGCATGAGCGTGGGTTGCGATGATCTTGTTATACACCTCAGCTTTCGCATGTTCGCGGACAGCTACTTTTGATCGCAAGGCACTTTTTGCATATTCACCGTTGAGATAAGAGACTTCCTTGACCGTGAGAATATCATCGCCTCTAGCGTTGACACGTGTTATCATCTCGCTAACACTGTTTTTCTCACCGTAACATTCAATATCAATATTCATCCTTCCCACCCGTCCTTTAAGGAGTTCGAACTCTGTTCGATAGCGGGCATTCGTTCCCACTTCGACAATGCTTTTAGTATAGACTTCAGTCGTCCCCTTATCATTGTGCGTATGACGTTCGAAATAGCTGAATTGAGAATCATCTTCGAGCGTGATCTTCGCATCCATGACGTGCTTGACAGGATTATTCGATGTGAGGATACAATGACCATATACTTTCATCGAAGAATGTTTCTCGAGATGGACATCCATATTTATCTTCTGGAGTTCCATACCGTGAAGGACACCGAAACACAAATGGACAGGCTTATTTATAACAACCCCCTCTTTCAGCCGGATGGTTATATCCACACCGTCGACCGTTTCTTTCTCCGTGACTTCAAGACCTTCGACAGAGTGATCGCTGAGTACTCTATTGTTATGGATGACAACGCTAGCGACCCGAGGATCATTCGTATAAGAGGTTATATCAGCTGTCGTTGTCAGAATGGTATATTCATCGTTGTCAGTCACTGCGGGTCACCTCCTCGGAGAACGGCATATTCGCATGGGTGCAGTGCATGCACTTGTTTCGAAATACTGGGAGGACTTCATCGACAGTTCCTTTGTGAAGCAATCTTCCATCGCAAATAAGAAAGCCATACTCTGTTTTTTCAAGCACTTTCAGGCTGTGGGTTATCAAAAGGACCGTAACTCCCTGCGATGAAAGATGGCGGACGGTCTTAAGTATTTTATTCAAGGCATCCATATCTATTCCGGAATCAGGCTCATCAAGAACGACCAGTTTAGGTTGCATCATGACAATTGATGCGAGTTCTATCCGTTTCCTCTCACCACCAGACAAAGTAGCATCAACATAACGAGAAAGATATTTGTTCGGATCAAGTCCTACAAGATCGAGAGCACGATCGATCTCGTCACCAACCTCATCTTCAGAGAGATTGCGAGTCTTAGCAGATACTTCAAGAAGTTGCTTGACAGTCACCCCTTCAAATCGTGCGGGTTCCTGCCACGCTATCGTAATCCCTTTTTCAGCTCGTTGGGAGACGGATAGATCTTTTATCGATTCCCCCTCGAAAAGAATATCGCCTTTAAAACCAGTGTATCCATCGAGTCCCATAAGCAAGTATGCCAGCGTTGATTTGCCTGCGCCGTTCGGACCCAAGATCGCATGAATGTGTCCTTTCCGGATGTTCATGGAGAGATCGTCAAGGAGTTTCTTTTTCTTATATATCTTGACACCTTCTTTACTTGTTTGTATTATTTCTTTTTCGAGCGTAACCTTATCGAACGCTAGTATAGTTTGCTCATCCATAGTCATATACCTTTCTTTCACTGTGTTTTTCAATTATGTCCTATAACTTCTTTATATCGTCGATTGACTTCATCCCAGTTGATGACATTAAAGAATTGCTCTATATATTCTGGACGTCGATTTTGGTATTTGAGATAATACGCATGCTCCCACACATCAATTGCAAGAAGAGGAATATATCCTTGCGTGAGCGGTGAATCCTGATTGGTCGTCTTCAGTATGACAAGCTCTTTATTGGTCGGTTTTGCAGTTGTAGCGTGATCTGTGGTTTGCTCAGCTGTATTTTGTTCTGTCACCTGATTCCCATTTTCCTCATTCCGCTTCACAGCCAACCATGCCCATCCGCTTCCGAATTGGGTTTTTGCAGCGTCAGTGAATTCTTTCTTGAACGCTTCGAAGCTTCCGAAATCCCTCTCTATCGCATCTTTTATCTCGCCTTGGAGCGGAACCTCTTTGGCAAGTATCGTCCAGAAAAGCTTATGATTGACATAACCCCCGCCGTGGTTTCTTACAGCAGCGCGAATATCTTCGGAAACAAAGTCAAGATCGGCGATTATCTCTTCAGCCTCTTTTTCGAAGAGTTCAGGATGCTTGTTAAGAGCAGCGTTGAACTTATCCGTATATGCCTGATGATGTTTTTTATGATGGATTTCCATCGTTTGGCGGTCAATGTATGGTTCTAGCGCATCGTATTCATATGTCAAATCGGGTAATTTGAATTTTTCCATGTATATCACCTTATGAGCTTATTTTATTTTGAAGTTATGTTAATGACGGCAACAGTTTTGCCGTTTTCTTTGAGAGGGGTCGTTCGTATCATACCATCATGACCTTTTCCGGTCGAACCACTCCCTTTTTCAAATGTTCGTTTCACAGGACAATCCGGACAGGATGTTTTCCGTTTGGTGAATACTTCAAAGCATTTTTTATTTACCGCCCGTTTGTCATTGCTCCATATGACAGTGAAATCCTCATTTTGGATTACGATACGCTCCCTTACATCACGGAGCATCGAAGCGAGCTCGCGTGAAATAAGAGAATCCCCATCCTTGAAAATCGAGAGAAGGGGCGAGTCAGCAAGCCTCCATAATTTTGACCGACCGACTATACGATATTCACATAATCCTTTGGCGTGAAGCTTTTCAAGATGTTTTGCTGCAGTATGCCGTTCAACACCTACTTTCAAAGCGATTTCAGTGATAGTCATATCGTAAGGCGTGTGCTTGAGTAATTTGATGATTTCTCTTGTACGCTCTTCAACCATGAGGAATCGGAAGAAATGAAGATATATAAATGTTGCGATAATGGTTGCCATTAATGGTTTCCACAACTAATGATGTTTAAAACATTTGACTGCAACATCTATCAATGAGTTGATATTGTTCTTGATAAATCGATTTTCGAAGTGAGAATCCCACGAATCTTCTCCAAGAACGTCTGAAACGACAAAACAAGCAGCGACTTTCACATCACGAAAGCTCCGACGGCAAATAAGGCAGAAGTTTCCATTTCAACAGTTTTCACACCTTTCTTTTGATAGTATGCTATTTCAGCTTTAGTCTCCCTTACTGAGCGTCGATAGTCCAAGTCGTTCCTTTTTGAAAAGAAATGTTGTTTTGCTTCAATTGAATTTCAAGATGTAAAGTAAGCCCAGTATTAGGATAACTATATCTACCTGAACAGATATAATAATGACTGGTTCCCTCATCCCGGACTGCTCGGTTGCATAGAAACACACCTTTTTTTGTAACCCACCGGCAGTTCCTATAACTATGAATTCTTCAGCTCCAAACACAATGAGCTCTTCAAAGACAGTTGTTGCATGTGGAGCACCTATTCCTTTCAACAGTATAAAACCTACCTCACCAAGCACATACATATCACTTGCTATATTATGAGCTCGCTCTTTGTAAACATGGTATGTTTTCAAGACATATCGTGAAGCATACTGTTTAAAGAACTCACCCCATCTTTTGGAAAAGTTTTTTTTTCTTCATTTCGAGAAGAAACAC
>CAZRUJ010000055.1:0-5980 GCA_964603345.1 uncultured Methanosarcinales archaeon | reverse complement strand
AAAATCCGTTAAGAATTAATGATGTATTTTTCATTTGCCAAAACGACGATCCCGTTTCTTATACTGGTCAAGAATAGCGATAAATTCTTTTTTCGAGAATTCAGGCCACATGGTATCGACAAAAAACCATTCGCTATATGCGCTTTGCCATGGCAAGAAATTACTCGTTCGATGCTCACCACCGGTGCGAATGATGAGATCTGGCTTGTCACTTGAGTACATGTAGGAATCGAGAAGATTTTCATCAATGTCCTTTGCATCAACCTTTCCTTCTTTCACATCTTGTGCCAACGCTCTTGTCGCATCGACAATCTCCTCACGACCACCATAACCGAAACACATGTTAAGCGTGAACAAATCGTTATCACGTGTCTGTTCCTTCACTTCTGCAAGGGATTGTTGGATGTCATCCGGAAAGATCTCTGTCCTTCCCAGGATGTTAATTTTGATATTGTGTTTTTGGATTTTGCTTCCTTTTCGTTTTATCTTATCGAACGATTCTCTGAATAGGTCCATGAGAAAATCGAATTCTTCTTGCGGACGATTAAGATTCTGCAGTGAGAAGGAGAATACGGTTAGCGTACGGATTCCTTGCTCTTTGCACCACTTCAGGACTTCCTCAAGCTTTTTGGCGCCGTAGCGGTGACCGTTCCACGGTTCTTTTTTCAACCGCTTTGCAAACCGCCTGTTGCCATCCATGATCATCGCTATGTGGAGATTTTCTGTTGTCGCTTCTGACATCGTTGCACTATAGCCGTCAAAACATATTTATAAGCTTTGTGACACTGTTCATATTGTGAGTGGTCGCTTTTTAGGCAAACATTTTAAAAGCAAGTTCTCTCTTACCAACATCAAACAGATTTTGATGTGGTTACTGATGGTTGAGGACGATTCGAAAAAAATACTCATTACAAGTGCATTGCCTTATGTCAACAACATTCCTCATTTAGGAAATATCATTGGCTCAGTGCTTTCTGCTGATGTCTTCGCCCGCTATTGCCGGCTTAAGGGAAAAGAGACCTTGTTCGTCTGCGGAGCTGACGAGCACGGGACCGCCACTGAAGCGAAAGCGAAAGAACAAGGAGTGACACCGAAAGAATTGTGCGATACTTATTATTCCCTGCACAAAGAGATTTATGATTGGTTCGGGATCTCGTTTGACATTTTCGGTAGAACAAGTAAGGAGAACCATCATAACATCACGCAAGAATTGTTCAGAAGCGTCCGGGAAAACGGCTTTATTAAACAGGATACTGTCACTCAACCATTTTGCAAGCAATGTGATTCCTTTCTTGCCGACCGATTCATACTAGGAACCTGTCCCCACTGCGGATATGATGATGCGCGTGGCGATCAATGCGATTCCTGCGGAAAACTGCTCAATCCACAAGAACTTATCGAACCGAAATGCAAGGTGGATGGAACAACCCCTGAATTCAGGGAAACTGAACATCTCTTTCTCGAACTCGATAAGCTCCAACCCTATCTGGAAAAATGGTTTGAGCAAGCATCACAGAAAGGATGTTGGACGGAAAATTCGATCAGGACGACTAAAGCATGGTTTGTTGAAGGACTTCAGAAGCGAGCAATCTCAAGAGATCTCAAATGGGGGATTCCCATACCTCATGACGGTTTTGAGGATAAGGTCTTTTATGTGTGGTTCGATGCCCCTATAGGATATATCTCCATCACGCAACAATATACTGATGATTGGAAAGACTGGTGGTTCAATCCTGAAAACGTCTCTCTTTACCAGTTCATGGGAAAGGATAACATACCCTTCCATTCAATCATATTCCCTGCAACCCTTATCGCAGCGGAAACGTCAGCCGATACGCCTATTATCAGATGGGATCCTAAGACTGTCAAACATACAATGGTGCATCACCTTAATGCGACCGAATATATCAATTACGAGCACGGCAAGTTCTCGAAAAGCCGTGGGATAGGGGTGTTTGGGGATAATGCTAAAGATTCAGGACTCCCTGCAGATGTATTCAGATATGTCTTGCTCTACAATCGTCCTCAAAGTGCCGATACGCAGTTCACATGGGATGGACTCCAAGCGCGATTGAATAACGAGCTTGTTGCGAATCTTGGAAACCTCGTCAATCGGACGATGACATTTATCACAAAATTCTTTGACGGTGCTATCGCTGATGTTGAAGAAGCGCATATCGATGGAAAAGCGCGTGAATTCCTACGGGTATATAGGAAAGAACTTCACGAATACGATACTCTCATGCAACAGCTTCGGTTTCGAGAAGCAGTGTATCAAATGATGAAAATATCTTCGCTTGGTAATCAGTATTTTCAGGAATCACAACCTTGGAAAACGAGAAACGACGATCCGGAAAAGGCAAAACAGGATATGTTCATCCTCGCTAATATCGTCAAGGATCTTGCCATACTTTCCGAGCCATTCATGCCAGATACATCACAGTCAATCTATAAGCAGTTAGGAATTTCAATGCGCCAATCTGAAGATGCTGGAGAACTCACGCTATCAAATCATACAGTTGGTTTACCTGAATTGCTTTTTGAAAAACTGGAAGACGAGCAACTCTCCCTACTAAAAGAAACGTATTCCGGACAGTCACAACAGCACGAGCAGGAAAATGATGAGTCTGGAAAACAAAAGAGGCGTGGGGATGTGGAGGCGACAAAGCAGGAAAAAACTCCACAAGATACGCTTTTTAAGAATCTCGATATGAAAGTCGGTAAGATACTCGATGTCACTAAACATCCCAAGGCCGATAAACTCTATATAGAAAAAGTCGATGTTGGCGATGGAAACAAAATCCAGATAGTTTCAGGTCTCGTGCCACACTATGAGAAAGAAGAACTGCTTGGAAAACACATTATTGTCGTGACCAACCTCAAACCTGCAAAATTACGGGGAGAATGGTCGAACGGAATGCTTCTCGCTGCCGATGACGGTAGCGATTCTAAAGAAGGTGTTGGATTGATACTTGCACCTGATAGCGAGCCGGGAACAAGAATCGTGGCAAATGGGGTCGATAGCGATCCTGTAGAGGAAGTTGGTTTCGATCAATTTATGAAGATATCATTTGAACTGGTTGAAGGAACCCTTCTTGCTGACGGTCATGGGTTGTGTGCAGCCGATGGGACGTCGCTTCGTGCAGACCGTCTCACCAACGGTAAGGTGCGTTGATGGATAGTCTTTAACTGCTGGTTATTTCGAGCGGGTGCGCTTCTCGCCTAAAGAGTCATACAACCACAATCTTTATAAAAGGTTTAATGTTCCTCGAACAGGTCGCAATCTTTACGGATTTCGATATTCACGCCCGAATAGTGTAGTCCGGCCTATCATGCGGCCCTGTCGAGGCCGCGACCCGGGTTCGAATCCCGGTTCGGGCGTATTCACTAACGCAACGTTTGATGGTACGTACTATGTATGAATCGTATGATGAGCCGGTAGCTCAGCCTGGTAGAGCACCTGACTTTTAACTGCTTTCGAAAGGATGCATCGCAGATGCTATCATTCGCTTGCGGATCGATATCAGGTGGCCGCGAGTTCAAATCTCGTCCGGCTCGCTTCAATTTATATCATGATCACGTTGCTAAACCTGGGGGTGTATTAACCGAATGGCTGAAGAACCGACACGACATATTCTTGTTCCGAAACATACAAAACTTTCTGAAGAAGAAAAAAATGCTTTATTTGAAAAGTATGATATAACGGCTCGTGAATTGCCGAAAATTCCACAATCAGATCCTGCGCTCGCCGGCATGACTGTGAAGCAAGGGGATGTGATACGGATTACCCGAAAAAGCCTTACTGCGGGTAAGACAACATTTTACAGAGGTGTTTCCAGTGAGTGAAACAACATCACCGAAATTCATCGATGAGAATCTCCTTCTGAAAAAATTCTTCGAAGAGAATTCTGTTGTCCATGATAATCTCGATTCTTTTAACCATTTCATCGAAACGGAGTTGTTCCGGATAATTGAAGAGAATGGCGAGATAGAACCGACCATCATACCTACGAATGTGGAGGATTTCAAGATAAAACTTGATAATATCCAAGTGACTAAGCCAGAGATTACTGAAGCTGACGGCTCGAAAAGGAATATATTTCCTTCTGAAGCGAGGCTTAGGAAAATAACCTATTCGGCACCGTTATATCTTGAAGTATCCGCTCATATCAACGGGGTCCAACGGGAGAGTTTCAAATTGCAGATAGGAAATCTCCCTATAATGCTAAAGAGCAGCCATTGCCATCTCTACGGTCTATCCCGGGAAGAACTTATCAAAGCAGGTGAAGATCCTGATGACCCTGGAGGATATTTCGTTATTAACGGTTCTGAAAAGGTCGTTGTCAAAATAGAGGATTTGGCTCCGAACAGGTTGATGGTGGAAAAAGCAGCGACGGGAATTTCTCCTTTTGTAGGAAAGATATTCTCTGAGAGAGGATCGTATAAGATTCCTCACCAGTTCGAGCGGTTGAAAGATGGAATTTATTATCTTACCTTCACTCGAGTCAAACGGATACCGATTGTCCTGCTTATCAAGGCATTGGGATTGACAAAGGATGAGGAGATCATGGCGAGCATCGATATGGGTGAGCATCATGAAATATTCGTCAACCTCTTCGATCTTGTTGATATCAAGACGCGTGAAGATGCACTCGATGCAATCGCAAAAAAAATAGGTATAACGCAATCCAGGGAGATACGGATACAACGAGTCGAGGAGATCATCGATAAATATCTCCTTCCGCATCTCGGTGTGAAAGAAGAAGAACGATTATTCAAGGCGGTCAACCTCTGTAAATATTTCAAGCATTACATCCGTGTCGTTAACGGTGAACTCCCGCTCACAGACAAGGATCATTATGCTAATAAGCGATTAAAACTTGCGGGGGATCTCCTTGCCGACCTGTTCAGGGTCAATATCAAGGTGCTTATCGGGGATTTGTTGTATAACTTCCAACGGATTGTCAAGAGAGGTAAGATTCCTTCTCTGAAAGTGCTTGTCCGTGAAAAATTGCTTACGCAAAGGATTTACAGCAGCATGGCGACAGGTAACTGGATAGGTAATCGTACGGGAGTCTCGCAACGGATCGCACGTCACAACTTCCTCGAGCTCATCTCATCACTTCAAAGAGTGAATAGTCCTCTCTCCTCGAGTCAGGAGAACTTTGAAGCGAGGGCGCTCCATTCAACACATCTCGGTCGCTTGTGCCCGAGCGAGACGCCTGAAGGAGGAAACATCGGACTTCGAAAGAATACTGCGATACTTGCAAGTGTCACCGGCGATGTCGATGAGAAAGAGTTCATCGAATCGCTCAAGATGATGGGTCTTGAAACCTTGTAAGATGCACGCATAATTTTTTTTGTTATTATCATCATCACAATAAGCATTATATGATATTGCCGGAGGGAATGATTAAGCATGGCTGACGTATTCATTGATTACAAATTTGTCGGAACCGCAAAAGATGGAAAGGCTTTTGCAGAACGGGTCGTTTCAGAGCGACGGATGAACAGGGTTTCTCATTATATCAACGTATTTTATGATGAGAAGACCGAAAACGTATATTTCGAGACGAGCAGAGGGCGTTCGAGGCGACCGCTCATCGTGGTCAAGGATGGAAAAAGCCTTCTTACACGACGTCACTTTGAGCAACTCAAGAAAAATGAGATAGCATGGTCTGATCTTGTCAAGCAAGGTGTTATCGAATATCTCGACGCGGCAGAAGAAGAGAATTCCCTTGTCGCATTCTCGAGCGAGGATCTCACTGAAGATCATACTCATTTGGAAGTGAGTCCTGTTGGCATAGTCGGTGTCGCAACAGGTCTTGTACCTTTCGGAAATCACAATCAGGGAGCTCGATTGCTACAGGGTTCCAAAAACCAGAAACAAGGAATCGGATTCTACGCTTCAAATTTCCCACTGCGTATCGATATGGATACGAATCTTCTCCATTATCCTCAGGTGCCGATTGTATCTTCG
>CAZRUJ010000054.1:0-6176 GCA_964603345.1 uncultured Methanosarcinales archaeon | reverse complement strand
CACCCGTTCTCATACAGGATTCTTTTCGGTGAGAACGAGCGATGATCTAAGACAGAACATGATTGAATTGCTCACACAGGCAAGAGTGATTATCTGACAGTAGAAAATAAACATGCGGTAAATGTATAAGGAAAAAAATGTATAAGGAAAATAAACCTTTTAAAGGAAACAGAACATCCGAGAATACCAGCTCAAGCAAACGACTACAATGATAATAAATAACCTAATCATAAGCCATCTCACACCAGCTCACATCGCGACCTTGTTCATCTTGATAGCTATACTAAGTATTGAGCATCTGCTGTTGATAAAGCTTGTTGAACGAAAGGCAAAATACTTTAGCAATTACAGGGTGCTTGAAGTCGTTTCTGAAACGATCAGACCGGTTCGCTTCCTCAGATTATTCGTCGCCAAGATACTCATAATAAGTATTTTGTTCCTGATAATAACAAACGGCGTGTATGGAGTTAAGAAACATGACGAGCGTGATGCTTTCATATTCATCGATAGTTCGACAAGCATGTCTCGAGCTATGGGAAAAGAAAGTGCATTTGATATCGCAAAAGACGTTGTGATCCAGCTTATCGATAACAGCAAACGCGATAGAGCAATTACAGTGTATCGTTTTGCAGAACATCACGAACTGATAAGCCAGAATGAGAAGAACCACAAATCAATCATATCAAGTGTGGAACGGATGGAGATAAATTATTCGCACAGCGATACTGACATCCATAAAGCAATCGAAGAAGCAGTAACGGAAAAATCAGAAAAAAACAGTTCCATATACGTATTGACGGATGAACTTCCCGAATACAATCGAACAAAGAAAATGCTAAACGATCAAACTGAGGCCGACATGACCTTCTTTCTCATCGGAGAGCCGAAGGAAGAACAAGGTGTTGAAAAGAACAATTTCCGAATAAGTGAATTTGAGCAAATCAACATACACTCCTTCAGTGCTGAAAATATGAGCGCAACACACCTGAATCTGGAAAAATCGTTTTTTGAACAAACACAATTTCAGACACATAAGTACGTTATTGGTTTGATTGTTTTGATCATCATGATAGTGATAGAGTTTTTCACGGTTCGAACGCTAATCGGACCATGAAAACATCCATTTGCTCAAGTACTTGATCAAACAAGCGAAGAGAAAATAGTAAGATACAAACGAACAAGCATTGTCTTCTAGGACAGAGCCATTAGAACAAAAAGTATTTAAAGATAGGTTTGCACAATACAATAGTCATCATAACAAAAGAGGTGCACGATGGAAATAACTTTTATCATATCACTAATAGCACTTATCACAAGTCTCACATCAGCCATTCTTATCATTGTTTTTAACTCGAGAATAAAAAACAAAAAAAGTCGCGAGCCTGACTCTGTTGAAAAATCGGACGATTCGAAACAAGATGATGATGAGCGTTCACTTGAACAACTCGCAAAAGACGTATTCTCCAAAGCGAGAGCATTCTATGATTTGAAAGCTAATTCCTATACAAACATCGTCAATGCCATCGAAGAAGAGCAATCCATCAGCTCTTCAGATAAGAAAAAGATGATCTATTTCTTCAAGGAGATCATATCGATCACGTACAAGGATAAGGAGCTAAAACAATCAAAGAAGGAAAAATTGTTCGAATCAGGACTGAAGATAGAAACTGAATTGGATAAAAGGAATAATCAGAAGAAACCGAAGAAAAGGTAATCCTTCGATTCTCTGATCGTTGAGAGAAGCGCATATCAGATCACATACATATTTTCAGGCAAAACGGGTTAGAACAATACATATAAGCAACAATTCGATGATAAGCACTGCAAATTCCCAATACTGAAAACCGAATATCTTGCGATCAGTTCGAGCGTGCTTATCACACTTTTTCTTCTCCGTCGCGAGTCCAGGCCGTATTGATGTATGATATGAGCGAATATCATCATGATAGAATGATTTTCGTTGACGGTCATTTTTTGTGGGTTGCAGTTTCATGGATAATCACACCTTCTGTTTTATCATAGCTTGATTCTGCGATTTCTCCTTCGTATCACAATAATCGAAAACAGGCTCCATATTAAAAGCAAAATCAGCAGACTATAATAGACAAACGATACAGACCCATCCCCATCCCCTGAAATCAGTATGTCCATCGGCACTATGGCAACAGTATCATCACCTGAATCAAAACGGAGATCGACAGTGCATTGCAGATCCTCTTTTCCTGTAAAACGGAACATATAATCAAAATTATCGGTTTTGCCAACCGCAATAGAATGTTCTCCTTGAATAGGGTGTATGCATTCATTAGGTTCGACTTGAAGTGTTATATTATTGAGATCGAGATCGCCTGCATTCAATACCCTGAAGGATACATCCAATATAGAATAGGGTTTAGCAGTTATACGGGGAGGATATTCTTCTACCTGTAATCGTCTAAGATCCTGACGTGGCACGATTGATACGTTGACCATATCCACTTCTTTGACCTGCTCACCTTCTTGATTAACAGCTTCCATAGTTACAGGTATGAAAAATATGCCTGTCATAGAATTGATAAAAGATGATATGAGAAGAGAGTTTGTTATCGATACATCTGGCGATATCATATCCTGTTCCCAGCTGGTCTGATTCCAGCCTGGCGGTGTTCTTGCCGTGACAGTAACATTGTGGAGAGCGGTGTGTTCAGATGTTTGTATATGGAAGGTGAGATTTTTGAATTCCCCTTGCATGAGTGAAATGGAATCGATTGCATCGAAGTGATGGAATACTGTCTTGTTCGTATAAGGAGGCGGGCTTGTTGAAACAGTCGAACCGCTTGAAGAGTCCCCTCCACCACCAGTTCCTCCTGTTGAAGATCGTTCATCTTTTTTCTCAGGAAATCCAAGTGGTGCGAATACCGAAAATTCTCGTATGGTAGGACTGATGATGCGGGACTCTTCAATTGAATAAATAGTATCAAGAGAAGACCAAGTTCCTCCGGTCCATCGCTTGATATTACGTCCTGACTCGTTTATAACGGATAAGGAACCGTTATATTCATATATTGACAGGTTCGATATTAGTATTGGCCTTTCCGGGTCTGATAAGAGATAACGATCGTAATAGAATGAGAGTGTTGCATGAGAATTGTCAGAAGAAGTATTTTTCATTTCTATGAACTGACCCATATCATGAAGGGATCTCCCATCATGAGTTATCGCATCCGAAAGAGGAGGTTCTTGTTCGATAGAGTTGAGACTGACATCTTCTGCATCGACATCAATTTCTGTCACAGTGCTTTGATTGATAGGATTGAAAAGACAGTTCTTGAGATGAAAACTGGAATTATTTGTCGCTAGAAAATCAAGATGTTCGTTAGAGAATTTTCCACCATAAAATGAGACATTCGAATCTCCTGATAAGCTAATGCCGTTGCCGTTATGCGAAACTTGACCTTCATAAAGAGTCACCGTACTGTTCTCGACACATAATCCGTTAAAGAAATTATATGATTTGAAATTTTCGAAAGTGATATTGAACGCATTCTTGACTATGACCGCGCAAGTATCATTTTTCATGCTTCCATACGACTCATTTCCATCACCCGATACGAACCCTTGGGCGAAATTAAGAGTTACATCAGAAATATTTTCGATAGTAATGCAGGTCGTTTTTCGGTTGTGCGCTTCAGTAGAGCTCGATGAACTGTTCATAATATAATATCCTGAATTATTGATAGGTCCACAGGGATTATACATCTCAATTTCGAAAACAGGAATCCCGTTGACATACATTTTCTCCCCACCGGAAAAAGCTCCTTTATACACAAGAGATTTATCAGGAGCGATTATTTGTTTACTTATTGTGTCATTATCCTTATCAAGGAGATCGACTACTAATTGCCGTGAAACAAGGGTTATCTCAGAACCGTTTTGATCAAGCACCTTCCGTATCAGGAAGTTATATGTGTCAGGCACCGGAGTCGCTTGTACTCCGGGAATATACGATCCGTTGAAAAATAAAGTACTGTTTTCCATTATGATTTGCGAATCATTATCTGATCGCTCACCAGATTTCTTGATAATAGGCATTACCAGACCAGGATATAATGCTTTGGTCGATGCGATATCAACATCGATTGTTGAGCAGTTCACAGTTTCATTGGCGAAGTCAGTTGATGTAACAGTATTGACAACCGGCCTATAATGAAAGATGCTTGATTTCAAAAGCCCATCTTGTGAAACGTACGCAATATCTAACATATCCCCTTCAGATAATTGAGGATGACAGATTGTCAGAAAAATATTGTCGTTTGTTATCGAGTTATCGATATATGAATCACTCCCGTAAGGAAAACCCATCACAGATTGTCCCATCCGATCATAATCTTGAGATTCGATCTTATCATTGCAATCATGGAATGAAACTGAGGATTGGGCACTTACCAGAGCGATGGACGCGATGATAAGCAATAGAATATGAAGAGATGATTTCTTAAGAAGGCAGTTCTTTCCGGTTTCTATAACATGCCGAAGAACTCTTGCTATTATCGTTTCCAACACCATGACCTAGCCTCCGACAATAGTTCGTATGATATTTGTATATGTCCTATAGATATAATCATATGTTTGAGATATCATCGATTGATGGAATATGCTCTTTCTGGATGCATTCGTTTCAGTCGATTTGACATGAAGAAAATATTTTGAGGTAAGCGAGCCATTCACGAAAAACATTAATTGATTTCCATCCCCATCGGATCCTGTTAAGTAGATGGAAGGACCGCCTACATACCCTGTGAGATCGATATCATATTTATCGCTATAGAGATCATTATATGTTGGTACGAAGGTGAATGTCACATTACCATGATAATCAGTCCTGAAAAGAGCTTTTGAGATAGAGCGGATTCCACTCTTTCGAGAAGAGCCGTTCTCATCTATAGTCTGGTTGAATATTTGTATGGGTGCAGCGAGGCTCAGCCCATTTCTCTCCTGTAGGGCCAAAGGTATGTTCCCGAAAATATTCCCATCCGAATCTTTCATATGGATCGACAGATTATACGGGACATTCGGAAAAGGAAATTCAGTCGTGTTTTTACCGTCGATTCTTATTTCCGGTAGCGCGACAGGTTTAAGCTCAAATGTTTCGGTAACTATATTATCACTTTCATCACATTCAGTTATCTCATTATTGGTATCAGCCCGGACTTCGATCGTATAGTTTCCGCTTTCTGCGATTGCAGACCATGCCATTTTGAAGGATGAATGCTCATCAACTCCTAATCCAGAAGTGACGGTTGTGGAATTTGAATATATCATTGTAGAATCATCATTCTTTATACGTATATTCACTGTGAAAGGAGATGTGACGTTGATATTACCTCCGTCGATCTCGTACGGTCCATCTCTTCGATTTATTATCGAATAATTTATTTCGAGCTGATCGCCGTAATAAAGAGGATCTGGTTCGAAATGACCTATCTCTGGTCGTAGGTTGGCACCTATACATAACGGTTGGGATATGCCATTAGCCAACACATTCCTTTCAAAGATGTCATCGACAGTGATTTGTCCCGGATCGATACCTGTTTGCAGAGAAAAAGGAAATGACTCAGAAGCGACGATGGATCGGCCATCGGAACAATTGATACCATCATCATCCGTACAGAGCCCAACGAGTAAAGGCCTTTCTTCAGAAACCCCAAACATCGAATCATCTGCAGGTTTGGAGAAAGATCCTGAGGGTGTGATGAATTGGATTTGAGGAACTTGTAATAATAAACTCGATGAGGATTGGTCAAACCTACAAGGAATTCTGTAATCACCTGATAGCAAGAGATTATCAGAGCTTATGAAATCAGTCACATTCAAGGGATTTTTCTCATTTGAAAAGCCAAGAAAGAGATTTCCGGGTAGCGCAGCCTTATATATCTCTGGGCGGGGAGTGATAAGACGTGAAGGTGAGACTGTAACCATTCCTGGCACGGTAGCATAACATCCGCCACCAATGTTTTCTGTCGTGTAAGCCAATGCTTGTTGACTTGATGCATAGGTCACAAGCGAATACATCCATTCACTGTTTCTCTTCAAAGCATAGAACCCCCCGACATAGCGGGGATTATTACCACATATCTTCAACCCGACATCAGGATTATCAAGTATCGCATCTTGATATAGGGTTGAAGGTTGTGAAT
>CAZRUJ010000053.1:0-6208 GCA_964603345.1 uncultured Methanosarcinales archaeon | reverse complement strand
TTCACTTTAACCCTGACTACATCAATACCCCGTTCATCGCTTGCATTAAGCTCTCGAAAATTATCCCTCCAGGATTCCTTGAACATTTTTTTTGCGATGACAAGCGATAATGTTGTCTTACCCACACCTGAAGGTCCTGCAAAGAGGACGTGAGGCATATTTCTTTTATGGACAAATGCCTTGAGTTTGGCAACAACATGATCCTGTCCTTTGACTCCATCGAACGTGTCAGGACGGTATTTTTCAGTCCATATTGTAGATTCCATCACTATATCTTATAACAAGGATCATTTTATAATACTTTCGCATCACTCGAACACAGACAAGTTCCACCTCAAAAAACTCCCTTCAGAAAAGTGATTATAAGCCAAGCAAGAAATGCATAAGAAAGAAGAAGGATAAGGAAACAAAAAGGATTCTCAGATGATATCCTCTTCGGAGACGACCATAAAATCCCCCATAGCGATGACTGCGCTAAATGGGATGAGCGGTTCTCCTTCTTTGGACTTTTCAAGTTCCAGTTTCTTTGTATACACTGTCGGCTCTGACAGCACGATATGAATCAGCTCTCCGGATGACGTTTCGAAAATGAGATCGCCAACCTCTCCGAATCGCTTTCCAGTCTTTGATACGACAGTCTTGTTAATGAGTTGTTTGGAAAATTTTTTCTCGTCTTCAGCCATTTTGCTCAAAACCCCTTGTTGAAAATGAATTATAGCGAAAGCGTGAAACGTATCAAGGGTATCGATAACCCCTTCTCAATCTCCGCTTCTTATAATGTCACCAACATGGAAGAGTATTTAAATGTTTCGTAAGCAAGGGCTTATCCGGAAAGGAATATGTTTGTAAATTGAAGAAAACAAACAGAAGCACTTGTTTTATGGAAGAACAAAAAGTGGTGGGGAAAACCTTTTAGAATATTTTTTAAAACGAGATAATGATGTTATGTCAATACTCGACCTGAAAAAAATAAGAAAAAAAAAGGATGTTCAGCTCGAATCGCTTGAAGATCCGACATCCTTGATGGTTATCGTTTTACGTTGGTTCTGGCTGTATCGGTATTTGAGATCGATTGATAATGTCTCATCATATACGACAGTCCCGCCTGCATTCGATTCTATAATGCAATTGACTGTTGTCGATTGCCGACCCGAATTATTTTCTGATGAATCTTGCGCTCCAAGTAGCGTCACTTCACCAGAGACTTCACTGGTTCCGTCTCCTTGCCAGGAATTCCCACAGCTGATTGTTGCAGGAGTGGTATCTGGTAGGCTGAGCGTAACATCCACCTTACCTTTATGGTTCCTGTTCGAAAGCGAAGGATCACATTCTCCTTGTCCGAACCGGTATACTGCACCGCTTCCGACATGCACTACATCAAACATAAGACTCACTTTATTTCCTCCCGCAGTATTTTGACGTATGTTTTCTACGTGTATAGGTCCTCCGGAATTGTGCGTTGATTTGGGAGCCGTGATATCACATATGTCCTTGCTCTGATCATCGAAAAGAGCCGATGACGAATCGTCTGAAAGACATATTTTCGTTGAGGATCTAGTCTTATAATCGTAGCAGAGATTAATCAGGAACGATTTTTCTTCACTACCCTCGATATCGGACGGGTAGATAAGGCCATTCCATGAAAGGATTGTTGACATGCCTGGATTGACAGAACCATCAGGATACTTTTGACCACCATTCAGATTGTCTTGGAGTTCTCGCTTGAGATTATCATTAGGTAATAGACCAAATTGTTGGGGAATAATGCCTTCAAGTGAAACTTCAAGATATCCTATATCCGATCCTGGCTTTATATCCTGCTCTCCTTCGTTTGTTAATCTTGTTTGTATCGAGAACGTTGTTTGTCCTGCATCAAGAATCGTATCTGGCGGAGCTCCTGAAACGAATTCTAATGAAACTCCTTTCGTCCCACCTATAAATGGTTTTGCTCTTGATTGCGAACCATCATCATTTCCTCCGTTACAGGAAGTAAGACCTAGTGCAACGATGATGACAAGTATTGCAAGTAATGCTTTTCTCATTTGGATACTCCTCCATATATATTATTGAATGTCATATTTCATACTCGTTTGACCATTGTTCTTCTTATCATTGTTTCCGAATAACCATATCCTAATTCGATGACAAGAGGTGTTTCATATGCTGATTTCGCAGTCACATATTCGAGATCATACCTGCATCTGACATACCCACCTTGCCCAGGTATCAGTTTGACACCATCAATCCTATCAGGACTACATTCAAGATGCTGTCCTCCGATCCGGACATCGATGAGATATACCTTATCCTTATATCTTGATGAGAGATCCGCCGGATAGTAGGGGCTGCATTTTTCTATTTTTCCCATGTCGATAACATCACCGTTGCCGAGATTTTCCACATGGATATCAAAATATATGCTTCGTCTGGTGTTCTCCTGTTCGACTCTCGTAATAGCGACAGGAGCACCGTTTCCACCATTGAAAGTTATCTCTCTTGGGTGGCACACTTTCCGTCCTTCGCTCATCGGTGCCGGATCGATACAGACCATTGGTGAAGCGTGTGTCGAATATAAATAACAGCTTGTTACCATGAACGTAAGATCTCTTTTATCAACTCCTTTCATCCATCGCTTGAGTTCTCCTTCAAAAACGAACGTATCCATCTCCCCACCAGGGTAGTTGGGATCGTCGGGTGCGAGTATGAATTCTTTTCCGTTATATCGATCGAAAGAAAGTCCTTTGAGCATCATGAGAAGTCCTTTTCCATGATTGAGAGCATCGAATGCAAAATCATCGGCGAAACTGAAGTCGACAAAATTAGATCCTCCTCTGTTCTCATAGCTTATTGAAATATCGTCAAGCACGTCACGGGATACTCCGATTTTGTCAAGCACTGGCCCGAGACTATCTCCCAAGCTATCAGAATGGAATCCGAAACTATCAGGTCCTTCATAATGAGCTCCGGTCCCCACTCCTTCGCAGTTGACCGTTGCAGAGAGCATTTCCCAAAACGAAGCTCCTTGAATATTGCCTACGCCGAAATCAAGATCGCAATCTCCCCATCCCTGATTCAGTCGAGGAACATCTATTCCATCAATATGAACAAGATAAGGATCATATCCTGACACATACAATCCTCCTCTCGTATAAGATGCTCCTATATTGTGGAGATCTACAGCAACGCTGAAATCATGATCTCCTGGCTGTGCCCCTTGTGCATAATAATACATCTTGGAAGGTGGATCTGATGGATTGGAAAATCTCATCTGCAATCCTGTTATTCCTGTATAATATTCCCTGTTAGGATTATCGGATTGACCTATATTCCCAAACGCCCCTCCATCGCATGCCGTCGCGGTAACGGCGATGCACATGATAAGAACGAGCAATATCGCTCTTGATACACTATTCTCCATTATACCACACAATTCGTTTTTAAGTAGCGGTTATTTAAATAATTTTAGTTTCTCTTCGTTATAGGAAGTGAACTTGTAGATGATTTTCCCAATTTATCAACTACTTTGACACATACTCTGTCTTCATCGGGTCGGGCTTGTAAAATAGGAACCTCATACATCATACCATAAACATCGCTCATCCGCCCTTCTATTTCCTCGTACGCTGTGTGTGATAGGGAATTGCAGTGAGTGTTCGCATCAAGAACATCATAATCGACAAAGGCATAATATGCCTTTTTACTGCAACCGCAGGTTTGTTTTATATCCTTTGATGAATCGGGATCATAGCATTGCCAGACAATCGAACCCCCTTCCTGTCTTAACGAATTAACAGAAGGCCTTTGGTTCGAATCGACACAGGATGGCCATCCGCAATACGTTTCCGGAAAGCATAGTCCCTGTGATGGGATGCAATCGCCATCCGCCTTCCGGCATTCAGTCATATCATCATATATACACCCCATCGAATCATATATCACATCCTGTTCTTGCTTGCTTTTCTTATCGATGTGAGAAAGGGGAGAATATTCTATGCTCCATGGAATTGATGATTTTGTGAGTTCTTTGGAGAGTGATTCGAATTCGGCATATTCGTGCATTTTTGCATAATATTCGCATTTTGATATACATTCTCCCTCATAGCGTTCCTCCCAAGGAAGGCATTTCTCCTCGGATTGGTTTTGCGTACTGTAGAATACAGAATCCCCTGATCGCTTGACGATCATCTGATCGGATATCTTATCGTGATAGAGATAACTCAGTTCCACATACAATTCAGTAAAATAGCTCGTTTTGACACCGAGTATATCAGAATTATCAAGCTGGCATTGCACTTCAGCCTCACCGTCTTCGAACTTCACATCTAAAGGTCTGCATGCAAGCGTATCATTTCCCAAGAATGCTTTTACATTAACAATGTTTATCGTCGATTCATTGACTTCCCCGCAGGTTCCTGCACCCTTCCCGTCATCTACAATATTGAATTGCGATACATAGCCAACCCCGTATTGCTTGAGACGGATGGTAAATTGCGGTTTGACATAATCACCTACAGGTATCATCTCACTCTGGAGAGCTGTCACTCCAACAGGTCCTCCTTGCCCTTCTGAATACGTATGATCCTCCACTGAACAGACTTGCTGTCTTGCATCCCTTTCTTGCGCATTCGCATCGATGCACACTGATTCTGAAAAGACCGTTTTATATGGGTAGCAGTAGTTGAGTACGAATTGCGAAGAATCCGTCTCGAAATTACTCCGTAAGGATCTTGCTTCAAAAAACCCTATAGGCATATCGATCTTCTCCCCTTCAGGTAACATAGGAGACTTTCCATAGATGTTGATCTGATCGAGCTGACCATAACGTCCGTTTTGTTCTCCGTGTATCATCTGTACGGACGAGCTATCATATTTTAGAAACATAGTCATTGAATAATTGTTCTCATCAAGGTCAAACGATCCTTTATTGTGTATTTCCACTTGAACGTCAAATTCATTATTTTCAAAAACTGATTGTGGAGGCGCCTGTTCAAGGAATACGGCTTCAACACCTTCAGTCCCTATATTATAATTGATTTCACGATAGCTGTCTTGTTGATACCGACCCATCGTCTGGCATGCTGAAAGTGACAATACCAATATGAAAAAGACCGTGGTCGTTATCAGTATCCGTCCGTTTTTCTTCATGCTATCACCTTCACTGTTGTCGATCGCTCAACCTCGTACATATAGTCTATAGTGAAAAAGAGCTTGTCGAAGAACCAACCATCACTTTCAAATTTCTTATCAAGTTCTTGCTTATCGAAATCAAGGTCGCAACTGATCGTATCTAACGGACCCCATGATCGAAATTCCTCATCAAATGTATACACCCATCTACCACCTTTTTTTTCATATTTTGTTTCACCGACATCAGTCATAAAGTCACAATTCTTAAGAGCTATTCCTGACGGTAAATCAATTATAGCTTTATTCACTTGCACGATCTTGCTGTTTTGCATCTCGCCATTGTTATCCATTTGGAATTTGAAATTGACTCTCCTGTTCCTATTTGGATTTTGCCTGTCTATAACAATAGGCATTTCCAAGATATTCTTGTTATCTTTTTTGAGATTTCCCACTCGTATCATGACTGGACCGGATGTTGATATCGCAGTGTCTTCTCCTTTGATATAATTATCCGGTTTATACTCATCTCCCGCATCTTGCGCAAGAGAGAGAAGCAAGTTTTGTTTTTGCTCAGTCATTATCTTCAAAGGGACCTTGACTGACGAGACGTATCTGAATACTTGCTTTACATCAATGATATGAGTCCCTTTGGGCAAGTCGTCAAAAGAGCATCTTGTTCTCGCTCCTTTCGTGTCCGTGACTTCCGTATACGGAGGATCCACGCGTGCGATATTATTGTTTGACTTACACATCGTGGTGATTCCTACCGGTTTGAAGGAATTTGCGACCGTATCTATATCAAGCGCTACAGTTTGACCAGTATAGAAATAATCTCTTGTCAGTGTTATGCTTTCTATATCCGATCCGAAATATTCTGACGTTCGTTCGATATCACCTCTTTCTATCAATGTCCCGTTACCTTCCATTCTCGAACGGTTTATCGCCATTTTTATCTGGTCTAAAATGTGGGCATTTTTCATTCCTGCCTCCAGTTCAGCTTGATTCTCCTGAAAATCCCCTTCTAGCGATCCTGATTGGGCGTATGATACTATTTTAGGACCGAGAAAGAATAGAAGCACGA
>CAZRUJ010000052.1:0-6269 GCA_964603345.1 uncultured Methanosarcinales archaeon | reverse complement strand
CCATTTATAAAAGTGTTGAAAGAAAACTCGTGAAACAACTCCCCGAACCGGAAAAGACACCGGACAAGCACACATAGCACTTTTAAATAACATCAACGGAAACTGCAAGTGATGAGCACCACACCACTGTCCACACAATCTCTGAAAGATAAGATCCACACCATCAGAGGAGTCCAAGTCATGCTTGATAGAGATCTGGCGGAACTGTACGAGGTGGAGACAAGAGCCCTGAAACAAGCTGTAAACAGAAATAAAGAACGATTTCCAACTGATTTTATGTTCGCATTAGATGAACACGAAATAGAATACATGGTATCACAATCTGTGATACCTAGTAAACAACATCTAGGAGGAGCAAAACCATTTGCGTTCACAGAACAAGGAGTTGCAAACCTCGCAAGTGTTCTAACAAGCGATAAAGCAATTCAAATGAACATAGAAATAATGAGAGCATTCGTTGCTATGAGAAGGTTCCTCGCAAACAACGCAGGAATCTTCCAGCGACTGGACAAGCTGGAACTCAAGCAAGCAGAAAACGATAAGAATTTCGAACAAGTATTTAAAGCAATAGAAGATAAATCACTACCACCGAAACAAGGAATATTTTATAACGGACAGATGTTCGATGCCCACAAATTTGCAAGTGATCTCGTGAGAACTGCTCAACACTCGATCATTCTCATCGACAATTATGTGGATGACACCACACTCTCCATACTCGCCAAGAGAAAGAAAAACGTTCGTGTAACCATTTACACAAAGAATATCACCAAACAACTAAAGCTCGATGTGAAAAAGCACAACGAGCAATACCCGACAGTGCAACTTAAGGAATTCAAGGACGCTCACGACAGGTTTCTCATCATAGACAACACCACAGTCTATCACATCGGAGCGTCACTCAAGGATTTAGGCAAGAAATGGTTCGGATTCTCGAAGATGGAGAAGAATGCACTTGAAATGATAGGCAAGCTGGAGTGAAAAGAGTACTTTTGAAAATAGCATATTTCTATTATATGAAGATGAATCCAATAACTTGAGGTTCCAATTTGGAACTTCAAAATATTCCGGAAAAACCACTGGACAAGTCCACATAGTTTTTTTAAATTCTATCAACTTAAATAATGTCTAATGAGCACCGCACAACCAACAATCAAATCTCTCAAAGACAAGATACACACCATCAGAGGAGTGCACGTCATGCTCGATAGGAACTTGGCGGAGTTGTACGAGGTGAGTACGAAGGCATTGAATCAAGCAGTGAAACGAAATAAAGAACGATTTCCAGAAAAATTCACATTCCAAATAACTAATGAGGAAAAACAAGAACTGGTCACAAACTGTGACCACCTCCAATCATTAAAATATTCTTACCAAACACCAAATGTTTTCACAGAACAAGGAGTTGCTATGCTCTCAGCGGTCTTAAAAAGCGAAAAGGCAGTCAAAGTAAGCATCCAAATCATGGAAGCATTCGTAGAAATGCGAAAGATAATCAGAAACAACCAACCATTACTCACTAGGATGAATACTGTTGAAACCAAATTGCTAGAGCATGACAAGCACATACACGGCATTTTCAAAACAATTGAAGACAAGCAACTACTACCAGACAAAGGAATATTCTACAACGGACAGGTGTTTGATGCCCACAAGCTCGCAAGTGACCTTGTCAGAACAGCAACCAAGTCAATCATTCTTATCGACAATTATGTGAATGATACTACACTTTCAATACTCGCTAAAAGAAAGAAAACCATTCCCGCGACCATATACACGAAAAACATCACCAAACAACTAAAACTCGATGTGAAAAAACACAACGAGCAATACCAAGCAGTACAACTCAAGGAATTCAAGGACGCTCACGATCGATTTCTCATCATCGATAACACCACAGTCTACCACATCGGAGCGTCACTCAAGGATCTCGGAAAGAAATGGTTTGCATTTTCTAAAATGAATAAAAACGCACTTGAAATGATAGCCAAACTGGAGTAAACCGAAAAAATCCATCAGTCAAGCCTGAAGACATAGATTAAAACACGATCACACACCATAAAACCCACGATACCACTCGACAAATTCTTTCAAGCCAGCATCAAGACCAGTCCTTGGCTGCCACCCGAGAAGCTGCTTTGCCTTGCCAGTGTCAGCGAACGTGCGAGGAACATCACCGGGCTGTATAGGCATCATGTTCTTGGAAGCAGAAACGCCAGAATGCTTCTCGAGAAGCTCGATAAAACGAAGCAACCGTTCAGGATGATGATTACCGAGGTTAAACACCTCAACACCAACAGATTCAAACTCGAAACTTCTCACAACACCATCAACGATATCATCAACAAAAGTGAAGTCACGCTCCATGTCACCACGATTATACACGTCAATAGACTTCCCCGCAAGCATCTCCCTCAAGAACTTGAACGCAGCCATGTCAGGACGACCCCACGGCCCATAAACTGTGAAAAAACGCAATCCGATCATGGAAATCCCATACAAGTGATTATACACGTGAGCTTGCAACTCATTACATTTTTTAGAGGCAGCGTACAAGGATAGGGGAGAAGACACATCATCATCTTCGGAGAACGGCACCTTCTCATTACCACCGTATACGCTCGAGGAAGATGCGAACACGACCTTTGAAATGCCAAACTCACGAGCCAATTCAAATATATTATTCGTTCCCTGGATGTTGGTCTGGATGTAGGTTTCAGGATGCTCGAGACTGTATCGCACTCCCGCTTGAGCAGCCAGATGAATCACACCGTCAAAGGAATGCTTTGAAGCGAGACGTTGTAACAATTCATAATCAAGGATATCCCCAGTGACAACCTCGACGCTGTCAGGAACAACATGCTCGAGACGAGCTTTCTTGAGAGAAACATCATAATAGTCGTTCATATCGTCAAGACCGACAACGCAATAGCCATCCTCAACAAGACGCTTGGCGACATGACTACCGATGAAACCAGCGATTCCAGTGACTAAAATACGGGATGTGACCATGTAAAACACCTTTTTGCTAGAACAACAAGCAGAAAAGAGAGTTTATAAAAATAGTGGAAAAAAAGAAAAAAAAGCGGAAAAAAAACAATTATTCCGCCTGGGATTGAGCGAGCTCCTCACCAGTTATAGGCTCGGGATTCTCACCCCCGCTTTCAGAGAGTATCTTCTCGAAATACTCAACAGGACGAACGGTGGTGATGATCGTCCGGTGGATGAGATACTTGCCATCCTTGCTTTTCGAGAATACCGATTCGACATTCGGCATCCGTTTCAACTGCTCTTCTTTCTTATTTGATAAACCCATATTATGGTCACCTCTTTTTTTACAAATAGTTATGTTCTGAGAAGGCATAAAAAACCCCCAGAGTCCTGACAGGAACACAACAAGAAATTCTTAAAAGCTATTTCGCAACAAATACCGAAACATTTCCGAAATCTCAAACCACCTTAAAAAAAAAGAGAAGAGTGGTCGAGAACCAACAAAGATTCAACATGAGGAGTGTGCGTAAACATAGTGCCAATGAAATTGGCGGGATGTTGAGCACACTACAAAAGAGAAAAGTGGTCGAGAACCAACAAAGATTCAACATGAGGAGTGTGCGTAAACATAGGGGAAAATGAAATTTTCCGGGATGTCCAGCCAAACTTAGGATGAAAGTATATGATCGAGAACCAACAAAGATTCAACATGAGGAGTGTGCGTAAACATGTCATACCCTTCAAGAAATATCTGTTCATATTGACCATCCACGGTCAAGGCATCACGATCGAGCTTCTGAGTCTTGGGATTGCACGACATGTAGATGATGCGATCAGGAGCGAGGGAGAGAATCCGATCAATGGTCTTTTTCGATAAGCCGCTACGAGGAGGATCGACTATCAACGTATCAATCTCAAGAGGGGCGATGTCATCCAGTATCTTCATATCACCTTCGAAAAATAATGCATCGATATCGTTTGAAGCGGCATTCTGACGAGCGAGAGCAACAGCGTCACCGACAAGCTCTATACCAGTAAGAGAACGCGCCTGGGAAGCGACAAACAAGCCGATGGCACCCACACCGCAACATAAATCAACAACATTACCCTTGACAAATTCATTGATACGAGAGAATATGAGCTTCGTGACCGCTATGTTCGTCTGATAGAAACTGTATGGAGAAATAGCAAGAGATGTATCGTTGATGACATCCTCGATAACAGGAGCACCAAACACCTCTTTAGTAGAATCGGGAATGATGGACGTGTCAGTCATCGAATCGTTGACAAGCCAATAGACACTTGTAACACAAGATGCGATTTCACGACGCATGGCACGGAAACGAGACAGGATAGCTTCATCATCACAGGCGGCAGTCGAGAAGATGACCATGATCTGACCAGTGCCGGGGGCGTGACGCAACACCACATACCGGAGAAAACCCTCGTGAGCAAGAAAATCATACGAAGGGATATCACGCTCCGTCAGCAGCGACCTGACCTGCAAGAACACCTCATGCAGGGCAGGCGGGAGCAAATGGCATTCAGTGATATCGATGACAGTGGAAAAATCACCTTTTTTCCGAAGACCGAGTTTGCCGTGAGCATAGACGAAATCCATGCGAGTACGATAACCATAAGGAGCAGGATTTGCAGTGACAGAAACATCCTGATCGAATAACCTATCAAGATATGTTTTCTTGAGAGATAATTGATCGTCAAGAGAAAGATTCTGGAATGTGCAACCACCGCACTCGCCGAAATGAGGACAACGAGGAGCGATAAGTTCAAAAGAGGAATAATCGACAGTATCAAAAAAGGAACGTTTCTTTCTCTTGCGACGACGCTTTGAAGCCATGGAGAAGGTGACAAACAGATAACAATTTATAAGTGTGACGGACCTTTAGTCAACGACAGCAGTTTCAGATAGATGCACATACAAGGTAGGCACCACAGTCGTTTCCTGATTACTTGAAGAGGTTGCTTGTGTTAGTTCGCTGATTGGATACTATTGTCATCAAGTACTTTTAGAAAAAAGACATGATTTAAATACGAGAAAGCAAACAACACCAAAAAAAAGAACGAACAGCAAACACGTGACAGCCAGATGAGACTATTCAAGAAAAGAAATCAGAAAAAGAGACGTCCATTGCAAGCGAAAGGAGTACAATTCGGATATAAGAACAACCAAATATTCACTAATCTCAAGCTCACAATCCAACATAATCAGATTGTCGCAATAGTCGGACAAAGCGGAGAAGGGAAATCGACATTCCTGCATCTTGCTTCAGGCGTGATGAGAAAGCGATATTCAGGGTCGATCAAAATCCAGGGGATGGGACGGCGATTCTCAGAGAAGGATGTGGGATTCGTACCGCAAGAGATAGCATTATATCAAGATCTCTCTATAAAAGATAATATTATCGCATGCGCAGGGATGAATAATATCCCTCCACGAGAATCGCTGAAAAGAGCGGGAGAACTGATGGAATTGATGCAACTCAACATCCCGCTTGACAGATGCCCTAAACACCTTTCAGGAGGGCAGAAAGTACGGTTGAACATCATCACATCATTACTCCACAATCCGAAATTGCTTCTTCTGGACGAACCTTTTGTCGGCCTCGATTACAAGAACAGGAAGATACTCTGGCATTTTCTCAAGCACTTGAAACGACGGAAAAGAACGATACTGCTCACAACACACATGCTAGTTGAAGCAGAACATAATACAGACAGAATAATACTTCTTAAGAAAGGAAGAGTGTTTGCAAGCGGAAAACTAAAACAATTAAAACAGAAACTGGGAGCGCACTACATCATGGAGATAAAAGCAAGCAACCTATCAAAAAAAAGAATGAAAGAGATCGAGAACTATTGCATCACGACAGATGCGACTATAATCGATAAATACGGAACGTATATCATGTTCTCAATACTTGACGGGGCGACAAAAACAAAACTGACGAGATTGTTCAACAGGATAGGACTTGATTATGAAGAATTGGCATACAGAGAACCAAATCTCGACGAGCTATTCTTGAAGGTGGGATATATATGATCGGACAAGCGAAGGCGATGGCATATAAGATGTCAGCACTGCCACGAACGATATGGACGTTCATTATCAAGGATATCAAATTATTATTCAAAAAAAAGAAATATCTCTACTTATCATTGGCACTGCCTTTATTGCTCGGTCTAATCTATGTTTCCATGCTTGGAACAACAACAAACCATCCGACATCATCGTATGCGATCAGGAAGATACTGCAATC
>CAZRUJ010000051.1:0-6518 GCA_964603345.1 uncultured Methanosarcinales archaeon | reverse complement strand
GTGTAGTGTTGATTCTGTGGAGGCGGTGTGTAAGTCTTTTTCAGAATCTTGCACGCAAGGAATTTCTTGTGATCAAGATGTCAGCGATGGTCGATTCGAGGGCGAAGGTGTTATTGGTGTAGAAAACATGTATCTGACTGATATGGTTTGGGACGATCAATAGGGTACTTTGTATGGAGAGATTCGCGAGTGTGGTATGGGAGCTTTTTGCGATCCTTATGTCAGTGATGGTCGCTTCAGACCCGAAGGGATTGTTACAAAAAACACTTGTGAAACCGATATCGCTTGCAAGAAGGACTCTGATGCGGAAGAGATTCTTCCTCAAGATGGGTGTGAGCCGAATATGATTTGTGACAATGATTTGTCTGACGGGTTTCATACAGAACCTCCCAAGCGATATACGGAAGATGGCGAATGTGTCGATGAAGAACTCCTTTAAACCGTCATTATCTTTTCTATCTCGTTTTTCTTGGTTTCTTTCTTTTTTTCCGAAAACTTTCCGGGAAAGCTAGCACAATATTCTTTTAAGATACGATCTTTTAATATCTATCGAGGTGAATATATCATGACCACAACAGATCAGCATGGGACGGGGAACACTAAGCAACAGCTCAAGAGAAGAGCGAAGAACTTACTTTACACGACGATTTTTGCAGGAGCATTCTTGCTTGGAGAGTATGTCTCCCCAGTCCAGAGAATACAAGAGAAAATCCGCTATCACAATATTTCAGCAGAGAACGGATTTCCCCAAGATTTCAGAGAACTCGAGAAAGTGGTTGTAATAAACGAAAAGAACAGGGCTGAAGTGTATTTCGGAAACGTCGAGGATAGCACGCTCCATCCCATTAAGGAAAACTATCACACGAGACGACCGGTAAGGAAACAAATAGATTCGTATATCACAACCAAATACCAAAAACTAGATTCCATAGTCAAAACATACGTGAGTGAATGGTTCGATGATAAGAAAACAAGATCTGAAGAAACAAGAGCCGATGAGGATTCTGCACATGCAAAAACCTCAAAGTTCAAACAAACATGGAATGATGTTAAAGAATATGTCGATGGAAAACTGAATTGATTATGTGTGCTTATTTTCAGACAGCTTCTCACGGCTGCTTTCGCCCAGCCGCAGCGATGTGCATCTCGCTTTCGCTTGATAGCACTATTGATCTAGATAAGTTTAGAAGGAAAAAAATGGACAGCTTCTCGCAGTTCCCGCGCAGAAGCGCAGTACAATGCAAGACGTAGACGTGCTTGACTTCCGAGTTCGAAATGGGTTCGGGTAGACCACGCCGCTTTGGCCGTCCAGAAGATGGAAAACTATATTTCATTTATAAATTTTTCTTTTCTGTATGTCCGTTAGATATTATGGAAGTGAAGGGTTATGGAAGTGGTGCTTGCTTTTGATATTAATGACAATACATGGTTGTGCTGGGTTAAGTTTATAAATAATCTTCCAATACTCAACGGTCATGCCAAAGAAAACGATGACAAAACGAGCGAAGACCACATCTAAAAAGAAGACTACGAAGACTGTGAAGAAAAAGACCGCAAAAAAAAATATAATTTCAGAATCAACTCAGAAAAAAACAACAATCTCATCACAGCAACCGGTCGTTAATATAGGCCTTGTCGGTCATGTCGATCACGGAAAGACGACGTTGACAGAGCAATTATCAGGAAAATGGACTGATACGCATTCTGAGGAAGTCAAACGAGGAATCACCATCCGGCTTGGATATGCTGATACGACAATCTATAAAGATCCTTCGCTTGAAGCGCCATATTGTTATACGACAAAGAAAAAACATCCGGAAACCGGCAAGAAAACAGAACTTGTACGTCAAATATCATTTGTTGATGCACCAGGTCACGAAAGCCTGATGGCAACGATGCTTTCAGGATCGACAATCATGGATGGAGCAATCCTGCTTGTCGCAGCGAATGAGACATGTCCGCAACCGCAAACGAAAGAACATCTGATGGCATTGGAACTTGCAGGGATGAAAAATGTTATTGTCATCCAGAACAAGATAGACCTCGTTACAGAGGATCGGGCGAAGAGAAATTATAAGGAGATAAGGAGATTTCTCAAGAATACTGTATATGCAGATGTGCCTATCTTGCCTATCAGCGCTCATCAAGGTGTGAATATAGATCTTCTTCTCGATGCTATAGAAACATACATCCCAACACCTGAACGGGATGAGAATGCAGATCCTATTTTCCAGGTGGCACGATCATTTGATATAAACAAACCAGGATTTGATCCGACAAAACTCGCAGGAGGAATCCTTGGTGGAAGTGTAATCCAAGGAAAATTCAAGGAAGGAGATCGTATCGAGCTAAGACCTGGACGACTTGTTGAAGAACAAAATAAGCTCGTTGCAAAACCGCTGTACACCACCATCAAAAGTATGAAAACAGGGGGAAATACTGTTAAGGAACTCTATCCGGGTGGAAGTGTTGCCATACTCACCGGCCTTGATCCGTCAATCGTCAAGGGTGATCATCTTACGGGTAATGTCGTGGGATATCCTGATAAGCTACCTCCTGTATGGTATGAATTCAAACTTAAAACGTACCTTCTCGAACGGATCGTCAATGTGGGGGAGGATTTCAAGATAGATCCTCTCAAGCATCACGAGATGCTGATGCTCAACGTGAACAGTGCAAAAACTGTTGGTGTGGTCACTGAGCTCGGCGGAGGTATCGCTACATGCGCTCTTCGCATTCCGGTCTGTGCAGGGGTGGGTGATAAAGTGACGATTTCTAGAAGAATAGGGAACAGATTCCGACTGATAGGATATGGCACGATTCAATCCTGATACGCTTACTATTTTTTCAATTTCTTATGGTGGTACTGTGTCACACCGTCGCTACGGAGGGTGAGCAGGGTAAGATGCCCTTCGTTTCCAGGGCCGTTGTTGATATACATATCCCGTTTCCATTTACCCTTTCGTATGCGACGCTCATTCTTATCGATCGCTTCAGGGCCTGCCTCATGAATGTGTCCTGAAACGCATTTCGTAATAGAATACCTTTCAAGAATTTCTCTGATCCCTTGTGATCCGACATTCTTCTTATCGAATTCGATGGGATATCCTATCTTGTGCAGGAATCTCCCTTCTTCAAGAGGGAAGACTGAATGTTCGCTGATTTCCCTTTCACGACATAACGACTTAAATTCTTTCAATCCAGGATTGTTCTTTATATCCTCGTTATTGATGGTGAACGCTTGAGAGGGTCTTGCGAAATGAGCATTATCTATTCCGCGTTCGGTCCTGCATAGGGGAGGTTCGTGACAGATGATAATCTGGTTCTTTCGCGGTATCATTGTTGATTGGGCGATCATCATTTTCGAATCAGGCAAGAAGAAGGGTTTTGCTCGATGGGCGAATTTCAACTTCTTTGCACGACGAGTCAACCGCGCCTTTGCTTGAGGCGTCCGACGCTTGTCAAGAAGCCACATGTTACCGCCCTTATACGATGTCGAACCGGCTGAGACCACATGACTGCCCGGAATGATAAAAAGGTCGTGTTCTTTGAGACGGATGTGTTGATTCTCTCGTTTGCTAGCATCAATAAGAGAGGATGAATTGTTGAATTCCTTAAGCGTCGATTCGTACGTGAAACTGTTCTCGTGACTGCCTGGAAAGACGATCGTCGGAATATCCAATTTATTAAACGAGGATAGGATCTTTTTGAAATTCGTTTTCGTGTCATCTGGAATATCCCCTGCGAGGATTATCGTATCGACAGATTCTCGCTCGAGAAACGAAGCCATTTGACGAGCCATCGCAAGATCTCCATGAATATCTGATATGATGGCGATTCTCGGCAGTTTCGAAAGTATGTCCAGCTGTTTCATGCACTTGTTTTTCATCTCCTTTCTATATAAAGTATTTCTTATATTCTTTTCAACTTCCCAAGGTGAATTTATGTTAATGTTTCAAGGTGTTATTATTTGTTTTCTTCCGGAGGGTCTTTATTCATCGAAACTTTTATAAATTGATTTGTATCCAGCTCTGTATGAGGGGTTTAATACAAAATGAAATTACCTAAATCTATCGTCATGCTTGGTTTATTGGTTATATTGTTAGCTGGCTTATCCACCGCTACATCTGTGGATGTAGAACCGATCAATAAGACATCTCATCAGATTTTCTTCGATGAAGTCGCGGTCTATAGATTGACCATCGATAATACTGCTGATAGTGATAGGGTGTTTAACATAGGGTTAAATCCTCTCAACTGGGTCGTGGATAGCGATCGAAGCATTTCGGTGGATGCTAATTCCGAAAGAGAGGTCGAACTTCTCGTAAGGCCAAGACCATCAAACTTCAGAGGGCCTGGCTTATACAATGTCCCTCTCGAGATCACCACCAACAAAGGCGAAACTTTCGATGATAACCTCAAGATCGTCATAAAGAGCATTGAAGAGCGCTTGTTCGAATACAAGCCATCTGTAGCTATGGGTATCAGCGCAGATAAGGAGATCAATCCTAAAAATGAGATGTCTCTTCAGATGACCGCTCGAAACAGGAACTTGAGAAATCTGGAAAATATCACGCTCATAGTAGAAGCCGATCACTTCTCGGAATCGAGATTGTTCTCATTATCCAGTCTTGATGAGAAATCATTCGAACTCCGTTTTGATATTCCTGATGATGCTGCTCCGGGAACATACGAACTGGAGGCACGACTCCGTCATGGCAACCAAACATTGAGTGAAGCAAAAAAATATTATGATATTCTCCCTTACGCTGATATAGATCGTGAAACTGTTACATCCTCTTCGAAACTGTTCAAGCAGACAAGAATCTCGAAAGTAACGAACAAAGGGAATGTAGAAAAATCCATCGTGACCGATCTTGATATTTCCCTATTCGAAGATATCTTCACATCCGTTTCTATAGATGCTTCCTCGATAGAGAAGAAAGAGAGGACTTCCTGGAAGCTGACGTTACAACCGCAAGAGACTGCTTCGCTGACCGTGCAAAGTAATTATAGACCATTAGTAGCGCTTGCGCTTCTCATCGTCCTCGTTATCATAGGATATTTCGTTGCAAGATCACCAATCACGCTCAAGAAACAAGTCATTGTGACTGGAAAGGATGAGGAAGGCGTCAGTGAGATGAAAGTAAGGATATATCTCCGTAACAGGACTGGTAAGGCATTCTACAACATCCGCCTTCTCGATAAAGCACCTGCCATCGCTCACGTCTCGAAAAGCAACGCGCTCGGGTCAGTTGATCCTACAAAGATAGTGACGACCGAGAATAAAGGGACTGTCATCAAATGGGATTTTGACAATCTTGAAGCGTTCGAAGAGCGCATCGTCACATACACGATCAGGGCTCGCCTCAAGATTATAGGGAATATAGGTCTTCCACGCGTGAAGGTCCGTTTCGAGAACGAGAACGGGAAAGCGAGAACGACAGAATCTGATAATGCAAAAATCGGAGCGACATCCTGATTTTAAGGTTTTTTTTAATTCATATTTTTCTGACACGCCATATCATAACAATCTTTTTAAACGATGCTTCCTGTTTAGCATACTATTATGGTGTGGTGGTGTAGATAAAAATTACAGATCTGAAGATTCCAGGGGTCACTTTTGAAACTGTCCAGAAAGTAGCAGAAGATGTTTCTGCTGATTGTATTGTCTCGATAGTTGATGAATCGTCATCACGTTCTGAGTATTGGCTTGATATAGAGCTTATCAGGGATATCGATGAGAATCTCGATGAAGAATCAGAAATGAAAGACAATTTCGGAACATATACCGTACAGATATTCACCGCAGAAAATGAACCTATCGAATATACATATGTGAAAAAAAACTCTATCGACAAGTTCAACCAGACATTCACCGACATCCTTTCTGATCTCATAAAGAAATCGTTCATCTCACAAAATATGAAAGTGCTTGTCATCGCCGATCAGAACGTGACCAAACAATACAATCTCTCTATGTTCGTCATCGATGTCGATAGGATTCTGTATCGTATAGGGAAATTCAATTTGGGACAGAATCTCGCTTCTGAATCAATCATAGAAACTATTATCGAGATAGGAAAAGAAATAGGTTTTGAAGGCCGGGAAGGGAAGAAAGTCGGAACGCTTTTTGTCATAGGAAACCCTGAAGAGATCGGATCCTACACCCGACAACTCATCCTCAACCCTTTCAAGGGCTATGATAAGGAACTGCTCAATGTGGTAGAGAATACACATATCAAGGAGACCATCAAGAACTTTGCACAGCTTGACGGAGCGTTCATCATCGATACTGAAGGTCATCTGCTGAGCGCAGGAACATATATTGATGTTGACACGAGCAATGTCAAACCATACAAAGGATGGGGGACGAAACACTTGGCAGCAACCGCTATCACGAGCGAAACGTCAGCTATAGCTATATTGGTTTCAGAAAGCGGAGGAACAGTCAAAGTATTCCGTAACGGGAAGCTGATCCTCAAGATCCGTTGACGGAATTTCTGAGCTGTATTTTT
>CAZRUJ010000050.1:0-6536 GCA_964603345.1 uncultured Methanosarcinales archaeon | reverse complement strand
AAACGGTGTTTTTAACGGATTAAAGCGTGGCCTTACCATGTCAGGCCAGCAGGTTGTTGAAGAGATCGACAAGGCAAACCTTCGCGGTCGTGGGGGAGCGGGATTTTCCACTGCGAAAAAATGGCGTTTTATCACAGAATCCGATCAGAAGAAATATCTCATCTGCAACGGTGACGAGGGCGATCCCGGAGCTTTCATGAACAGGACGCTCATGGAAAGCGATCCGTTCCGCATCCTTGAGGGAATGACTATCGGTGCATACGCTACCGGAGCGAGCGAGGGCATTATCTACACGAGAGCTGAATATCCTCTTGCTATTAAGATGCTTGAGACGGCCATTTCCAAAGCCTATGAGGTTGGTTTTCTCGGTGATGATATCATGGGTATGGCTGGATTCTCGTTTCACATCCGTATACAGAAAGGTGCTGGCGCTTATGTTTGCGGTGAAGAGACTGCTCTCATCCGTAGTGTTGAAGGCAAGCGTGGCACTCCTCGTATCAGACCTCCCTTTCCTGCCCAGAAAGGTCTGTTTGATTTGCCGACTATTGTTAATAATGTGGGTACGTGGGGTCATGTTACTGAAATTTTATCTGTCGGTGCTGATAAGTATGCATCTGTCGGCTCGACACATACTAGGGGGACGAAGATACTTTGTTTAAGCGGTAAGATAAAACGCACCGGTGTTATCGAAGTTCCTTTTGGCATCACGCTCCGTGAAATCATCTACGATATCGGCGGTGGTCTTGCACATGGCCACTCCTTTAAGGCATTGTTTCCTGGAGGTCCTGCCGGTGGCTGTATCACAAGTGATGAGCTTGATTATACGCTTGATTACGAATCGATGAAAGAACTCAATACCATTCTTGGTTCTGGTAGTTTCATCATCACAGGAGATCAATCCTGTATGGTCAACATGGCAAAATATTTCCTGACATTTACCACGCAGGAGAGTTGCGGTAAATGTACTCCTTGTCGTGAAGGAACTAAACGACTTCTCGAGATGCTTTCCAAAGTCACGCGTGGGGTTGGCCATCCTGACGATATTGATGAGATTGAAGAGCTGGCGAGGTATATCAGCCGAAACGCCTTATGCGGGCTCGGACAGTTAGCTCCTAATCCTGTCCTTTCGACCATCCGTCACTTCAGGGAGGAATACGTCGCTCATCTCGCTAAAAAGAGATGTCCTGCTCACGCAGGCGAGAACCTCCTCAGATATCGTATCACGGATTCGTGCGTCGGTTGCGGTAATTGCAAGCGTCACTGTCCTGTCAACGCCATATCGGGAGAGCTTAAAGGACTCCATGTCATCGATCAGGATAAATGCATCAAATGCGGCAAATGCTATGATAATTGTGCATTCGATGCCATAATCAAAGAATAATACATTTCCACACTGCAAAATGACTTCAACCAATACACGACCGAAAAAGATTGTTCATTTCACCATCAACGATATTCCTGTCAAGGGAAACATTGGCGAATCTATTCTTGACGTAGCTAAACGGTATGCTATCGACATCCCTCATTTATGCTCTCATCCTCGCCTTGACAATATCGGGGCGTGCAGGATGTGCATCGTCCAGATAGATGACCATCCTAAACCTATGACGGCATGCACCACTTCGCCCAAAGAAGGTATGGAGGTCAAGACGCACACTCCGCAAGTCCTCTCCGATCGTCGCGAGACGCTCAAGCTTATCCTCGCCAATCATGATTATGAATGCGTCACGTGCTCTCAAAATCTTCATTGCAAGCTCCAAAATTACGCTTATGATCTTGGAATCCATGACGTTCCTTTCAAGGACGGTGCCAAACGGGAATGGGAGCTTGATACATCAAGCGTTTCGATAAAAAGGGATACGAGCAAATGCATCTTATGCCAAAGGTGTATTCGGATGTGCCAGAACGTCCAGACAGTCAATGCCATCGGCATCCAGAATAGGGGTTTCGATAGCAAAGTCGCACCGCCTCTTTCCATGAACATGCACCAGAGCGCGTGTGTCAATTGCGGCCAATGCGTTGTCGTCTGTCCGACAGGTGCTCTCAGCGAGCATAGCGATATCGATAAAGCGGTCAAAGCGCTTAACAGTGGCAAGCATCTCGTCGTCCAGACAGCACCTTCCATCCGTGCGGCTCTCGGCGAGGAATTCGGTCTCAAACCCGGAACTCCTGTCACGGGTAAGATGGTGACCGCTCTTCGTGAACTGGGTTTTGATGAGGTGTTTGATACTGATATGGCAGCTGACATCACGATTCTCGAAGAAGCCACTGAATTTGTCAAGCGCTTCAGGCAAAAAAAGAATCTCCCTCTTATCACTACCTGCTGTCCTGCCTGGGTCAAATTCGGCGAACAATTCTTCTTTGAAGAACTCAAGCATATGTCAACCTGCAAGAGCCCTCAGGCGATGATGGGTTCTTTGGTCAAGAATTATTATGCGAAACAAAAAGGTCTCGATTCGCAAGATATTATTATGGTTGATATCATGCCATGCACTGCTAAGAAATTCGAGATAGAACGTGAAGAGCTTGATGGTGATACTGACATCGTCCTTACAACCATCGAGCTTGCAAAGCTCATCAAACTGTATGATATTGACTTCAAACATCTTCCATGTAGTGATTTTGACAAACCACTCGGTTTTAGTTCTGGAGCGGGAGATATCTTCGGTCGTAGCGGTGGTGTCATGGAAGCGGCTCTCCGGACTGCCGCTGATTGGTTAACTGGAAAGAACTTGCGTAATATCGAATATAAGAATCTCCGGAACAGTGATACATTCAAAGAAGCGGATGTGACTATCGCCGGGGAGACTATCAAAGTCGCTGTCGTGCACACTTTGGGTGAAGCTCGTAAGATCATGGAACAGATCCGTGCAGGGACCTCGCCATATCACTTTATCGAGATCATGGCTTGTTATGGTGGTTGTATTGGTGGCGGCGGTCAACCTCGTTATGAAGATAAGAGTGTGATTGAAGCCCGCGCCAGAGCGCTCGATAAAGAGGATTCGGGTAAGAAAGTGAGAAAATCGCATAAGAACAAGGCCGTTCTCAAACTGTATGCTGATTATTTGGGAACTCCTGGTGGTAAGCGGGCTCGTAAACTTCTTCACACGCACTATGTCGAGCGTGAATTTCTCTAAATATCTTGTCCTATCACAACATTTATATCTTGTTCTTGATATTCTTGTTTCATCATGCCACTCTTGCAAGATCTCAAGAAGACTGTCAAGGAGCATCCTCAACGGATAGTCTTTCCTGAAAGTGATGATGAGAGAGTTCTCAAGGCATCCCATCGTCTTCTTGGCGAAGGGATCTGCGAAGTCATCCTGCTCGGTAACGCTGATGACATCAGATCGAAAGGCCGAAAATTGGGTTGCATGCTCTCCAAAGCCACTATAATTGATGTCGAATCTGATAATGATTGTCAGGAGCGCTATGCCCAAACACTTTCTATGATCAGGCAACATAAAGGGATGACAATCGCCAAAGCGAGAGAATTGCTTGCGGATCCTGTTTATTATGCTGCGATGATGGTTAAATCTGGTGATGCTGATGGTATGGTCTGTGGTGCGCTTCACGCTACCGCTGACACGCTCAGGCCTGCCTTGCAAATTATCGGGACGAAATCTGGAGTGTCGATAGCTTCAAGCTATTTTGTTATACTCGCAAACGATCCTGTAGATTCTGAAAATAATAATAAAGTCTTTTTCTTCGCCGATTGCGGTTTCGTGGTCGATCCTGATGCCAAGCAATTATCCGAGATCGGTCTCCAGACTGCCGATTCTGCGAAGTTATTCGGTATCGATCCAAAAGTGGGATTTCTTTCCTTCTCCACCAAAGGGAGTGCTTCTCATCAGAAACTTCATAAGATTGTTGAAGCGACATCGCTATTCAAGGAAAAAGCTCCGGATATTCCTGTCGATGGTGAAATACAGCTTGATGCCGCTATCATCCCTTCTGTCTGTAAGAAGAAATGCGCAAATTCTCCTTTGAAAGGGAATGCTAACATCCTTATCTTTCCCGATCTCAATTCAGGTAACATCGCTTACAAGCTCGTCCAGCGTTTCGGTCATGCCAAAGCATACGGTCCTATCATCCAAGGCTTGAACAAGCCTGTCAACGATCTCAGTCGCGGATGCTCGGTCGAGGACATCATCAACGTGGCGATCATAACAGCAATGGAGGCAATACGGAAATGACAACAGTAATGGTTATCAACAGCGGCAGCTCGTCGCTGAAATGCAAGATTATCGACACCGTCTCAGGTTCTGTCGCGCTCAAGGCTCACGTCGATGGCATCGGTCTTGATTCATGTACTGTCAAGATAAATGATAAGATATTAAGTATGAATGTTCAGAATCACACTCAAGCAATAAGTGTCGTTCTTGAGCATGTGGACACATCCTCTCTTGATGCAGTTGGTCATCGTGTCGTCCATGGGGGGGAGACGTATGCTAGAACTGTCCGTATCGACAATGACGTCATCGACACCATCCGAAGCTTATCATCGCTTGCTCCGCTTCACAATCCAGCTAACTTGCAAGGTATTCTCGCTTGCAAAGAAGTATTTGGTGATGATATGGTTCAGGTTGCGGTATTTGATACGGCATTTCATCAATCCCTTCCTGAGCATGCGTATATGTATGGTCTCGATAAGAAGTATTATTCTACTCACGGAATCAGAAAATACGGTTTTCACGGGACAAGCCACAAATTTGTCGCTACAAAGACAGGTGAACTTATATGTGAGAAAAACCCTTCTCTTATCACATGTCACATTGGTAACGGCTCTAGCATCACCGCCATCAAGGATGGCAGATCGATCGATACCTCGATGGGCTTCACTCCCATGCCGGGGGTTGTTATGGGTACTCGTTGTGGCGATCTCGATCCTGGTATCATCGGTTTCTTGCAGAATCAGCTTGCTATGAACGATGATGAGGTCATGCACATTCTCAACAATGAAAGCGGCCTCAAAGGTCTTGCTGGAAGCAGTGATATGCGTGATCTTCACAGTCGTGACTTGAAAGGTGACAAGGATGCTTCTCTTGCCATCGAGAAATTATCCTATGACATTGCCCGCTACGTTGGTTTCTACTCATCTCTTCTCGGCGAGGTTGATGGTATTATCTTCACTGCCGGTTTGGGGGAGAATGCTCATTATCTTCGAAAGAAAGTATTCGAGCACCTTCCTGGACTCGGAGTGGTTCTTGACGATTCTGCTAACGAACGTAACGCTCAAACCATCAGCGCTTCGGATTCATCCGTTCCTGTGTATGTCATCCCGACTGATGAAGAATTGCAGATAGCGCTCGAGACCAGCGAACTTCTTAAAGAGTGATGTGTTCTTTCTTTTTCTTATTGTACTATCACTCTGAGGCCTTGCTGTTTCAATTGTTTTATTTCCTTTTCAAACATTCCTTCATTCACTGCAGGGCACGAGCTTGCAAACAACACTGTCTTTGCTCTAAGAAATATAGGAAATTCATCACATATCCTCGGTCGTTGCTTGCTTGTAAATATGGAACATTTATTTTGAGGACTTAGTGCAGGGCATCCGAATGGATGAAGCACGAGATCAGCTTCTCCATCGCTTCGTTTCGACAACACGTTCTGTCCATATAACCTTCTCATCTTCCCTTTGCTGATCGTCCGTATTTGTTTCGGGCTTGTCAGAAGCAATCGTCCCATCCGACAGCATTTCGCCTTGCACTCGTTCATGCAATATAATCCTATTCGCTTTCTGGCCTCGATGATGATAGCTATCGGTTGTTGAGAAATAGATTGTGAGGTGTTTATGGTTTTCATTGCTTGATTATGATAAGAAATATTCTTAAGAATATAAACGTGGTTGTTTTTTCCCAATACGTATTCTTTTGAAGTAAGTTTTAAAAATAAATCTATTCTCTCCAACGCACAGTAAGCCACGATCGCATTATGCGTAGAGCACAGCTCTTCTGAAATGCGTTTGTGTCCTTCGCTCACGCTCATGCCACGATCGCATAATCTGGTATTGCGCCGGTCTCGAAAGGGACAGCATTCGGATTCGCTGTTTGCTGTCTTTCTGTGTAAACCGGTTCCATACGGAATTCCCGGTTCAAATCCGGGTCGTGGCGCTTTATTTTTAATAAAGCGACAATAGCGAATTTTGTGAACAAAATTCTAGCGCAGTGGCGCTTCATTATCCTAAATGAAGCGACACCCAGTGAATCTATGATTCTAACGCGGTGGCGCTTTATTGTATACTGACGAGAGCGAGAACGTTCATCGATATGGATTTGAACCTCCGGTTCATATCGAAAATACGATGTATTTTCGGGATGTCCTCAAAAACGTTGTTTTTGTCGGACAAATCAGCTTTAGTCCAAAGCTGGCAAAGCGACAGGCGACGTGCGGCATCTCACGATGCCTTAGTCACCATCGTTGTCAAGAACGCTTGGGCTGAACTGTTGAAAGTCCGGGTCGTGGCGCTTTATTTTTAATAAAGCGACACCCAGTGAATCTATGATTCTAACACAGTGGCGCTTCAATTTTTCTCA
>CAZRUJ010000049.1:0-6621 GCA_964603345.1 uncultured Methanosarcinales archaeon | reverse complement strand
CACCGATTGGACTTTGGCGTATTGCCTCTGTTTGTTCGTCCGCATCCTTTGTTGTGACTTGGTAGGGGGGACTTATATGCGAGACACGTGCAGATATATTTAAGTTTTGTGTATTTATGCATTCATAGGAAAGGATGTTTTTATCATCTTATGAAACGACGCTATTTTACTTGAGATATTTTTTTTCTTTTGTTATCGGGCAGGTCTTGCATTCAGTATTTTCGTCCTGTGTGTTGTTGTGTTTGTTATGGCTATGGTCTTGATAACATAACCTTTTTAAATCCTGCTTTCTGCAAGTATACTTATCATGGAAGATATTGTTGTTGGGCGTAGCAAATCCGATCTTGAGAAAATGGGGTTGAAAGGATCCATTCTGTTAGGACGGCATTATATATCTATGGGGACGACCACTGCCTTATCGAACAATGTCTATATGGACGTCGCTGGTGCTCACGTCGTATTCATCTGCGGAAAACGTGGAGGTGGAAAGAGTTACACTATGGGCGCTATCGCTGAAGGATTTCACCTTCTTGACAAGACCATCAAGCAAAACCTTTCTGTCGTTCTCTTTGATACTATGGGTGTGTACTGGACGATGAAATATCCTAATCATAAGGATAAAGAGCTTCTTGAGAAATGGGGTTTGAAACCGGAATCCATTCCTATCAACATCTTCACGCCTGAAAAATATCATCATATTTACAAAAAGCAGGGTATTCCGACTGACTTTCCATTCACCATGAATCCCAGTGTTCTCGATCCTGATGATTGGTGTAATGCATTTCGTGTCGACAAGTATAGTTCGCGGGGTATCCTTATCAACAGGATCGTTCTCAACCTGAAAAAAGAACGGGACTCCTTCGCGTTGCATGATATCATCTCCTCTGTCAAAAACGATGTTGAATCTGAAAGAGATGATCGGGATGCTGTCGCTTCAATGTTTTTGATGGCTGATAATTGGGGGTTGTTTTCAGATCATGGAACTCCTTTGCATGAGCTTGCTAAAGGCGGTCGGATAAGTGTTCTTGATGTTTCGTGTTATGCGACGATGCCTGGAGGATGGGATGTCAAGGCTTTGATGGTCGGTCTTATCGGCCAGAAACTTTTTGTTGAACGTATGAAATATCGTAAAGATGAAGAATATCAGTCAGTCAATAGCGCTACCAACGTCTTCACCGCACAAAAGCAGGAAAAGCAAGATATGCCTCTTGTTTGGCTTGTTATTGATGAGGCTCATGAATTTATCCCTCGTGATGGTAAAGTTGCATCCACTGATGCTCTTGTCACGATCATGCGTGAGGGTCGTCAACCAGGTATTTCTCTCATCCTGGCGACACAACAGCCTGGTAAGATACATACTGATGTGATGACGCAATCCGATACAGTCTTATCTCATCGTATCACTGCGAATATGGACGTTGAAGCTCTCGGTCTTCTCATGCAATCGTATATGCGTGAAGGGTTGACTGCGGAGCTAAACAAGCTTCCTCGCGTCAAGGGAGCTGGGATTCTGTTTGATGATAATAATGAGAAGATGTATCCTATTCGTGTTCGCCCTCGTTTCACCTGGCACGGCGGTTCCAGTCCGACTGCCGTTCCAAAGGTTGGTGAAGGTGATGGTGAGGATGTTTGAACGACATTTTTTCATCCTTTCTTTTTTGTTTGAATATATCTCGTACTGTTTCTAATATATTCTTTCTTGTTTTAGGATGTGCTTCGATCATCATCCTGAAATGGATGCAATTGCCGTGATCGACAAGCTTTGCCGTATGTTCATCTATAAACTTGTTCTTATCGATCCTGAGATAGAGCGCTCCTTTCTCATCTACTCTATCTTCCTGTTTCACAATTGTCTCGCATTGTTCGCTTCCGAGCATATTTTGTAGTGTTGCGAGGGTGTGCTTGATATGTGGTTTTCGTTTGAGCGTGACTGTCAGTATGTTTATATCTGTCCCTTCTTCAATGACTGTATGTTCTTGTTCGAATCGTATTGCATCGTCCTCGGCGGTTTTCGGAAGCAACTTCTTTACTGCACATTCTATTTTTTTTTGCTTTTCATCCTCTGTCTCGAAGACCCTGATTGTCATATAATGTATTGGTATGCTCATGGTTTCATGTTCCTGAAAAACAGTCACATTTAAAAAGTCTCTTTTATTTCACCCTTTCCATGGTATCCAATAATCATATCGAGGGTGGTTCGGTCGCTTTCGAGAATTCATCTCGTGATGTTGAACAGGAGAACCGGCTGTTACGGGAAACCATTTCTCAACTCAAGCACGAGCTTGATAGATATCGTTCTCCAGCCCTTCTTGTCGCGGAACTCGTTGAGATCGTTGATGATGAGCATGCGATGATTGTCATGCCTAATGGTAATAAGTTTTTCGTCGACATCTCCCAACCGTTTGGTTCCTTACGTCCGGGTGATTCGGTGCTTGTCGAGCAGAAAAATCTCACTATCGTTGATAAGGTGCAATCCTCTCGGAAATTTAATGTCGAGCAATTTGTTATTATTGAAAAACCTGATGTTAAATGGTCCGATGTTGGTGGTTTGGATAATCAAGCTCGTGAAGTCAAGGAAGTGGTTGAGTTACCTCTGAAAAAACCTTATTTATTCAGGGATATCGGTATCGAACCTCCTAAAGGGATATTGCTACACGGTCCACCTGGAACTGGTAAGACTCTCCTTGCCAAAGCTGTTGCTACAAGCACTGATTCAACATTCATTGAAGTTGTCGGCAGTGAGCTCGTTCAGAAGTTCATAGGCGAAGGTGCCAAGCTTGTTAAGGAGATTTTCGATTATGCTCGCCAGCACGCTCCTGCAGTTGTGTTCATTGATGAGCTGGATTCTCTCGCTGCTAATCGTATCGAGCTCGGAACGAGCGGTGAGCGTGAAGTCCAGCGTACATTCATGCAGTTTCTCGCCGAAATTGATGGTTTCACTCCTCTTTCCGATGTTAAGATTGTCGGTTGCACGAACAGGAAAGACATCCTTGATCCTGCTATTCTACGTCCAGGTCGTCTTGATCGTCACATCGAGATAACTGCGCCGTCAAAAGAAGGTGTTGAGCAGATATTCAGGATTCATACTCGGAAGATGAAGCTAGAGAAAGGTTTTCAGTATAAGAACATGGCAAAGCTCCTTGAAGGATTCACCGGTGCTCAGATCAAATCCGTATGTACTGAAGCGGGCTATGTTGCTATCCGCGACGATCGCAAGACTGTCAAGATGAGTGATTTTAAAAAGGCCTTTGAGAAAGTTGCATCAAGTGATGATAGTGAAGGTGATGAGTACCGCAGGATGTATTGTTGATGTTTTTTTCTATTCTTTTTTCCTCATTTGTATGTTTTTAATGCGCTGTAGTTCACTTCTGTCTTTTTAGAATATGTTATGAATCGTCCTTTTGCATATATTGTAAAATTCTCAGTAGCACCGTTTCGTATCCACTGTCGCGCCCACGGCTTCACTGCATTTTCGGCATGATGTGATGTTGCGATTATCTTGGTTATTTCATTGATGTTTCTTTTGTAATTGTTTTCTAGATTTTTCATGGCTCGTTCGTCGAGTCCTTTGATTATCTGTGCGATATTGTTCCCTGCAAATAAGTATGCTGCTTCAATATGATCGTTTCCATTGAGTTTAATAATTGATCCCTCTATGTATGTTTTGTCCATCACATCTTGGAATCTGGATGCTCCTCTTTGTTCTCCATTCATATCATACAATGCAAACGATGTAAATTGGAAAGGACCGAATGATAATAGGTTATCTGCAAGAGCTGGTATGTTCTCGACAAACTCCTTTCCTGCGTGTTCAAGTAACATGTTCATGTATTCTGCATTCAGCTTCCCATCTGAAGAAGGGCACAGTTCTGTAAGTGCATATGCCATTAATTCTCTTCCTCCAATCTCGCTCATTACTTGTTTGGTGAGTTTCGCCTGTGCTTCGTTCAAGTTGTACACTGTTTGTATCTTGTCTGTGTTGATGTGTGTGTTCATTGATTTTGTTATGTCTTCTGCCTTTGAGATGTATGTTTCCAGATTGAGGAATGTGTTGTTTTTCGTATCATATTTTAATAATGGTCCGTTAATCATCTGTTGTATTGCAGGGTTTCCTGGTGAGATTCTTTCTTTCTCCTTCCACATCCTTTTCATAGCTTTGTTGAAATCAACGTTTATCGTATCGAGGATTGTAGTGCTCGATCTCCCTTTGCCGAGATAAAGACTGTACAGGTCACCTACCTTTCGCCCTGCTAGATTTCCGGTCATAATAGTTGTTCCTGCATATGGTTTTTTTAGTGATGGTTGTTCTTGTGATGTTTTATTGAAATTGTCCCCTATATTTTTTGCGTGGGGCATTGCAAAAATGCTACTCAATACAAATCCTGTGGCAAGCACTCCTGTAGCGATTCGCGATACCTTTTTTCCTTTTGGCATTATTTTAAGGAGTTGTTTTCGTGGCTGCACGTACTTTTCAAGAACATAATTTATACCTACTATTCCTGCTCCTCCAATCATACCTGCTACTGTTGCAGTATCTGTGTTCATCCCCTCCTTTGTCGCGGATAATACCATGTCTATCATAGAGAGGTTATATCCTCCTTTGAGCATCACTGTATTTGCTTTTTCAGTAAATCTATGCCTTTTGACCGTATCCTGTACTCCTTTCCTCAAGAGACTTATCTCATCCGTGACAGCGCTCTCCAACCTACGATATGTTCGTTTTGCTTGTCCAACTCTTTTTGAATCAGTTTCAAAAAAATAAACCATATAACTACTATATAGTGGTAATTATATTTAAATGTTTTGTTTTTTGTAGATTTTAGTGTATATTTTTAAATAATTCTTCCTTTCCTTCGTCATGGATGTGTGTGATGATCGTGTGAACACCCGATGAAGCTCGCGGGCTAATGATTAACGGATGTAACTTGAGAGCACACATCCTTTTTTCTCTTTTTTTACATTCGTCTTGTATTGTTATTTTACTGATGACTTGGGAAACTTTTGTTTTCCGAGTTGCCGGCAAGCTTGGCTTGTTCGAGCATAACTTGAGAGCACACATCCTTTTTTTGTTTTGCTCTTAATTCAACAATTTGAAATCGACACATATTCTGTATGTCCGTGGTGCGTGCTGTCCTGCTTTTACAATATCGAGAATTTCGTATTTTCTTCCTGCTTGCTTGCAACATCTATTTATTTCTGTTTTTGCCTTATCGAATTCATCCTCGTGATAGAATGCATATAAGTGGATGATGGCGTTTTTTCGGGCAAGCGGCAGTGCCACATCGAGGAATTCTTCTGCTGTTTTTGGAAGTGGCATGACGATTCTGTCAAACGTCTGGTTTAGTGTCGGTGCAATATTTCTGACATCGTCACAATATAATGTCACGTTCCTGCACTTATTGCGCTTTATATTGTCAAGCCCGTAGCGATGCCCTTCCGGATTGATCTCGATACCGATGATGTGTCTGGCTTCTGTTTGTTTGCTCAACACACACGGGTAGGGAGCCGCTCCTGAGAACATTACCAGGATGTCCTCTCCTTTTTTTACTTGCTTTGCGATGCGTTTTCTCTCTGTGGATAATCTCGCCGAAAAATATACTTCTTCGACATTCACTTCAAGCGTACAGTCGTTCTCCTTATACTTTGCCACTTTCGTACGCTCTCCTGCGATGTGTTCCATCGCTTGTGTCCTGTACTTTCCTTCATGTTTGCTTCCTTTGCAAAGCACTGTCTTAATAAAGGGATTTGATTCAAGCAACGTGTTTCCTATGGTTTTTTTTCTGTGTTTAAGTTCATCCGGCACCTCGATGATCGCTATCGTTCCGACGGTATCATATGCTGTTTTCACCTTATCAAGCTCTTTTTGATCAAGCTTTCGTTTCAAGGCTTGTTTTAGCGGTATGGCTTGCAAGGGTCGCTTGTGCTCTTCCAACTCTGCATCTATGACCTCGTTCTCTCCCTCGTATTCTTTTGTGACTGGGAAGAAAATGTGTTGTTTGTCCTTTTTGGGCTTATGGCTGTGATCGAACATTCCCTGATCCAAAAGCTGTCGCTTTATTTTTTGTGCTTGCCTTAAGGGTATGCATATTGCTCGTGCCATCGATTCTATAAAAACGAAGATTATTTTATAAAACCTACTCTTCCAATCCTTTTATGATCCGCTCGATCCCTTCTGTGCTCGTCGCTTGTCTTACTCTCGTTTTCAGTCGTTTGGCTTGTTTTGATCCGGAGAGCATCCATGACACGTGATCTTTGAGCTGAGTGAGCGGTCGCGATCGTTGTTGTTTGAAATATGATAAGAACGTGAGCATGAGCTCCTTTCTCGACACTTGTTGTTCGGCTCTTGATTGCAGTGCATCATTGATACGGTCGAATATCCTCGGATCATCCCTTGCCGTTCTCCCTATCATGACGGCATCGGCATACCCTCTCTCAAGCAAGTATTTTGCGTGGCCTGGCTTCCTGATATCTCCATTTGCGATGATCGGAATCTCTGTTGCCGATTTCAATTTCTTGATGCTCTCCCAATCGGCATCTCCTGTATATGCTTGTCTGACTGTTCTTGCATGGAGTGTTATCGCATCTATTCCTTGGCGTCTTGCCATCTGCGCTACATCTTCG
>CAZRUJ010000048.1:0-6725 GCA_964603345.1 uncultured Methanosarcinales archaeon | reverse complement strand
AAAATTGTTTTGACCCCGTGGGAATTAAACTTAATGGTTAACTTAGGATTAGACCTGAAACCGACGAATGCTATAATTTTACCTGTACTCACCCTAATAACCATGCATGTATCCAACAAGCAAAAGCATGTAAACATTTAGGTTGCTCTGTCTATCCTGATACGCTACAAAGAGATATGGCAAAAGAAGAATATAAGAACAAAACCATGGCTGATGGTATTCACAAGCTCAAATTCTTTTCACAGGATCCTGCGAAAAATCTCGAAACAGTCAAATCAACAGAATTATTCATCGATGGTCTCGCTCCGGAAATATATCATGAACCTGATGATCTGAATATAACATCGTTCAAGCTCAATGATATATATCTAAGTAATGTATCTATAGAATTCTCAACATCAGAAGAAGCGATGTGTTCATACCATCTTGAATATCAATCGATAGGACAAGAACTGATGATCTATGGAAAGGAATATCAACGGTTGGGAACGCAATTCGCGGTCGATTACCGTTTCGTCCCCGATAACCAGTATGACTTTGTCATAACATGCGAAGACGGGTATAAGAATCTCAATAAGAGAACGATACCTGTGAGGGTTGAAGGGGATGTCTCGATATCAAATACGAAGCCGAGAATGAGAGTGTTTGCAGGAGATGAAATCGACCAGATAGAACTCTCTCTTGATACAATTGATGAAGCGGCATGCCGATTCGATCCCGAACGCAATACTTTTGATGATGCAAGATACGATTTTACGGCATCAAATCAAGGTTTGTCACATTCAAGGATGTTCTCGGACTTTACTAATATAAACACAACATCACAGTCGCTAGAAGGAGTATATTCCTATTATACAGCATGTGATTATACAAACAGGACGAAAACAGAAGGCTTGCATTCAGATATGATATCATTCTCGATTGATATGACGGGACCCGAAACAACCCTTTATTACCTTAAGGATAATGAGTACATCCCTTTCAAGGAATCGGGAGATAATGCAACACCAAGAGCTTCAGAAAGATTGATACGAATAGAATGCGATGATAGCGACGATGGATTACCAGGTTCGACATTCGGTTGTAGAGAGATACACTATTGCTACAGCAATACCTCGATACTAGATCTATCGGCATTCGATCCAAATAGTCTCTGTTATGACGGTGTATTCAAGACAAGCGGATCGAGAACTCACTTTGAAGATATACTAGAATACCAGACTGATCAGGATGTGAAAATATATTATTATGGGGTTGATCAAGGTGGTAACACTGGAAAGCTTCATAGGATGAACCTGAAAGTCACGGATACCAACTTCACAAGACCAGTATTCAAGATAATCTGATAACGCATAAAAAAAAGGGATGGGGATTGATTCATGCATGAAAAAGCGAAATTCTTCATAGTTGCATTCGCCTTATTACTTATATCCCTTTCTGTCGTTCAAGCTGAAGGCATATTATTTGACGATGTGGAATTCTACAAGACAAACAAAACACGACCGGAAATCCATGTCGAATATGATAGCAGGGATGCGCCTATAGATATAATTGATTATAGTATGGTCAATTCACAAGGTGTGACAGTACCATTACAATATAGTGCTGATGAAATGGTTCGGGAGTTCAACTTCACCATCAAAGAGAAAGGATCGTTATTCGGAAAATATGTCTTCCAGATTGTAGCAAAAGATAAGGATGGAAACACGAACATTGATTATCAAGGTATTGAAGTGGAATCTAATCCTATGAATATCTGGGTGGAACGACCAGCTAATATGGATGTGGAACATCCACAGGATCAACACTTCGCCGTCGAAAAGAAAACACCCTTCAATCTTGTTCTTCGTTCGGAGTCGGCAGCTAAATGCAGAATCCTCAAGAATAACGGATTACTAGAGGGAAAAACGAATGAACAGCTTTTCAATTCAGGAAAACGATTCAATAACGCAAGCGGTGCGTTCACGACGCAACATGAAATACCTGTTTTTTCAGCGAAGCAACAATCAAGCTCGACAACACTCAATGTGTTCGAATTTGATAATGCAAATTATGAAGCTGAAAACCAATATTTAGTAATATGCAAAGATTATAAGGTAGGCAGTCAAGAGCCTGATTTCAAACAGCAAATATTTCATATAGGATATGATCTCACACCTCCTGAATTCAACATTTCATATCATCCCAGTGAAATATTTGATGAAGCGAGCTTGAAGACTAAAGCGAATATACAATCAAAAGAGGATCTCTTGGTTTGCTCGTACGAATTTGTAAACAACACAGAACCAGAATATCAACCTGAATCTTATGATCTCTCGCCGAATACCAGAACGATAGAAGATTATAAGGAAACTATAAATACGACATTCGACTTTTCCGATAAAGGGACTTATCACTTCGACAGGTCATATCCGTATAAAGTAAAATTTAATTGCTCAAACCCTGCAGGTCAGACCACTTCGAAAACGCGCTCATTCGATATACGATTACGTTTAGCATTCGATATCCTCTATGATGATACAGGATACTATTCTACAAGCGATCCTACACTCCAATTCACCACTAGAAAGATTGCTTCATGCAGATATAAATTTCAATCAGATGATTATGAAAAAACAGAAGAGAACGACTACTCTCATAACGTCACTCTCTCGAATATTGAAGAAGGAAATTATTCGATAGCGCTACGATGCGATTCTCTTGGCGGAGAAAGGGAGGAAAAGACATTCGAATTCACGATCGATAAGACAGAACCGGAAGCACCGCAAATACTCTCGGACGAATATAATTGTCAAGATAGATGGACTATAACTCTTGATACTCCTTCAGAAGCCGTATATTATAATATCTCATTACACAATCAGACACGGATAACAAACAACTCACTCCAATATCATCTCACGACCCCATCGACCTCATCGATGAACGTCTATCAAGCAAGCCCTGATATACCGGTTGTCAAGAATGAAACCTATATGTGGACGATTAAAGCGATCGACAGGGCGGGCTTGGAATCAACGACAACCACGCATGAGATCCGAGGAGCAGAGCAGGACGATATAGTCTGCGATACGGATTATCCGACCGCAACAGTAGAGAGCGAGCAAGTATCAGAAGGATTCGATGTGACACTATCCTGTGAGGATCGACAAAGCGGATGCACTCCTTTATATGGTTATGCAGAACTCATGCCCTCGCAAAATTGCAGTGATGTCAGTTATACAATGCGTTCATATAACGACACACAAACGATATCACCGGAAACATTGTTCTGCTATCAAGTGCAAGACAAAGCAGGACACCGTACAAATGGAAGCAAGCTGTTCACGACAGATATCAATATAACAATAGAAAAACCCTGGCTTGGAATGGCACAATCAACACTCTTCGATCTCGAAGCGACAACAGATAGACCAGCACAATGCAGGCAAGGACCAACAGTTCCGGATCATCCTAAGAATGAGAGTGAGTGGTATGAGAGTCTGGATAACTTCACAAATGGTATAAGTTCCGTGCATACGACAACATTCTCGGCAGAAGAGTATGCGCAGCTTGATGAGGATGCACAAGAAGATCAAGCGAATTGGACTATTATCTGTAAAGAATCAAAAAAAGCATATCATACAAAACAATTTGTGCTTGGGTTCGACATGACCCCTGCTCAACTCACATTAATAGCGAATCCGAATCCGATAGTGAATCCTGAGAAGCAGACGACCACGTTAGAACTGACAGCTGACAATCCCGTCGTGTGTACATTCCTAGATATAGAAGGGGTTCCAAGGGGGTTTGAAGGCTACGATCCCGAGAATAAAAAAAGCTACAGGCAATCATTTGAAGAGACGATCGATTATTGGGGGGTGCAAGACGAGATCCTCCAACAAGTCAAATGCAGAAACATAGCAGGACACATTTCAGAAGCAAAGACGACAGTTGAAATAGAGCCGGAAAACGATCTGGAAATCGATATCAAGACAGATCAATTCCAATCATCAAAACGATTCAATCTCGAAGCGACAACACAAGAACCTGCAGAGTGTTCGTACAAAACATCAAAAGACGACAAATTATCTTCCATGCAAATAACAGGCGAGACGGATCATAGCACGTTCCTGTCACTTGATCAAGGGGAACACACAATAGAAGTGAATTGTCAGGCAGGGGAAGACAAAAGTCTCGCGTATAAAACGATAACGGTCGATACACAAAAACCAACTCTTTCTATCCTCGCTGCTGAAGAAACGTGCTCACTTTCAGAAATCCAATTCTCGCTTATAGGAAATGGTACGGGATCGCCAATCGAACAATATGAATATATGATAGAAGGTAGCGATATCCCACATATACACTCTGTTTCAACAACAAACCCTATCAAACAGAATATCTCGATGCAACAAGGGAACACTTACAACATCCAAGCGACAGCAACCGATAAGGCTGGAAACAGTCGGGCCGCTAATGTGACGGTTACGGCAACATCAGATGATTGGACAATGTGCGATCGCACACCACCCTCAGGAGAAGCTAAAATAAGCTATGATTGGAAGCATAATGAAGTTGATATAATCTGCAATGATGATCTGAGTGGATGTGCAGATCATTTCACCTTCCAAAAGACAAGAACAGCATGTGACGATAAGTATCATTCTATGTTATACGAGCAACTACCAGTATCAATATATGAGACGACAACAATATGCTACGAACTCTATGACAATGCAGGAAATGTGTATAGGAATTCACTTAATGTGTCAGTACCTTTACAATGTTTCAATGGTATCGAGGATCCGGATGAGAAAGGAGTCGATTGTGAAGGACCGTGCCCTGCAATGTGTGGAACGTGCGATAATGGAAAACAAGATCCTTTTGAAATGGGACTGGATTGTGGAGGTGTATGTAGTTCTGTCTCGAAATGCGAGACTGATACAGAACCAGAATCTGAATGTGAAACAGATCAAGAATGCCCTGTAGGAGAACGATGCAGTGCGACAGGCGATTGTGTTCCTGAAAGAGAGGAAGAGAATAAACAACAAGAGACAGGCTTCGATAATTCACCCGACATGCTAGGGCTCATCCTGCTGATATCAGGATTTGTGCTTGTTTTAGGAGGAGCTGGATATATCGCATATTCTAGATATGAAAAATATCAACAACGACAACAGCAACGACAAGTAATGAATCAGCAAATGCGACAACGACAACAACAAGAGCAAATAAGAAAACAACAACAAGAACGAAAACAACGGATGGAGGAAATCAAGACACGACAACAGCAACAGAACAATACGAGGGAACAGAAAGTAAAAGAAAGGAAAAAATATCGTAAATCGCTTATAGGAGCGTTCGAGAACAGCGCTCTTGCACGGGGAAAAGATACAACAAACAAATCAGAAGAACAACATGATCGAACAGCGAAATATGAATATGGGAAACAGGAAGAACAAGCAAAAAATAATACGATGCCACTATCACAAGAGGATGAAAATGAACGGCAATTAGAAGAAAATACTATCGAAGAACATGAGAACGAACAAGCAAGCAAAACAATACAAGAACAGAAAAACGACACGTCCACGCAACAAGCGACCGAAGAATTCAAGAGAATACAACAAGCTCAATCAAGAAAAAGCCTGTCAGGGCAAAACAATATCTTTGACGAACTAGAGAGTCTCGAAAAACAATCTTCAGAACAACAACCGCGAGATCAATCATCGGTTCGGTTCTCACAGCAAATACATAACTCCCAAGCACTTTCTTCACAGGAGACATCAGGACAAATAAATCGAACCCACCAGCAAGGATCAGCACTTGATGATCTAGACAATATTATACATGAAGATAGCTCATTATTATCGGATGAGTTCGATAAAGTCATATCGCATCAATCTGAAGATAAGAAGATACGTTCTGCAACATCATTTATCAAGGATAAAGCAGAACAGAACAAACTGGAAGAACAGGATGTTTTCAAGCTACTTGATACAATATCCGATGAGTATTCAATCTCACGAGAGGATAAGCTCAAGATAGTATCGCGATTACGGAAACAAAGGATTCTGGATGCATACACAAAAGACGGTGAGAAATCATGATGTCAAAACGAGCCCAGATACAAGAAATATTTACTTATCTCGCCACAATATTTGTCATAGGTGCGATAGCGGTTATCGGAGCCCAATCACTTTTTGGGATCATGAATCAGAATGAACAAGTCCAATATATCACATTCAAGGAGAATGTCAAGCAAGTCATAGATGATAACAACGTATATGGAACTGTCAACGAAAAGCGATTCTCGACACCATCTCCTATGAGGCAACTTTGTCTGGTTGATGAGGGGGTGTTTGCAACACGATCATCGAGGAATTCATTTGACGCGAACACTGATAATGATATCGTCAATTATTTTATAGAAGACAGCGTTCATGACGGTGTGAAAGTCAACATGTTCCTTACAGACGGAAATTATGTCAGACCGATCGGATATTCAAGGAAATTGACCACGTCACAAGACATGATATGTATCAACAGCATCAATGGTTACTTCACGCTCAAACTAGAAGGTCAAGGAAGGACCACGCTTGTCAAACCGATATAAAAAGATAGTGTAATAGCATGATAAAACAAGAATCAGGATGGTCAAAGGGACAAATGCAGATACAGTTCAACTGGATTTTTGTCATTATAGTCGGAGCTGTGCTGCTTGGGTTTCTCTTATCATTGGC
>CAZRUJ010000047.1:0-6726 GCA_964603345.1 uncultured Methanosarcinales archaeon | reverse complement strand
ACTTTGTTCATCCTTGAGTTCCTCGTGATACTTCGGAACAATCCGGGCGTGCGCTTTTTTTTCCAAAAAGCTTGTCCGTCTTTGAACCTCCGGTTCATGCTCAACACTTGTGGTGTTGGCAGCCTTCGTGTGACTCAGGCAATCCGGGCGTGCGCTTAATTTCGAAGAAATTAAGTGAGTGCCTGTTTCCCTGAAAACTCGAAGTGGATGTCTGATAATGCAAATATTTAAATTCAAGGTGTTTTTGATTGGATTTGGAAGGGGTATGTATGAATATTGATGAATATGTGAAGGATAATAAGCCGCATTATGTGATACGTTGGAATCAAGATGATGTTGATTATTTTCTCGCTGGCTGTCCTCAGGACGGAAATCTAGTGGCTACTGCGAGTAACAGGAGATTCATCATGTATCCTGCTGTTTCCTCCGATGATGATTCTTCCGTTTCAAGAGAATTCACTCGATTGTCTCATGGCGCCGCGTTATATGGTGCGATGATTGATGTGTGGTATCCGTCACTTGATTCGAAGGATGTTGGCGAACAAATCGATGAACTTGATACTCTGGTTGAAGATACTTTTAAGAAGACTCTTAAAGAAACCACCGTCCCTATCGTTATTGATGGTGCTTATGAAAAACCTTCTGTTATGGGTTATGTGTCCATGGAAATAGAATGATGTTTTGGTGATAATGATGACGTTTCAGATATATAATACGTTGACAAACAAAAAGGAAGAGTTCAAGCCTGTCAAGAAAGGACATGTTCGGATGTATCACTGCGGGCCTACGGTATATGGTTACGCTTCTATAGGTAATTTCAGGACGTTTGTCGTGTGCGATTTATTACGACGGTTTCTCGAGTATAAAGGGTATGACGTGACACAAGTCATGAACATCACCGATGTAGGTCATCTCACTGATGATGGTGATGATGGCGAGGATAAGCTTGAGGTGAGCGCTCGAAAAGAGAAGAAACACCCTCTTGAGATTGCGAAATTCTATACAGATGCATTCCTTGAGGATTGGAAGACGCTCAACATGAAAGAACCTCACTTCCGACCGAAAGCCACGGAAACCGTTGCTGAGATGATTGAAATTGTTCAGGATCTTCTTAAAAAAGGATATGCGTACAAATCAGGAGGGAATATTTATTACGATATCACTTCATTTAATGAGTATGGGTTGCTTTCAGGAAATTCGCTTGATAAATTGACCAATAACAGGGTGGAATCCGATGCAAACAAGAAAAACCCTCATGATTTTGTCCTGTGGTTTGGCGAGTCGAAATATAAGAATCACATTCTCAAATGGGATTCTCCTTGGGGTGAAGGATATCCTGGCTGGCACATAGAATGTTCAGCCATGAGTGCCAAATACCTCACGGACGCGTTCAAAACAGGTCATTTCGAACCCGATAAATTCGAGACTATCGATATCCACACAGGCGGTGAAGATAATAAATTCCCTCATCACGAATGTGAGATTGCCCAGACTGAAGGTGCCACTGGCAGAAAATATGTTAATTATTGGCTTCATCCTTCCCACTTGATTTCTGAAGGGGAGAAGATGAGCAAATCGCTTGGTAACGTCTATTATGTTTTTGATCTTGTCAAGGAAGGATTTTCGCCGAGAGCGATAAGGTATATGTTGGTCTCAATACACTACCGCGTCCGTCTCAATTTCACCAAGGATGGATTGAGATCTGCTGAGAAGACCCTTTCGCGAATCGATAAGACGCTTCAGAAACTCGATGCGATAAGAGCCGAAAATATGCAATACGATGAAGAATTGGCTATGGCTGTCAACACTATGGAGTTGGCTGTCGAGAACGAACTCGATAACGATCTCAATGTCAGTGGAGCGCTTGGTGCAGTGTTTGATACATTGAAAACTATCAACAAGCATATCGATAAGAATTTGATAGGAAAACATCAGGCACAGGAGATCATCAAGAAATTCTTTGACATGGATCGCATTTTTGGCATTCTCGATCCATCTGTCCTTCAACCAGATGAGCTTTCACAAGAAGTGGTCGAACTTCTCGAGAAACGTTCAAAAGCCCGTTATGATAAGGATTTCAAGACAAGTGATGCTATACGGGATCAACTCAAGGGGATGGGTTTCATCGTCAAAGATACGCCTCAAGGCCAGAAATGCGAACGTATCATAAAATAGATCTGAGGTCGCGTTTGTCAGGTATGTGCAGAATCGATACCAGTGCGTTGTCATAAAAATTATGTTTGTATGCTTACCTGTTAGTATTGCTTCTCCTCTCCTGCTCCCCTAAATTTCTTTGTGGCGTGTTTCTCATCAATCAATACCAAATATCCAGTCTCATTATTTTTGTGTTAATATACAATTCATATTACTTCCAGGTCCCGTCCGAAACAGAGTTAATTTTATAAACCGAACGATGTTCCCTGAACAACATGATGGAACTCAAAATCCTTGAAAAAAGTGCTCGTCGACTACTGTTCCAGATTCCCGGAGCCGATCACACATTCTGTAATGTTTTAAAAAAAGAGCTTGTTGACATTGATGGTGTTGATATTGCAACATATGCTGTTGAACATCCTCAGATTGGTATTCCGAAAATGCTTATCGAGACAAAGACTGGTGTCAAGCCAAAAGATGTTCTTGAACAAGCTCTTGATGAGCTTAAGAAAAAGAACAAGAACTTCCTGAAGCATTTCAAGACGGCAATCAAATGAATTATTTGAACTACTATTAAGTGGTTTATAATCGTAATTTTTTTAAACTAACTCTTATTTTCTGTTGACTATGGTTGAATTGAATGATCTTGAGAGGATTGCGCTCTCTGATACAAAATCTCTTTCTTCTGATGATTGTAACACGGTGATCTCTTTTTTCAATCAACGGATATTGTATCTTCCTCTTTTTGAGCACCAGAAAAAACAATTTGACCGCCTTGGAGAATTGGCTTTGTTAAAACCGTTTCCTTTTCCTGGAAAGCGACAGACTTATTCTTTTCCTGAGAAGGTTGTTCTTACAGGATCGATCGCCACGGCAATCGAAAAATATCGTGTGCTTGTTGAGGAAATGGTTGCACATTATGAAGATCACTTCAACCGGAATATCATGTCTGCTTTCCATATCGAGGAGAATCTTGAAAAACTCGATGGGGATGATAAGTATTTCACGAAACGACTCGGTCGCACGCATTATATTCTCGGAGAAATTCCTTTATTACGATATAATTTGATAAAATCTGATAAAAAAAGATCTTTCAGCGAAAAATTATATTTGCTTGAAAGAGTTCACAGTCATAAAAAAGCATCAGCTTTCTATGGTCGGGTTGGTTATCCTTTGCATAGCTTGTATGCGTATATATCTGCTGCAAAGGCTGCAAGAGGGTTGTTCAACATGTTTTTCAAACCGAAAAACGACACTCTTGATTTTTTCTTGAACTCCCGTAAAGCGTTGTATTGGGCTTCAGAAGCACTCCTTTGCGCCGAACTCTCTTTTGAAAGGTCTGTAGATTCCTATGAGAAAAATATCTACAAAAGCAGAAATGAGCAGGCTCACCTAAAAACGATAGCTCATTGCGCTCGATATGCAGGTGATGCTGCAAAAAATATCGCTGTATTCAATAACGATGCTTCTTATGCTCGGACTGCTTTGGAATGGTATGCTTTATTCAATGAATATATTGATAAGACATTTGATTCTTCGTGTGATTATCTTCGGGATTTTGTCAAAAGGGACATGGATTCGCTCAGTAAGAATGATTTTTTTTCCTTCAAGAAGACTTCTGAAGCTCGAGAGAAACTCGTTCTCAAACCTTTCTAGTGGATGAGAATACATTTTTTCATCCTTTTTGCATTCGCGTTGTAATTTATACGGGTGTAAACCAAGAACAAGAATGAGGTATAATGGGAGAAAAAATAAATAAAATCAGGCGGATGTGGTTATTTCTGTCTCGTCGACAGAAAGATATCCTCCTTTCGGGAATTTCTTCCTTGCCCTGGAAAGAGCTTTTTTCGCAACTTGGATATTACGCTTATTACAGTGAACTTCCATGATGGGCTGTCCTTTACGAATCTGAGCCGCAAGTCCTACTGGTTTTCCGAAACTCATCTTCATACCAGTACTCATACGGTCAGCTCCTGCTCCTGCAGCCAACGGATTATTGCGGAGGATGTGGTGCGGATAGACCCTGAATAGGAATTTGTAACTGTTCTTTCCGATGCCTAAATCAAGAGCTCTGTTTGCAGTTTTCCGACCTGATTCGAGAGCGTTATGCCTGATCTGGATATCTGTCGATGAATGAAGCCTGACTATGTAAGGGAATTCTTTCGAAAGATTTCCCATCTCGAATTTGACGATCTTATTTGTAGGGATTGCCCGAACGAACGCTTTGGATCTATACTTCGATTTCCTGGTGTATGGTCGCTCGAGTCGGCGCCATGCTCCTGCTCTGATTTGCTTAGCCATAATATGTGCGGGAAATAACAATCGCTTTATAAATGTTGTTGTTAGGTGATTATGTTATGACAGTAGTGGTTCTACGTTCGCTTGTCATCATCCTTTCCCTGTCTTTTCCAAAGTTTATGGTGCTGATTATATTATTTTTATGGCAAATATACAAACGCTCTCATAACTTATTTACTGCACCATCTTTGTTTTATCGTGATGTGTGTAACTTTACCTGTTCATCCACTTGATATCTGGGGATTGGTTCTCTATGCACAATATTTATAAATGAGGTTGTACAGAACATGTACTATACATTATTTTTTGAAGGTGTTGTTAATGGCAGATGTGGATCATAGGAAACGGATTGATAGATTTGAATCATTCAGTGCTGTATATCTTCTTCTCATTTTTTTGCTTTCGCTGCTTGTTGCAGTGGTTGGTAATCATCCTTTATTCTTCGTGATTATTGGTTTCTTAGCGACCATGATCACTGTGATAATATCGCTTGTCATCCATGAGGAATTCGCCAATCGCAAAAAGACGCTCTGGATCATACCTCTCATGACTATCTCATTATTCTATCTGTTTGGAACTGCTTCTGTCAACCTGCTAGAGCAATTCGACATGGAAGTGCTTACAGCTCTCAATTTCGTCCTCTCTATGATCTATGTGTTGTTGGCGTTTGGCATTCTCAGTAAGCCATCGACTGTACGGTCTGCCAGAGTTCTAACTCCTGTTAAACAACCGGTTCCTGCAAAGAAAATCTCTGCTGCTGAACCAAAGAGTATTGAAGAATATGTTAATTCGATAGAGGATAAGTCTAAAGCAATCAATTTTGCCATTGGACGTATTTATAGTAAATATCATGGTGGTTCTAAGGAAATGCGTCAGAAGTTGAGGATTCCTCCCGAATGGTATAATGAGTTTTCCTCGATTGGTGTGAAATCTGATGTGGTTGATTATACTGAACTCAGCGAGATGCTCAAAAACTTTGAACGTCACTTCGAGATTTTCGAGAAGACTGAACGTCAGGTTTTCGGTTCGGACGTTTCTCGATTGCGAGATCTCATCAGGGATCCCAAAGGCGATGATCGTATCATCGATGTAATCGAATACAATGATAAGGATCCTGTCAAAGCGTATTATGAAGGTGCAAAGGATTTTTGCAAACGACTCCGAGCTGAGATCGGCAAGCGGGAACTTTCTCTTGTCAAGAACGAATATAAAGGTCCTGACGATGAAGATGATGAGAAAACGAAATCTTCTTCTCTGAAACATGGCCCTTCCAAAAAGGTTGATGTCAAGGACCCTAAGGGAAAACGGGATCGTTCATCGTTTTACGACCATCCTTAGATTTTTTTCTTCATGCGCTTTTTTTTATCTGACTAGTTCTTTATACATTCCGTGGAGCGCGGTTAACAGAGGGATCTTTGAATCGAATACAGGGATTTTCTTGTTCGAGAATGTTTGAGTGAATTCGTCAATGACTTCCTTTTCAAGAATATCTGTTTTTGAAAGATATGCTATCATCGGCATGTGCAATCTTTTGAGTTGTTTGAATAATTTGTTCTGGTCCTTGAGAGGATAACTCTCTTCTGTCAGGTCGAAAACGTATATAATCGCTTCTGCTGCATATCTCATTGCTAATTGTGCTTGATATTCGACAGCATTCATCTTATCTTCTCTATTGAGTGTTCCTGGTGTGTCGATGAACTGTATGCTTATCCCTTGTTCTTTTCTGTAACCTACGTTAAGGCTTTTTGTCGTGAATGCGTATGAATTGATTTCGGGCGTTGACGTAGTCAGTCTTGAGAGTAGTGTTGATTTTCCAACATTGGGGAAACCCGCGATGCATACAGTAAAACAATGTTTTTTCAACCGAGGATATGTTTTGATGACGTCTCTTGCAACGTGAAGGTTGTGGAATGCTTGTGCGGATCGTTTGAACAATGATCCTATACGCCCATAATAACTTGTCATGTGACTGTCGATTGCTCTGGCGTTCTGGGCTTTCGCCACAAGTTGCCTATGCTTGCTTGTCATGATTGCCACTTGTCGTTTCAATCCTCCAATAGTTGATAACGATTGCTTGAGACGTTTCTCATCAAAAGTATGTCTTATGAGCTGGATGTAGAATTCCTCGAGATTATCCAGTGATGGGAAGTTCGAGATTATCTTATCAAGATGGGAATCGAGATAGTCTTTTACTGAGGTCAATTTGACCATGGAGAGCGTTTTCGCTTTTTCAAGCGGCGGCTTCTCACGCTCTTTAAGCGTATATTTTCTTGC
>CAZRUJ010000046.1:0-6982 GCA_964603345.1 uncultured Methanosarcinales archaeon | reverse complement strand
TTATTGCCTGCCATGTTCTCACGATTTTTGACAAGCTCTTCCTTGTCGGCTTGTGTTGATGCGATCTCTTGTGACTCTCATGCTGGCTTTCATCATGCTGTCCTGTTTTATGCTGTGTTTTTTCTTTTTTTCCGTGACTTCCTGCTTTGGAAGGGATTTTCTTATGCTGTTTTCCATGTGATTTTACCATGTCTATCATACCTCGTGCTTTTTTTCTCTTTTTCTGAGAATGCTTGTCTTGTTCCATTTCAACAGGGTATAAGAACGATCACCTGACAAACTCCCTCGTTGTTTCTCCCTCTCGAACACAATATCATCCTGCAGTATGTTAGTATAGACTGTCCAGTGTCAAATAGTTTTTTATAAGTTTTGTGGATTTCACGTGCTATTTCGCGGTGTTGATACTGTCTGTATTTTCATTTTTTCCCGCAATCCTTAAAAATCCGTGTAGGCTGCTACGTTGCCCATGAGATCATTGATAGTATATTATTCCAGAACGCAAACGACACGTCTTGCTGTCGATAGTTTATCGCATCGCTTCCCTGTTGACATTTTCAAGCTTGAAGAGGATGTATCTCGGGATGGTTTGCTCGGTTGGCTTCGCGCTGGTCGTGATGCGTTTAAGAAACGGTTAACCTCCATCAACAAACCAACTCAGGTCCCTTCAAGATATTTTCTTGTCATCCTCGCGATGCCTTTATGGGTTGGAACAATCCCTCCTGCGATGAGAACATACATCAAAGAACATCTCAAGGATGTGAAGAAACTGGCTTTCATGATCACGCAGGGTGGTAACGGTCAAGAGAATGTACTGACCGAACTCGAAGAACTGACAGGGCACAAGCCAGTGGCTACAGTGCAATTACGCTCGAAAGATGTGAAGAACAAGACAGAAACCTTCAAAAACGAGTTGGAAGCCTTCGCCGAAAAACTGGTAAAGTAATTTTTTTTCTGTTTTAGTGATAGTCAATTATTGCGATTTATTATGACTTATGTTGTTTTTTTTGACTTTTTTTCGTTGACTTTAAGTCAACAACCGAAATATTTAAATATTATATGATTTCACACTTACTTTGTTGATTTGAAATCGACAAAAACTCAGTAATATTGTTCGAGGAATTTTATTTAACTTATGTTGACTCGAACTATGTATGCTGATGCAATGGAAACAAAGCGAGGTCATGTTTATGGGTAAGGACAAACAACAGGATGGAAACGATAAGAAGCACGAGACGAAAGCCAAAGGCAAAGAAGATCAGCTCAAAAAGCTGCAACAGCAACTCGATGGGACGAAAGAATCGCTCCTGCGACTCCAGGCGGAATTCGCCAATTACAAGAAGCGGACTGATCAGGAGAAACAGGAGATGTACAATCGGGCTGCTAGCGACATATTTTCCTCGCTTGTCAACGTTCTTGATGATTTCGAACTGGCATTATCTTATGAGCGGGATGGTGAGCATTTTCGCAAAGGGGTTGAGATGGTGTATGCCAAGCTCTATCAGATGGCGGAGGATAACGGGCTGAAGAGGATGAGGACTCTCGGAGAGCAATTTGATCCCACACGCCATGAAGCGATGCTCGCCCAAGAAAGTGATAGGCCATCACAAGAAGTCATTGAAGAACTCCAGCCCGGCTACGAGATCGATGGGACGGTCGTACGGACTGCCAAGGTCAAGGTCTCGAAATGAACATGGTGGTCGCTTGACGACCATGATGAATAAATAATACAATATGAAAATACTATATGAAGGTGAAATTGAAAATGGGAAAGATAATAGGAATTGATTTAGGAACGACATTCAGCGCAGTCGGTGTGCTAGAAGGTGGAAAACCGGTCATCGTACCAAATGCTGAAGGAGCGAGAACGACGCCAAGCGTGGTCGCTTTCAAGGATGGGGAACGTCTTGTAGGTCAGGTCGCGAAAAACCAAGCAGTACTCAATCCAGATAATACTGTCCGTTCGATCAAACGTCACATGGGTGAGGATTACAAAGTCCAATTTGGTGATGAGACTAAGACTCCTCAAGAGATAAGTGCCATGATACTGCAGAAGCTCAAGGCGGATGCGGAGAGCTATCTCGGTGAAACGGTCGAGAAGGCGGTGATTACCGTGCCTGCTTATTTCAGCGATTCGCAACGACAAGCCACAAAGGATGCAGGTCGGATTGCAGGTCTTGAAGTGGAACGGATCATCAACGAGCCGACAGCAGCATCGCTTGCATACGGTCTCGATAAAGGCAATGATCACACTGTCCTGGTCTTCGATTTCGGAGGGGGGACTTTTGACGTATCTATTCTCGAGCTCGGAGATGGTGTCTTCGAGGTCAAAGCATCAAATGGGGATAACCATCTTGGAGGGGATGATATCGATCAGATTCTCATCGACTATCTGGCAGATGAATTCAAGAAAGAGAACGGTATCGACCTCAAAAAGGATAAGACTAGTCTCCAACGACTGAAAGAAGCGGCTGAAAAGGCCAAGATCGAACTGTCAACAAAGCAAACGACGACTGTCAATCTGCCGTTTATCACTGCTGATTCCAATGGTCCGAAACATCTCAACGTCGATATAGGCAGATCGAAGTTCGAGCAACTCATAACTGATGTTCTTGAACGGCTCAAAGGACCGACCGAGCAAGCGCTCAAAGATGCAGGGATGGGTAAGGATGATATTGACAAGGTGATTTTCGTAGGTGGTTCAACAAGAATCCCTGCCGTCCAGAAGCTAGTCAAGGATATTTCCGGAACTGAAGGTGATAAGTCAGTCAACCCTGATGAGGCTGTCGCGCTCGGAGCAGCACTTCAAGGTGGAATCCTTGGTGGTGATGTTAAGGATGTCTTATTACTTGATGTCGCACCTCTCAGCCTCGGTATCGAAACGCTCGGGGGAGTGTTCACGAAAATCATTGACAAGAACACGACCATTCCGACAAAGAACAGCCAAGGTTTCAGTACGGCAGCGGATAACCAGTCTGCAGTCACGATCCGTGTTGGTCAAGGGGAGCGATCACTGTTTGAGGATAATAAAGAGCTGGGAAGGTTCGATCTGGTGGGCATCCCTCCCGCACCGCGTGGCGTCCCTCAAATTGAAGTCACATTTGATATAGATGCTAACGGTATCGTGCATGTAAGCGCGAAAGATAAGGGTACTGGTAAAGAACAGTCGATCAAGATAACTGCATCGACCAACCTTTCCGAAGAAGAGATTAAGAGGATGCAGGAGGAAGCTGAAAAGCACGCTGAAGAGGATAAGAAGAAAAAAGAGAATATTGAGATGCTCAACAACGCGCAAAGTCTTGTGTTCTCGTCAGAAAAACTCTTCAAGGATTTCGAAGGTAAGGTTGATAAGAAAGAGATTGAACCTGTGAAAAAAGAAATTGAGGACTTGAAGAAACTTGTTGAAGCTGAGGAGAAAGATTATCAAGCGATCAAGAAAAAATACGATGAAGTCAACGAGAAAATCCAGAAGATCTCTTCGAAAATGTATGAGCAGGTCGCTAAAGAACAGCAACAACAAGCAGGAGCTGGACAGGATACTGGTGCCTCGGCTGGCAAATCCTCAAAAAAGAAAGGTTCTGACGAAGAGGTTGTCGACGCCGAATACGAGGATGTTGATGATGACAAATCCGAGGACGACTCTTCAAAGAAGAAAGGTAAGTAGGTGGGAGATGCCATCACCTTTTTTTCTTTTTCTTTTTTTTCACCGTGTGTTTTTTTCGTCGGATCTGGTGTTTGTATTCCGTTTTGAAATCCCATAGATTTAAAATGCATCTCTGACACCCTGTATTCACTCTTGATATATTATTATCATACACTCTACATTCAACGAGGTCGTACTATCCATGGCAGAAAAAGATTACTACAAGATTCTCGGCGTCTCCAAAGATGCTGGTAAAGAAGAAATACGGAAAGCCTACAAAAAACTGGCAAAGAAATATCATCCTGATCTCAACAGGGATAATCCTGAAGCGGAACAGAAATTCAAGGATATCAACGAAGCAGTCAGCGTCTTGTCAGATGATACTAAAAGACAGCAATATGAACAATTCGGAAGCGAAGGGATGAAACAAGGTGCTGGTAGTGCGGGCGGTGGCTTCGGCGGTTTCGCCGGTGGCTTCGGCGGAATGCATGAGGGCTTTGATATCAACGACATTTTCGAATCCTTTTTTGGAGGTGGCAGTGGTTTTAGAAGATCTGGCGGTCGTCGTTCAGGACCTCAGCAAGGGGCTGATCTCCGTTATGATATGGAAATAACTCTTGAGCAAGCGGCAACCGGCATTGATAAGGATATAAGGTTAAAAAAGGATGATATCTGCGATAAATGCGATGGTAAAGGTGGCTTTGGAGAAGAGACTTGCAGCAACTGTGGGGGTTATGGTGTAGTAGAACAAGTGCAGAAGACTCCTTTTGGCATGTTTAGATCGCAACGGCCATGCTCTTTCTGTAGAGGGTTGGGAAAAGTGGTTCGCGAATCCTGCGATGAATGTCACGGTAATGGATATGTGAGAAAGACAAAGACTATCAAAATCAAGATACCTGCAGGAGTGGAATCTGGGGTCCGGCTGAGAGTGGAAGGGGAAGGAGAACCTGGAGAGCCCGGAGCTCCTCAAGGTGATCTCTATGTCTTTATCACTGTCAGCGAACATGAGGAATTCGAACGCAAAGATGATGATGTATATCTCACTGTGCCTATAACATTTACGCAAGCGGTACTCGGTGACACTATAAAAGTGCCTACGATAACCGGTAAAGCTCAACTGAAAGTTCCTGCGGGAACCCAACCCGGAACATTATTGAGAATGAAAGGGAAGGGAATGCCTCATATGAGGGGTTCTGGCAATGGTGATCAGTATGTCAAGATCACAATCGAAGTGCCTAAAACGCTTTCCAAAAAGCAAAAAGAGCTCATCACGCAATTCGAGAAGGACTCCTCGAGCAAGAAACCTCACTTGCGATTTTTTGAAAAATTGAAAGGTATGTAATGCTGACAACCAAGGTTTTATAAATGAACGCTTTTTGAAAAAAGAGCGTGGTTCACACGATTGGAAGGTGATTATGATATGGCGGAACAACAAAATCGACAACCTCAAATGAATATGAGTAAAGAAGAGCAGATTGGCTTTCACAAAGGTTCGCTTGCGACTCTCGCTAAAGAACGTGAAGAATTGAGTAGGATACTTAGTATTGTCGAACAGCTCTTGCAGATGCATATGAGCTCGCTCAAGGAACTAGGCGTCGATCTGGAAAAAGATGCGCAGGTACAGCAAGCCAAACAGTCAGGACAGCAACCTCAACCTGAAAAAAAGCGTCCTATAGAAGATATTCTTTGAAACGAGCTTTGTTTTGATTATTTTTTTTACATTCGCAGGTCCTTAAGGCTCTTTAGCATGCTGGTGATGTGATGTGGTGATACATACAACCCTTGACGAATTACGCTCGGCAACAATCGCTCATACGGATGCCGGTCCATATTATGTTCTTGAAGGCGCTAATCATCGGGAGGCGATTGTCAAAGGGGTTGTTTCCAAAGTAAGATCTTCTTTATGTTATGTTGATATTGATGGGGAATGTTTCACGACGACAATCACGCGAGGATTCAAGACTGGGGATTCTGTGCTTTGCAGGCTGTCGCTGGGTTATGGGAAAAATAAGCATCTCTTTACCATACTCTCGATGCAACATGATAGGTGACTAATCGTGCGAAAACAATTCTCCAAAAAAGATTGTCGTGATTTCTTGCAACATCATCCCGAAGCGAACGAGCTAATGACGAAAAAATCGAATGTTGTTCAGGACGACGACGCATTATATATAGAGAATACACTTTCGTTTATATTGATGAGTGGAGAGTGGATCCCTTCTGTGCGTGTCCTTATTGAGCATCCTTCTCTTCTGCCGAGAATAGTTGTTGACAAGGGAGCGATACGTTTTGTCGTCAATGGAGCTGACATAATGCGGCCGGGAATAATTTTTGCCGATCAGTTCAAAGCAGACTCTTTGGTGGTTGTCGTCGATGAAACTGTCGGTAAACCTATCGCTGTTGGAAAGGCATTGTTTTCAAGCGAGAAGCTGATGGAAATGGATTCTGGAAAGGTGGTCGCAACGCTCCATCATATCGATGACAAGTATTGGGCGATGGGTTGATCGCATGCCTGCCTCGGATTGTTTGTTCTCAGGGATTAGCAGATACCTTTTTAAATGAGATGATGTTCCCTTATCTCTTGATTACACATAATGTGTTTTAGGTGGGGGGCAAGATATGATAACAAAAAATCTTATAAATGAAATCTTGTTTCCTGCTGAAGTTCGTAACAAGACATCGTTGGTGTGAACCTGCGATATACTGTTACAGTCGGGGGTCACAACCGAACCTAGAAAAACCAAAGTTTTTTAAAGGGGTTGTCATTCCTCGAGAATCCTCTTCACGCACCATGTGAAGTGAATTTTATCTCCGCCTTCTCAACAACAAGTGGTGTTGTTGAACTATTCAATTCGTGCTTGAACGAATGTTCGAGTATCAGGAAGGCAACGACGCAACCAAACAAGCAAATAATTTGCTTTGTGATAATTCCAAACAAGTGGAAGAACGCGATTGTACTTAATATAACAAAAAGGATATTGCAAGAATTTGATTCTTTGCATAAACAATTAGTTCCCGTTGATCCTGCGGGAGGTTGCTGCTATTAGGATTCGACTAAGCCATGCAAGTCTGATGACTTCGGTTGTCGGCGGAATGCTCAGTAACACGTCGTTAACCTGCCCTTTGGTCATCGATAACTTCGGGAAACTGAAGGTAAACGATGATAGGAGAATTTTCCTGGAATGGTATTTCTCCAAAACTCGTGCCAGAGGATGGGACGGCGGCCGATTAGGTTGATGGTGGTGTAATGGACCCCCATGCCAACGATCGGTACGGGCCTTGAGAGAGGTAGCCCGGAGAGGGACACTGAGATACTGGTCCCAGCCCTACGGGGTGCAGCAG
>CAZRUJ010000045.1:0-6984 GCA_964603345.1 uncultured Methanosarcinales archaeon | reverse complement strand
AATACTCTATCATGAAAGGGAATGCTTCAGGTTGTTCTGTGATTCCGGATAGAGTTGTTTTCGCTTTTATCAATTGAAACGAATGTTCTCTGTTGTTAAAAGGTATATTGCTCTCATCATACCATTCGTTGATCCTTTTTTGCATGAAATCGCTGTAGTCATTGCAGAATCCCCTTTCTTTCAATTCAATGATTCCACGTTCTACACGTTCAAGACAATCCATTCTCGAATCGTAATCAGGAGCAGTCAGATAGGCTATCTCTTCACCTTCAATCGTTTCAAGCACATCAAGATTTGTGTCGGCTTGTGCCAACTTATCGCTTATATCCATCAGGTCATCTCTCCTTTTCTGATTCATTTCGAGTTCCTGATAAGCGAAATCGCTTTCTCGATATCGGTTCTTGACTCTTTACCTGAAGCCATTTCTTTTATGGTGATGCTGTCCTGTGCGAGTTCATCCTCTCCAACAACACCAACATAAGGGATTCCTTCTTTATTGGCTTGCTTAAAGTTCTTTGACGGTCCTCGTCCTTTCATATCTATATCTGTGTTGATCCCTGCTTTTCGGAATCGTTGCGCGATGGCAAAACTTTCTTTCTTGGTATTTATGGGAACGATGAATAATTTTGTTCTTGTTATTTTCTCATTTGTTCTTTTCAGCTTCTTGAGCACATCAACAATACGATCCAATCCGAAACTAATGCCGACGGCAGGAAAATCTTGTTCGCTTTCAAGATAATTTCCTATCATGTTATCGTATCGCCCGCCAGCACCTATGGAACTATCCAAACGACCATGCATATCAACTACTTCAAAGACGGTTCCAGTATAGTATCCGAGACCTCGTGCCAGTGTCGGTGTGAATTCGATGGGATCTTCGTTGTTGAAATAACTGAATAAATCTTCAAGTTCTTGAAGTCCTTCGTTGTTCGAAAGCATATTCCTGAAAAAAGATAATTTCTCTGCATTGCTTCCTTTCACTGAGATGAGGTCGATGATTTTAGAGACAACATCTTCCTCAAGCCCCTTCTCGCTCGACTCTTTGATAACACCATCGACACCTATCTTATCGAGCTTATCAAGAGTCATGATCAGGGAATCTGTTTTCTGTGCAGGTATATTATTGGATTGTATGATACTTGTAAGAAATGATCTGTTATTGACCTGTATCTTAACATCAATCCCTACACTCTTGTATGCGTCGATAGCTATGCTGATACATGTCGCTTCAGCAAGCATATCCTCCGTTCCGACAATATCGACATCGCACTGCGTGAATTCCCTGTATCTTCCTGCCCTGACAGGGGCGTCCCGATATACTTTTCCTATCTGGTATCGCTTGAACGGTAGCTTCAGATTCTTGTTCATACCAACATAACGAGCTAACGGGAGGGTGAGGTCAAATCGTAATCCTAATTTCCTATTACCATTATCCTTTAGAGTATATACTTCGGACATGGCGTCACTCTCTTCACCAGCAGCGAACTTTGCGCTGAGAATATCGTATCGTTCAATAATAGGAGTATCAAGAGGAATGAATCCGTATCTTGAAAATATGGTCTTGAACTCAGTGATTATCTTCTCTCTTATCAGCTGATCCTGAGGATCTATATCTCGCACTCCTCGTGCACATTCAAGTTTCATTGCGTTCACCTTGACACTCTCCTGTTGTGGTCTATTTTTTCTTTAAAAATCTTTCTAAGAAAATTATTTAAACCTGACTGTGGTCATTGCTGTTATCATGACAGATGATAATGGTGAAATGGAAGTATTAAAAGGGGAGCGTTGTCCTATTTGCGGTGAGAATGCGTTGACTTTGATGGAAGCCGAACGCGATATTCCTTTTTTCGGTCCAGTCGCCATCTTCTCAATGGATTGTGATCAGTGTAAATATCATAAGGCGGACGTTGAAGTGTTAGAGGATCACGATCCCGTGCGTTATGTTTTCGATGTCGAATGTGAACAGGATCTCTCTGTAAGGGTTATCAAATCCAGTTTCGCGAAACTCAAGATCGGTCAAATTGGTTCGATCGAGCCTGGCGAGATCGCTAATGGGTATGTGACTAATGTTGAAGGAGTACTCAATCGGATGAAGCGACAGATCGAATCTCTTCGTGATAATGCTGAAGATAAGGATGATGTCAAGAAAGCGAAAAATATGGTCAAGAAACTGACAAAAGTATTGTGGGGTCAGGATAAGATCAAGATAACGCTTGATGATCCTTCAGGAAATTCAGCCATCATAAGTGAAAAAGCAATCAAGAAAGTATTGCCTAAAAAGAAGTGATTATCTGTTTTTTTTCTCTATGATGCGGTCGTCTTCCCTCTTTTTGAGCTTGCTGTTCCGGTATCTGCCGATTGTCTTTTTTGTCGTTCCTGCTCTTGTTCCAATTCCTCTATTTTGCTGCTCAAGAATTCGATCGTCCGTTCATTATCTATCTGGTTCATCAGTTCGCCACATTCGGGACATTTGAAATCGTTCTCGAACGCATCTTCAAATCCTTGTCTTTCATGAGCATACCTGCACATGTAAAAGAATCCGCTTTGTTCCTGTTCCAACCTCTGCTTGAGCTTTTGTATTTTTTCAAGCCGCAATTTTTCTTCTATATGAGGTATGTTGTGTTCGTTGAAATCCCAATAGCAAATATACCATCCTTTGATCTTATCCTTCTTTCTCTTGAATGAAACAAGGTTATGATCTAGTAATCGGTATAACAATTTCCTTGTTTTATGGATCTCTTGGTCGAGTTCTTCAGCTACGATGAATTCAGAAATGTTCTTTTTTCCCAACAAGTAGAAGATGATATCTTCCGCTCCGCTATCAGGTACGACTTGCTTGAGCACGTTCTTGATTCTTTCTTTTTCGTCAATCATTGTATATCAATATTTTTGCATATGTTTTTTCCAGACCAGACACGCTTTTCTATTCCAGTTCTATATAATTAATTGCAGATAAATATGTTTTTGATTCGAAATTATATAAATGTTTCGTTTTTAGCTACTTAATAGTGGTTATATGTTTTATGATGTCAAATTATTAATATGAAAAATGACTTTAAAAATTTTTCGGTGTTCTGTGTCTTATTTCTCTGGTTGAGTGATTATTGCAGATAATTTCTGGTTCTCGGATACTGTGGGTGTGGCAGAAATTATTCATATCAGCTGGTATATTGCATGTGAACGTCATTTTTTCAAGGGTATTCGGGTGTGTGATTGTGATGGAGCGACAATGGAGCAACTGTCTTGAAGAACCGAGTTTTTCAAGAATTTCTTTTTCGGATTCTTCTTGTAAGCGAACGAAACGACCGTAACTCTGTCGATACGGACCATAGAGCTTATCGCCGACGATAGGGTGGCCCAATGCAAACAGATGGGCTCTTAATTGGTGACGTCTCCCTGTTTCAGGAACGAGGGTGAGAAGCGAGTAGGACTTTGTATTATTGACAAGGTGTGTATTGTATCTGGTTATAGCCCTCAAGCCGTTATCTGAAACAGTCATCACATTCCTGATATTGCCTGTATCTCTTTTTATTAAAGGAAATGTGATTGAGGACTCTCTTTTTCCGGGAACGCCATGGCAGATGGCAATATATTCTTTATGGACAGTTCGATCCTGGAACTGTTGCTGTATGGAAGATGCGCTTTGTTTATCTTTCGCGAACAAGACAATACCGCTGGTTTCCCTGTCAAGACGATGGGTCGGATGGATGTTGTGATCGTCGAGAAAACCATCGTCCACGAGGCACTGGGATAGTGTGTGGAACCAATACTTGCCTGTCCTGTGAACCGGTAATGGTGCGGGTTTATCGACTGCGAGGATATGCTTGTCCTGAAAAATAATCTTATATTCTTTGTTCACAGGCGGTTCCCATGATTCAGGGGTCTTTAGAATAATCACGTTTCCAGGATGCACGATCTCTTGCGAGGATGTGACTGTTCTCCCTTCAATGCTGATCAGTCCGTTATCCAACCATGGGTTGATAGGATTATCCTCGTTGAAAAAAGAACATGAACTCTGCAACAAATCTCGTATTGACGAGGTGGATTTTGCGATAAAACGATCTTTTCTAAATCTCATGGTCATCAACGCTTTTGATCAGTTTGCAAGAATTCAATTATCGCTTTTAAGAATTGGTGTCTTGATCGCTTCAAAACAGTCCTTGCACATACGAAGATCTGTGAAGAACATGGCATTATCAAAGCCTGTGATGGTCTTAATCTCCTTTTCTTTTTCACAAAACGAGCATATGTCAAAACCTGATTCGAACATAGGATATTCCGTTGCAAGCTGGTCGAAACAAGACCTGCAGATCGAAAAAAGCATGGTGAAATCAGAGAAGATGAAGCAAGTCTTTTGCGAGTTACATAATTGGCAATTGTGATTGTGTTTTACATCCATATAGAAATAAATGGTTGTTTAAGTATATAAATTTTCGTAAATATAGGTTGTTATGTCAAGGAATAATCAGAAATCCATGCCGATAGCTTGGAATGAAAAAATGTTTTTTTCCAATCATGATGATGATTCAATCATCCTACTCAAATTTTGTCTCATCACTTCTTTGCTTGAAAGCGGTCTTGAGAATGATATCGTTCTGCTTCTGGAGATTAGTTATAATTTTATCACGACGAGCTATTTCACGAGCATAAATCTCCTTGAGTTGTTCGATATCTGTGATACCTTCAAGCTCTTTGTGGAATTCTCTCTCGAATTCTTTTAAAGGATCCTCGGTTGCCATCATGACGATATACGGGTATTGCTTGTTTAAAAGGCTATTGGTTATTGTACGGCATGAGAACTATGAAAAAAGATACTCGTATCCGTAGCATCTGACGTTACTTGAGAGAAAAATACAAAAAAATAAACTATGTTTTTTCGGTCTAACGGCTCGAATCGCACTGGCGCTCAACTTCCATCTTCTTGGAAATTGATTTGCTGTTCGTGGATAGGTTGTATGCATCCATGATCTCTTGAGCGAGAGCTTCGGCCATACTCTTGTTCTTATTGAAAGATGCCTTGTATGCTCCCTGAGTCATGAATTTAAGCACTCTATCGACCCTTCGTTGCGGAGCGCATTCGACAGGTTTGGGATAACGGGCCCCACCATATTCGATCGTGATGATCTCCTCGCGGGGAGCAGCATTCTCAATAGCCTTGACAAACACTTCAATAGGATTCTTTTCCGTTTTCTTCTCGATGATCTCGAAAGCTTCAAGTGTGATGTTATAGACAGTGTGTGTTTTTCCAGTCACATGACCGCTTGAGATGAGATGCTTTTTTGAAGCCGCTCGACCAGGAACCATCAGCTTGTTCATCAGCCGTTCGACGATGAACACTTTGGATTTGTGGAATCGGTTGCCTGCATAGCGAGCTCCGGTCCGGGGAACGATGGTGGGCTTTAGCGTGATATACTTCTTCAACCCAGGATCCTCGATATTGAACCCTTCGCATTCCCATTTGTTAAATGCAAGAATTTCTGTCATGATAATCACCTTTTACTTACGTGCTTTCTCGATCTTTCCTTTCAAGAGGGCATCGAGAGCCTGATCGTTGACCTTGATGACCTTCCATCTGATTCCTGGAAGATCTCCTTTCGCTCGTCCCATAACTCCACCGATACGCTCAATGACCACTTCATCGTGCTCGTCAACGAGCTTTGTCGCTCCATCGCCTGGGAGGAAAGCTGATACTTGTTTACCGTTTTTTATAAGCTGTACCCTAACACATTTTCTCATTGCTGAGTTTGGCTGTTTCGCTTCAACCTGGATCTTTTGCAAGACGATCGCTGAAGCTTGAGATGCCCCTTCGAGCGGATCGGATTTCGCCGCGAATCCCAAATGCTTTTTGATATACCATTTGTTCATCCAGCGTCCTTCGCTTCTCCTTTTCTGGAGTTTTTTTCCAGCATTCAGTCCTTGTGATTTCTTTGCCATTTTGAAATACCTCATATGATCATATAACTTTTAATTCCTTTATATCAGGAAAATATTTTTGCACGATACGTTCGTACAACCTCAAATTCGCTGCTCGGGATCCGATCATCAAACCTCTTGTTTTCTGGTCGGGACCCTTGATAGTGACAATACCATCTTCTTCTTTCAAATCGACGACTTTCAGTGGTGAAAGCACGTTGATGATGAATTGATGGACATTTTCTGTATATTGGATGATCTTGACTCTCTTATCCAATAGCTCTTCGAGTCGTTTCACATGTTTCTTATCAGGACCTAATGCTTTTCGCAATTGCCCTCTTTCAACAACGAAAAAGACCTTTTCCCCCTCCACGATGATGTCGCGAAGCTTTGCCTTGGTCACTTTCTCAAAAAGATTCATCCATTGCAATGTCTGCATATCGTACTTGAATTTCACTGCCACCATTCATTCACCACTTATTCATTTTAGTATGCTCACGACACTGACGTGAAATGGTTTCTTACAGAGGGTTCCGAGGTCATCGCATTTTGTCTCCAACTCCTGAACTTCCACATCATCGAGATTCGCATAGTGTTTGATGTCGTCAGCAATCATGTCTGGACAATTGCTTGCAAGAAACACCTTCTCGATCATTGACTGTTTCATCTTCTTCAAGGTCCTTTTCGTCCCTATAATTATTTTTCCTGTCGCCAGGTTATCCTTAATCTCTTTCATCCATATCACTCCTCCAAAAACGAGCAAGAATTGAAGCGCTCCAAAGAGCTTTTTTCGTTTCAGCCCGCTTTCTTCTCCGGCAGGCACCTATTCGGTGGCCGTGAATATGGTTTCTTGTCGTTGCACGACTCGTGTCCAGACCCTGAAAACATCTTGTTTTCAAGAGCGTCTCATGTTGTCTGCAACAGTCAGATTCCAGGGTCGGTTAATCTCACTCTATTTATAAAACTATGGGTGTTTTGGCTCTGTCAAGCATCACTGAGGGAGGAGGGGGAAAAAGGAGGAGAGGAAAAAGGAAAGAAAAAAAAAAGAGAAAAGAGAGGGGGGGAGGAGAG
>CAZRUJ010000044.1:0-7244 GCA_964603345.1 uncultured Methanosarcinales archaeon | reverse complement strand
TTCCACCCTGTTGTTCATGATCGCTTTAAAAGAATTATGGTTCTCCGGTCATGACCAAAGATAAACATATACATATACATATACATATACAACATGAAAAGTCGAATGCGAGTTTACCATATACACCACGCAACATGACAGGAAAATGAACGAACAGCGAAAAGGAAACAAACCTATCATGTCGAAAAAATAATCAGTCAGCAGGATGCGTCATCCGATAATACATCCTCTTAAGAAGGAGTTGCTGTTGTATTGAAGGCATGAACGTATCCACAAGAGGAGATACCGTATCAGGTTGCGATTGTGTGAAATACAGATGCATATCAAGTTGTCTTGAACCATCAGGGAGCGTGAAGATAGGACGTTTCCCAGTGTAAAAATTCATCCGACTGTCTTTTGAGAAGGAACCGGAATATGAATCTTGCAATAACCAATCAACATGACCTTCAGAAACGGTATCGAATAACGTATCTGATTCGAGATCATGAGCTATCGAATGTTTCAGCCGAGAAGTCATATCGTGTTTAAGGACGAAACGTATCGTATTATAACGATCCCTGGCAGACCCCCATCCGTAGAATCGATCGATCATCCTACTATCAGCATAAATCTCTTTGAAAAGCGGAGGTACAAAATCCCGTTTGACCTCATATCCCGTAACGCTCTGATCATCACCATCATCGCATTCTCGTAGCGTGATAAAATCATCCATTGCATATACAGAATCATCCAACGAATAGATAATGTGATCGTTTTCATGCTCGAGAAGACCGTGAGCTTCAGGCATCTTAGCGAAATAATTCGCGATGTTGGAGATTAGTAGAGGCATAGCGCCAGGAACCCTTATCGTGGAGTGATGATGGTTGAGAAGCGATACCATAATCTCCTTATCGATATAATCATATCTGAGGATCGTGCGATCGAATGGTGTTGAGAATCGACTCGCCTGTTCTGTCGAGAACAACAAGTGCTGATCATCATCAAGGAATGCATCATATATTCTGTCTTTGACATTAAGGGATTTGAACTGTTGTTGAGGAATGTCAAATTTATCTGCCAATCTACGAGCAAGACCTCTTGAAATGGTCTGGATAACACCTAATTGCAAAGCTGAAAAATAATTCTCGGAAATCATCAAATCATCAAGATCCTTTCGACCAGGTCGTTGGAATGAGAGTAACGTGTCAAGTGAAACGGGAATTCTTCGTCGAGCCATAATGATAGAATAATATACTCTCATATTTAATTATTTCCTGAATCCATAAAATAATAGCCTGAATCCATAAAAGAATATAAGAAAATAAGGCAAGTGCAAATGAACACCTAAATAACATTCGGAGGGAGCTAATAAGACAAAGATTTTATAAATACAAGTATAAAGTATAAAGAACGGCATGAGTCATGGAAAGATATTCAATCAGATTATTGCAACAATACTCATCGTAGCAGTATTCAGTTTTATCATTTATGCATTATGGCCATATGCAAATGGCATATTTGGAGCAATCATCTTGTATGTGCTATTCAGACCGATATATGATTATCTTACATTGAAAAAAGGGTTGTCGTCATCATTATCTGCAGCTATCATCCTCATCATCTCCTTTCTCATCATTCTCATCCCTTTCTCATTCGCCATCAATTCGCTGATCAGCCAGTTAGGAAGTTCGATGTATGCCGATTCGACGATAACAACAATTACCACCAACCTAGAAGAGATGTTCCCTGAAACAGACATTTCAGGTCCTATAGATGAGCTAATCACCAAAGCCACGAATTACATTAGCAACACGCTTATCTCGGCGGTAAGTAACGTGACAAAGATAGTGATTACATGGATTATCATGTATTTCTTGCTGTATTACATGCTAGTCAACAATAAATTCGTCTCGAGAAAATCAAGAGAATTCATCCCATTTAGCACTAAAAATCAGAAACGAATCATAAATGAATTCAAGAGAGTGACAAAATCCACAGTCATCACAACAGGGCTTATCGCATTATTAGAAGGTATATTACTTGGCGTCGGCTTCGCTATTTTCGGCATCGAAGGAGCGGTATTCTGGGGTTTTTTAGGGTTCATCTTCTCATTGCTTCCAGTTGTAGGAGTGTTCATTATCTGGATTCCTGCAAGCATAAATCAACTATTTATCGAGCAAAACATAGTTGCAGGTGTTGGTATTATCATATGGGGAACAATTGTTGGAATGAGTGATTACTTCATCAGACCATATCTGCAAAAGAAGTTTGGAGAAATCCATCCTATCGTCACACTCATAGGTATATTCATTGGACTCCCTCTTTTCGGGATTATAGGACTCATATTAGGACCACTTCTTCTTTCATATGCATCACTTCTAACCCGAATGTATCTTGATGAGTATATCCATTAACAAATCCTCGAAACAGGAGAACCAGCGTCACAGATACGATACATACGCTTATCCGAACAACACATAATTTCTTGATATAAATTCAAACGAACAACATCGTGAGAGAACAGTGTTTGAATAAAAGGGAAAAAAGAAATCATCGATGACCGCAGTAGAAAATACTCTCCACCTTCACATCAGCAGGTGCTGTCTTGTTCCTATCAATAGGCTGGTCATCAGAGGATGACGTCCGTGAGTCGGCCCGAGATTGGGAGTGAGAGTCCGGAGTCTGAGATCTGCTGTGTTGATGTTTGGAGTCTGAGATCTGCTGTTCATAGTTCTTTCGCTGCGCCACCAAGTTGCTTTTGATAGTCTCTATCTGTTGTTTCAGGTCATTGATCTCTTTGACCGCTTCGTTATGCGCCTTTTCGAGAATAGAAAGACGATTGTTCGAGTGTTCTTTGAATCGGGAAAACATCCTTTGCTGTTCCTGAAATGCAACAGTTCCATGCATATTATCAGACATGTGAGTTTCACTTATAGACTGTTGAGAATCAACGTCGCCACGCTTAGCAGCATCTAACCGATCGCGTTGAGAGGTAGGAACCACGTGCTGAGCACCATTGTGAGTGACAACAGTCGTCGCTTTGATCGAACTGATCGAATCTTCTGTAAGACCACAATTCATAAGGTCTCGTTCCATCTGAAAATTAGCATAGTCTGATTGATTCATTGTATACTTGATTAGGAAAAAGATAATTTATAAACTTTTCTCTTCATCAGTATCTTAGTATAGGTTTTTCCACTTCATATAAAGGGGTGTCGATTGAGCGAAGCAATGATTCCATCGAAGGAGGAAGCAGCATTTATTTCGCTGAGAACTGGCTTTATACCTGTAATTCCTTTAAGCATCATCATGAGATTCCTCTTGGCGAGATCAAGAGGGAGATCGTTTCTTATGGAAATCGAGATAAAATCAAGAATAATCTCTTTCTTATGCGCACAAGCTCCCACTGAACCGTCAGGGAGGATCTTTCGATAAGGATCTTTCTTGAGAGGATTGAAAGAGCGAGAAGAAGAAATCGAAGCATCACCAACCCGTATCCGTTCGAAAACAAATGGATCAAGCATAGCGGCGCGACCGACCATCAAGTCATCAATACCAGTCAAACGAGAAAGATAACAAGCCATATCAGGACCGTCAATATCACCATTGATGACTATAGAGATGTCCTTCTGTCTCGAACCGATGTCCTTTAGAGAAGAGTAATTTGCAGGCTCATGATAACTCTGGCCACGCGTACGGGCATGAATATATATCTTTTGAATTCCTGAACGCTTGAGAATATCAATATACCTGTCGATGCGAACAATTTTTTTTTCAGGACCGAGACGTAGCTTGACGCTCGGGAGCAATCCCCTTTTTCGACATGACCAAACGAGTGCTGAAGCGGACATTGAGAGTGCCTTCTCATCAAGCAACAATCCGCAACCGAGCTTCCGCTTGACAAGAGAGGATTGCGGACACCCCATATTAAGGTTTATCTCAGGTACGCGAGGATGACGCTTATTGATAATGTCGATCATATATTCGATGGACTCTTTTTCTGAAGCTGCAATCTGGACGATGGTACGAGACTCATCACCCGCTACGATCGAAAGCTTATCATGCTTATCGGGTGACGAGCTAAAAGTTATATCCCTCTCGAGAATGAGTTCCGTAAATACCATATCTGCGAAATGGCGAAGCAACAGGTGACGAAAAGCATGATTACCATATATGTTCAAAGGTGCGAAATAGAGAAGACCCATAGCAGAAGGAGCATTGATGGTCATATTAAAAAGTATGTATGTAAAAGCTCCGTTCAAAAAAGGAATATAATCATATACCATATGAAAACTCAAATGCGAGCTCACCCACAAAACCGAAAAAAGCATGTTGAAAAAAATATGTTTTTGGAAGATCAGGACAAATATAGCAATAACCAAATCAATATCGAAATAATTTTGAAAGCGATACGCCATAAACCCATTCAGTTTTTCTGACCCCTATCAAGGATGTCCAGAACAAGCGATAAGACCTGAGGATATTTTTCTGGTTTTAGAAGTTCAGTATGCATCGTATCCTCGAACAAGTTCGTCGAGCACGAACCGTTGACAACATAATTAGTGGCGAAATCAAGAGGGACATTATCGGCAAGAATTATCCCATCACCAGTGCGATCGTCCTCCATCTCGCAACCTGTTCCCCTTATCGTATATACATCGGTTCCGGGAATCCCTTGTTGTTGGGCACCATTGAGTCTTTTGAGGAAGGGACTATCCTTTTCCATATCCTCGCATTCCTTTTTTGCACCCGTCACGGAACAGTATTTCTTGACAGAACCTTCAACACCATGATTAGGGGTTCCGATAGTAATAAGAGTATCGACATCATCAGAACCAAACAAGCGGATGTATTCTCGCGATACCAGACCGCCCATCGAATGGGCTATGATAATCACCTCATCACTATCAGTCCGTTTCTTGATGAGATCTACGAATTCTTTGAGGCGGATACCGTAATTCTCGATACGATCTGTCTTTCTCGCGATTACATCCACTCCACCAAGATCGTGGTAGGCAGTATAATAATAACTTATCCTGACCGTGACAGGAGCATCTACACGACCCCAATCACCAGCATCAACATGCTGTCTTACACCCGCATCATCGATTTCACCGGCGTCAATATAACCTTTATCCTGCAAATCATTTTGCATATGAGAAAATGCAGTCAATGAAGCTTCAGGACTGTTCGAGCGACTCAGCGCATGACCGTGCACAAAGATGACAGGAATGTTTTCAGAGCAGTTTCGAGTCTGATCGCAGCACGGACTGCACTTCTTTTGGAAACAACACATAGGCGGATGAGAAGGTATCTTTTCAGGGAATTTGCTTGTAAGGTTTGAAGTGAACAGTTTAAGAGGAGATAACAATTTCGTGAATGAGTCAGGCACTAATTGTTGAGAGTATGTGATGTTGGTAGTACAATAATCCATTTGCTTGTCAGAATACACCGAATCAGGGGATAGAGGACAAAGCTCATCAAGCTGAGATGTGGAAAGCGTTGAATAGTTGAATGTCGTATTCGAGCTTGTCATGACGTTCTGGTACGAGGTATCGAGCGTGAAAGGGGATGAGGACGTGTTGATAAGATGCTGCGTATAGAGCTTGCACACGTCTTCTGTTTCAGCAAGGCCGGCAATCTCAGGGTATGAAGATTGTTGGAGGGAAGTTGCAGTATCATTATGTGATGCGATAGATTCTTGCAATGAGGTGAACATATCACAATGAGTTGATTTTTTTACCGATGCATTTGTGTTCGTGATAATAGAAATATTTCTCTTATAAAGCAGTCCAGCCATATCATCATTTGCGGAGGCGAGAGTATCGACGAATGCATGTTTTTCCTCAAGGGTTAGAGCTATGTTCTTAATGAGATCAGAACGTGTTTTGGAAAGCTCTTTCCTTGACGTGTTCAAAGAAGCTTGATCGTCAAGCAAAGCCATACCATGCGATATGATCTTCGACCGTATCGCGGTAAGGTCGTAAAATGAAGCCATATTATCTGTTCGTATCGTGAATTCAACAGCTTGTCTGAACAAGGATTCTTGACCTGTCATGTTCTGGATGACAGACACATGCCAATTCCACAGATCGAGAGAACGGGATGTCGCTTGCGAGGTCCCATCAGATATCTTATCGACAGACCGTGCGAACTGCTGCAGATCTTGACCGTGTTGTAAGTAAAAATCAACATACTCCTTATCATCCCATGCGATGAAAGCTTTATCAAGGAGGGGTTCGAGATCACCTATAGCCGCTTCAAGAGAGTGTTTAAGCTCTTCCAGCCGTTGAAATTCAATAGGAAGCGACCCTCCTGTCTGATTGGTGACATCATCAAGGAGTTGTGCGGCACGTAAAGCATTGGATGAAGCCAAATCATATGTTGAACGAGTAGTATTGAGCGTTCTTTTGAAAAGCAGTTTCTGTTCTTTGGTATAAGCATCGAGATCGTAATTGAGCGTGACAAGAGCAGTTTCGCGATACTCCTTCTCAGAGGAACGACATAATTCAGTCCGTCTGCTAGTACAAGTGATTTCGAATTGATAGAGCTTTTGACCCCTTCCTTTCTCGGGCGCGTGAAGCGAATAATCCAGGATGTGATCCTCAGGTTCGAAAAGCGAACCGTTATCAATAGTCCTTGCTGATGAAAGGTCCCTGAATAGATACACGCAGTGGGATGTGCATACAGAAGGAGTATCTGATGAGACGGTGAAATTGATGTTTTCAGATTCACCGTTATGCAAGGATATCGATTGTGTCGACGGATCGAGATCAAGATGAAGTTCTTGATTAAAGACGAATTGTAACCGAACACCAAATAACACGTATAAGGCAAACAAAATGAGAATGATCCCAGCAACACACACCATCGTTTTTCGATGTTTCCGGAAGAGCATAGCTGGAGCTGAGGATAATTTCAGGGGTAAAAAAGAAGATTTTTTTCTTGATCGTTTTTTCGTTGCCATACAGCGTTTCACACACAGTGTGGATACAGATATATTTAAAGTTTAGTGAATGAATGGTCCTGTTCAAAAAGAAATATGTTCCTACACCACTGAAACGTCAACAGTAAGCCCACACCAAGAATTGGAAGAAAAACAGAACTTTCGAGGCGTTTTTGGAAGGTTAGGGGCGAATATAGTAATGTGTAAAGTTACATCGTAATTATTCTGAACAACACAGGATGGATATAACACACATTACGCGCTCCAAAAAGAGAAAAGAGAGAGAGAGAGAGAGAGATAAACATCAAAAAGAACAAAT
>CAZRUJ010000043.1:0-7377 GCA_964603345.1 uncultured Methanosarcinales archaeon | reverse complement strand
CCTTCTTGGCTTGGTTACCGCGCGGTTGTTATCTGTCGGTCGGCTTCTCGGTGGGAGTTCCGGTCTTATCTTCGCTGGATTCCTTGTTCTGCTCATGAATGTGGGAAGTTATTATTATAGCGACAAGATCGTCCTTCGCATGTACAAGGCAAAACCTGTTGGCTCGTCACATCGCCTCTCGCGTGTTGTCGGTGATCTCGCATCCAAAGCTAACCTTCCCAAACCGAAAGTGTATGTGTTACCGTCCTCTTCTCCCAACGCATTTGCCACCGGCAGGAATCCTTCTCATTCAGCGATTGCCGCTACGCAGGGTCTTCTTGAAATGCTTGATGAGAACGAGCTTCGCGGTGTCATCGCTCACGAGCTTGCTCACGTCCGCAATCGTGATACGCTCATACAGACCATCGCCGCTACTATCGCTGGTGTCATCGGTTTTGTCGCTTCTATCGCTCGCTGGTCCGCTATCTTCGGCGGTACGGATGATGATAATGGTGGACTGCTCGGATTTATTGTCCTTGCCATCGTCACCCCTTTAGTTGCCACGTTGTTGCAACTTTCTCTTTCGCGTAATAGGGAATTTCTCGCTGATCGCACAGGTGCTTCGATCACAGGCGATCCTGAATCTTTATCTTCAGCTCTCAAGAAAATCCATGCGGGTGTCAAGAAAAATCCTATGAAGATGGGTTCAAACGAGACCTCTGCTCTTTTTATCTCGAACCCGTTCTCACTTAAGGGTATTTCCGAATTATTATCAACTCACCCTTCTCTGGATAAACGTGTCAAACGCCTGGAATCGCTTTCTGTTTCGGCTTAAGACTTTCATAATTATCTTTTATTGCTTTTGCGACCTTGCGCTTCATCTCTTCGGACACTCGCTCTGGTGATTGTTCTCCATTCACTCTGATTATTATTCTTTTGTGTCGTTTACTTGTCTGTTCAAACCAGAATGCATACGCGTCTTCCAGCTTTTTGAGCAGATCCTTTTTCGTATCGAAGAGATCTTGTTTCACTTGCTTTTTTTGACCGTCGCAGGCTTTCTTCGACGCTGATATCAAAATAAATGGTGATATCTGGCATTCTCGTCCCTCCAGGTTCTTTGAAATGATGTCTGTCATAGATTTCCTTCCAGTCCGCTCCTTGGCTGACTTGGTATGCGCCTGTCGAATCCGCATAGCGACTGCAGATGTAGAAAAAACCGTTGTGTTCGATCTCGTGTTCTATGATCTTCTGATGCTCGAGTCGATCGCGGATCACGTAGTCCGTGGCTTGTTCTGCTGTCATCTCTTCATGGTTTGCTAGTTTCTCGTTGAAAGCGATTCCGGAGGGTGTCTTTTTTGTCGGTTCCCTGTGATATACGAAACCGCTGTATTTATCGCCGAGAACGTCATTATCGTTATCGATGAGAAATTCGATGAAATTGAGTAATTGTGTTCCTTTTCCTGAATTCTCGATCCCTTCAAACGTTATGAAAAGGGGTCGTGTCAACAAATTATCCATACTATTTCCTCCACACTCATCCTGATATGCATCTCCTGTGCTTATCATTTAAGTAGCTTTGTCTTTTCCACTCCTTTCAGTTCGGCTCTATCCTGTATGGTGGTCGCTGTTCGCGTGCAAAAGACCATACCATCCCAAGCGTTCCGAGAACGTGTTTTATCTATTTCATGATCCAAATTCGTATTCGACGTTCTATATGATATGCATTGTCTTCCGTACTGGTCAGAGCCTCCATTTAAAAAATTATATAAAGCTTTTGCATCCAATCCGGTGACATGGAATTCATCGTGGTCCTTCTTATCAGCTTGACCGTTGCGTTTGTCCTTTCCCAGCTCTTTATCCGGCTCTCGCTTCCAAGCCTTCTCGGTCCTTTGGTGACAGGGATTCTTCTTTCGACTCCCGCTATTTCCTCATTGCTTCCTGTCCAGAACCTTTCAGGAGTGTTTGGAGTGTTCTCTGATATCGGTATCATCCTGTTGTTATTCTACATCGGTCTGAAGATTAACATTGCTTCTATTCAAAAATCTCCTCGTGATGTTACGTTTATCACTCTCTTGAGCACGTTGATCCCTGCCCTGCTCAGCTTTGCTGTCGTCGTGTGGCTCGGATATTCGTGGATCATCGGTTTGAGCATCGCAGCGGTCATGGCTGTCAGCGACGAGAGCGTATCTCTTGTTTTGCTTGAGGAATCCGGCCTCATAAGAACCAAGGTAGGACAGCTTATCATCAGTTCCGGCATAATGGATGATGTGTTGAGTGTCTTGTTCATAGGAATCCTCACTATCTTTCTCGCTTCTTCACAGGCCGCCACGTTCGGCGTTATCCGTCTTCTTTTCGAGATCTTGGTGTTGGTTATCTTTCTCGTGCTTCTTCACTATATTATCATTCCTTTTACCCATAGATATTATACTCGCACGAAATTCCGTCATGATTACGATTTGTTCACGGTTACTTTGATTCTCGTTCTTCTGGTCGCCTCGCTCAGCTATTTCCTTCGGTTCGGTTTTGCCCTCGGCGCATTGATCGCAGGTATCATCGTCCGCTCGAGTTTCAAACCGTCTGTACGTCAAGAAATTATCGAAGAGCATGAGATTGATTACATGTTCAGGACGGTGACGTTCGGTTTTGTCATCCTTTTCTTTTTTATCTCCATAGGTCTTAACATCGAATTCGGTTCCATCCATTACTTCTTTGCAGGTCTTCTGGCTGTCATCGGTTTGTTGGGTAAGTGGGTTGGTGCTCTTCTGGGGTATCGTCTTGCTGAGGGCAAGTTCTCTCTGCGTCTTGCCAATCTCATAGGGTGGGGTCTCGGATCTCGGGGGGTCATGGCTTTGATTGTTCTTGAGATTGCCAGGTCTCACGATATCATTCCTTACTCATTATTTTCGACGCTTGTTCTGGTCTCTGTTCTCACGACCATCGTTGCCCCTATTATGTTCAAATACTACGTTAAAAACAGATCCCATCATTTCAAGTCGCATCACTTATGAGTTTTTCACCTGTGCAGTTCTTTTTTGCATTTCGTTTGCCATAATCTTTTTATACAAGCCGTCCCTTTATACTCTGTATGAATATCACTCTTCCTTCGACCCGGGATCCTGAGGATCCGTCCCTTGGACTCGGCCCGGTCTCCCTTGACCTTCTCAAGCTTCGATATCTCAATCGTGATGAGCATGGTACTGTGTGTGAATCCCCTCTTGATATGATGAAGAGGGTAGCTTCTAACATAGCATCGGTTGATAGGCGATACGATGGTGATGTGGTTTTTGCGTATGAAGAGTTTCTCCATCATCTCACTAACCTTCATTTCGTCCCCGCATCTCCTATTCTTATGAATGCAGGTAACAAGCTCCAGTTCTTGTTTTCCGATCACGCTCTTGATGTTCCTGACAGTATAGAAGATATTTTTGAGGTTCTCAAGCTCTCTGCATCCATTCAGCAACGGGGTGGTGGTCTTGGTTTCAGTTTTTCAAAAATCAGACCGTTCCATGATGATGTATCTGGCATGAAGAAAGTGGCTTTCGGCCCTCTTAATGTTATGAAAATCTTTGATACCTCTTTTCATGCCATCCTTCAAGGTGGTCGTCGCAATGGTGCGAACATGGCTGTGCTCTCCATTTCCCATCCTGACATCCTCTCTTTTATCGAGGCCAAACAGGATGGTGGGGTGTTACAGAATTTCAATCTATCCGTCGCTCTCACTGACGTATTCATCGACGCGGTCAATGCCGATAAGCCTTTCGATCTGGTCAATCCACGAACGGGTGCTGTCGTCCAGACCGTTTCTGCCCGTTCTTTGTTTGATGCCATCACCGAACAGGCATGGAAGACTGGTGATCCTGGCCTTATATTTCTTGATAAGATGAACTGTTCATATCCTTTCAAGGAGAAGAAAGTACTTTGCACTGGTGCATGCGGACAATATGAACTTGAATCGTTCGAAGGAGTTCCATACGCTCATATCAATGTCTCTCGGATGCTTGCTAAAGCAGGAGGTTCTTTTCGGCTTGATACTGATTTGCTCAAGCGCACTGTCAAGAGCGCTGTTCATTTCCTTGATAATTGCATTGATGCGCACGAATATATTGACTCTTTTTTCGAATTGCAGTCAAAGCGGACTCGCAAAATTGGTGTTGGTATCATGGGTTTTGCCGAACTCTTATTTATATTAGGTATTCCTTACGGTTCCCATGAATCCTTGGAGATTATCGATTCTATAATGTCTATTGTCAGGGATTCTTCTCGCCAGGCCTCTCACGAGCTCGCTGTCTCCCGTGGTCCATTTCCTTTGTTTGATAGTTCCACATGGGATCGTCCGATGCGAAACGCCACAATCACTTCCATCGCACCCACTGGTTCGACAAGTCTTGTTGCGGGAACGTCTCAGTCGATAGAGCCTGTGTTCGCCCTTTCCTTCACGACTATGACAAGCGATGGCGAAGAGTTCACTGTCCTGAACAATGCATTCAAGGATGCTATTGACGCTCTCGCCATCGATCAGACTGCTAAAATACAGCTTCAGTTCGTCGATTCTGTCCAGAACATAGAATGGCTTGATACCAGTTTCAAGAATGTGTTTCGTACCGCGATGGACATCCCTCCTGAAGATCACCTCGCTGTCATGTCCCGCTTCCAAGAATATATTGATAATTCCATCTCGAAGACGATAAATCTTCCTAACAAGGCGTCTGTTGATGATGTAAAACAAATCATGCTCAAAGCTCACGAATTAGGATGCAAGGGTATTACTATTTACAGAGATGGTTGTCGAGGGGATCAGGCCGTCATGACAAAACGTCAAACGAGGTTGTCTGCTTTTAACAGGTTCGCATAAATTATAGTATGTAACATATATGTTGTGATTGGTTTATTATTGTGCAAATATATATATAAACCAAATGGTATGAACTCCTAAATATAGTGCATAGGATGAAAAAAAACACTATATGTAGTGTGTTTTTTTTCTTTTCTTGTGACTGTGTGGTATGTGTAGGTGTTATATATGGTGAACAATATTGCTGTTGAATCTTTGAAATACAACACGAAAGATGTTGGGATTGTTAAGACATTGGATGATGAGGGTATTTTTTGTTCTGATGAAGCTCGTTCTATCCTTAACAACTCAACTCATCTTAAGGAAATGGGGTTGATCATCTTTCTTGATAGGTATGCTCTCAATGATTCTGATTCATTCTCCAAGGGTGATCTTGTCGTTGCGGTTTCAAAAGACCATCCTAAATATCCTAAGAAGGACTTGGGTATTATCGTTGAGATTGAAGGTCTGCATGCCACTCTTCGAATGATTACGGGTGTTTATAAAGATGGTAAAGAATACTTGACTGTGCCTTTGAAAAAATGCGATCGACCCGTCGAAAGCATCTATGATGCCTATGTTCGTGTTGCTAAAGCTGTTGCAAGCGTTGAAGAAGATGAAGAGAAGATTGTTTCTCGAACTCGGGAATTCCAGCAAGCTCTTCTTAACGGTTACATCCAGCCTGCGGGCCGTATCATGTCGGGGGCTAATATTGACAAGAAAGGTCAATATACTTCGAATCTCACTTTGTACAATTGTTATGTCCTTCCGCCTCCGAAAGATTCTCGTGATTCCATCATTCGTGATACTCTTTATTACATGGTTGAGACTATGAGTCGTGGTGGCGGTGTTGGTATTAACTTGAGCACGCTTCGTCCGCGCTATACGTTTATCCGTGGCGTTAATGGTAAATCCAGTGGTGCAGTCTCCTGGGGTAATTTGTATTCGAACGCCACAGGCCTTATCGAGCAAGGTGGTTCTCGCCGTGGAGCTTTGATGCTTATGCTGGCTGATTGGCATCCTGACATAGAGGAATTCATTTCTTCAAAACATCAGATTGGATTTCTCGATAATGCTAACATTTCTGTTCTCGTTTCCGACCAGTTTATGGAGGCTGTCAAGAATGATGCTGATTGGCATCTCGAATATCCTGATCTTAGCGATCGGGCTACGAAACAGGAATATGATATCTCTTGGGATGGCGACTTGTTCAAATGGAAGAGAAAAGGTTTCAAGACTTCGGTCCATAAGACTGTAAAAGCAAGGAATCTCTGGGAAAAGCTCATTGGTTCTGCCTGGAAGAGTGCCGAGCCGGGAATTGTTTTTATTGGTCGCTATAATGAGTTGAGTAATTCATGGTATTACAACCCTATCATTTGCACGAATCCGTGCGGTGAACAAGGCCTTCCTCCTTGGGGCGTGTGCAATCTTGGTCATCTTGCCTTGAATAATTTCGTGTACAAGACAGGTGATGACGAGATTGGTCCGGTATATGAATTTGATTGGGATGCTCTTGATGCGTCTGCATCGACTCTGGTCCGATTCCTCGATAACATCATTGATCTCACTCCTTACATTTTCTCCCAGAATAAGGAGAATCAGCTTGCGGAGCGTCGTGTCGGTTGCGGAACGCTCGGTCTTGCTGAAGTGCTTATCCGCTTGCGTCTTCGTTTCGGCAGTCAGGAAGCGAATGATTTCATCAATAAGCTCTATCGTCGCATTGCCATCAGAACATACATGACTTCTTCGGATATTGCAAAGGAGAAGGGTTCGTTTCCGAAATTTGATGTTGACAAGTTCCTTGAAAGCGGTTTTATGAAGGGTATGCCTGTAGAGGTCCATGATAAGATCCGGCGGGATGGCATTCGTAATGTCACATTAACCACGCAAGCTCCCACTGGCACTGTTGGTTCGATGATAGGCACATCTACTGGTATAGAGCCTTTTTTCGCTTTCAAATATTATCAGCAGAGTCGTCTTGGGTTTCACGAGGTTGAGATTGATCTTGCCAAGGAATACAAGAAAGACGACGATGGTTCGCTCCCTGACTTTTTTGTCAGTGCCATGGAGCTCGGTCCTGATGATCACATCAACGTCCAGGCTGTTATCCAGAGATGGACTGACTCTTCGATTTCAAAAACTGCTAATGTCCCGTCCGAATTCACTGTCGAGGATACGATGCAATTATATGAAAAAGCATATGATCTCGGTTGTAAGGGTGTGACTATCTATCGTGATGGTTCTCGTGATGAGCAGATTCTTTCGACAAGCAAAGACACTGAAGAGAAGAATGCTACTAGCAAAGGTTCGACTCAGACCGTCTCTACCAGCACCGATACCTCACAATCTTCTTCGATCAACTCTGAAGATACGATTGACGCGCAAGACGTTGAAGATGAGGATGTTGCCTACGGCGCTGAAGTTGGTAATCGTTGCCCCATGTGTAAAAAAGGCACTATGATAAAAGTTGGTGGTTGCACAGAATGCGATGCAAATTGCGGCTTTAAAGGTGGATGCGACATGAAATGAGCAACCCAGGCGTACTTAGTTCGCCGCTGGATGCGACA
>CAZRUJ010000042.1:0-7783 GCA_964603345.1 uncultured Methanosarcinales archaeon | reverse complement strand
TCCAAAGTCAATGAGGTTATTCGGTATTATGAGACTTATACTCGCCGCGGCTATTCGTCTTATGAGCTTGAGAATTGGTTGCTTGAAAAAGGCATTCCTAAAGGGATCCTCGCTGTTGCATACGGTGCTTTTACAAGTGATGACGATGATGATCCTCTGAAAAAATGTCTTCGGCAAGCTTCAGGGGCTACTGGAACCTCCTCTGAAAATGATGATGGTTTCTCATCTTCTGAATCAGATAATGTTGATTCTTTCCCTTTTGATGTCCCTTCCTGAAAACATCCTGTTTTCACTTTTTTATCTTCATTTAGAATGAGAGCTTGTTTATTTCGGAGATGATATTTATATTCTCCTCAAATTGCCTGAGAAGATATCCGTAACCCTTTTTCTTGTGTTTGTCATCGACTTTCTGTTTTACCGTTCTCAAATCATCTGACACTAGATATGCTTGTTGCGTATTTCTCGAATAGAATGCTTTCATCACTTCATCAAAACAGGTCTTCATATCCTCAAGTATGCTTTTGATTTCGTTTCTTTCAGTCTCTGTTCGTATGATCGAGAAATAATTGACCATCGCCTCTATATTATCTGAAATTGTTTCAAAGAATATGGATAATTGCCAATATTTGAGTATTATCAGCTGATCTTGTTCTTTGCTTGTCATACGCTTCTGTATTCTCTCTCTCATCACTCTTTGTATGAGACGGACGATTTTATCCACATTCTTCTCTCTTTGGCTGATTTCTTTTTTTAATTCTTGTATGGCGACAGGTAATTCTTGTGAGATTCCTTCTTGTAATTCAATAATCATTGATTTGATGCTGTTATCTATCCGTTTGAGAAAAGTCTCTATCGTAACGTCTTCTGTCTTGATATATGTTTTTGCAATGATCTTGTTTGTGGTATGTTCAACGATCTCCAGTCCCGTCAGTGAATCAATGAGTGTTGTTATGGGTTCAAGGTGATATGAGACTCCCGGGCCTGAGAAATAAATTGTTGTCGCGTTTTTCTCGTACGCGCTTAATAGTTCCCGTTTCAACGTTCTTGGTGTTGCATTCTTTTTGACTATGATTGTTTTTTCTTTTTCTTCACTCTGTTTTATTGTCTTCGGATGCAATATCATATTGTCATTTACTGTTTCAAGACCTATATGATCTCCTTTTTTCAGCTCATATTTATCTATCCATGTCTTTGGCAGAGAAATGACATATGAGCTACTCCCGAATTTAATGAGTTTACGGTATTCCATAAGATGCCCTTTTATTTTGATGTGAAAATATATATTGTATATATTGTATTGGGAAAACCTATATATATACTTTTTCCTTATGCGCTAATGCAGTCATTTCATCAGGCTGGAAAAAGGGGGTTTTGGAACAATGGTATTTTCTGGAGATACTGGTAAGTCGAATGGATTGGGGAGGTTCGATCGGCCGGAGGAACACGCCGAAGAGAGTATCGTTCGAGAACGGTATTTTCACGGACAGGACATCTACGATATTGAATATGTTGATTAGATGCTTGATAACGACGAGCTTAGCGATAGTGAGGCTGCGTTTATGAAAGGATATGAAGATTATAATTGAGTTATTCTCATTCGCCCGCACACCACCTAGAAACACCTCACATTGCCACCATCACAAGCCTGTTGCCCGCAGCGCTTGTGTGTGGTTGGCTTTGTTTTCTTTCTTCTAGCTCGCTTTTCTCAACCCGTACTGTTGGTTTTGCTCGCATAAGAACATTTCCCTTTTTAGATCTTTTGTGATAAAATGGCTTGAGTGTTCTAGTGGTGGAAATCGTTGTTCTAGGGATTCGATAAACGAGTCGTATTCTGATATGTGTTTGAACACGCCCTCGACCAGATATTGGAATTTATCAGTCACTTTGTAAATCGAATTGACATGTTCGTGGCAAGCTAGATGGTGTTCAAGTTCTTTTTTGCGATGAGCTGGCGCTTTAAGGAATATGTGTGCCTTTGTGTGATAACCGAGCTTTGCAAAATCAATCAAGGTGGTATGTTTGAACACGTATTGTTTTTCTTGTTCTTTAAGTTTGTCGAACAATGTAGATATAGGTATTCTTGTTTTCTTGCTGATCTTTGTCAGCGGCAACCTTGAATTGTTTCTCAACCATCCTAATAACATCAAATTTGTATCATTGTTTCGTTTCATGATAGCCTCGCCTCTTAAAGTTACAATCGTCTTATCTCCTGATTGTCCTTTTTGAGAACTCATGGTGGGATGGGAATATAATATTCATCCTTAAGTTCCTTAAGACCTTCTTAAGGTATGTGATAATCTCCAGAACACGGATGTGGTTCTCACATCCTCATTTGTATCCTGATCTCCTGTCGCTCATTTTTACACAGAAAAAATGCACCGGCCGGGACTTTCGGCAGCACAGTCCTGCGCGACATTAGCTGTGCGTGATTCGAACCCGGACCACTGGCTTGGAAGGCCAGTATCCTAGCCGTTAGACTACCGGTGCGTATGTTCTGGTTAACATTGAACCTTTTATAAATATTGTGTCTTGTCCGAGAGTTGTCTCAGTCGCAATATTAATATAATAAGGAGTTTTAATGGGTGTCATGGATAATAAAACAGTGCTTGTCATCTCGGCTCACGCTGACGATCACGTTATTGGTTTTGGGGGAACTTTGGCTAAATATGTCGCAGAAGGGGTTCGAGTAATAACTGTCGTGTTTACTTATGGTGAACGTTCTATTCCTTATTTGAGAGAAGATATTGTCAAGCAAAAGGTCCTTAAGGAAAGTAAAGTTGCAGATAAGGTACTTGGCGGTTCAGGGGTTATTTTTCTTGGTCTGAAAGGAGGTCATTTCCTCGACGGATTCTACGATCAGAAAGCTGATGAAACACTTGAAAAGATAATTCTCAAATATTCTCCTTCAAAAATATTTACTCATTCTTCCGATGATACTCATCCTGACCATCGCGCCGTTCACAAGCTCGTGCTTGGGATGATTGATAAGTTGAATTATCAAAATGGATTTGTCACCTCATTATATGGCTTTGGCGTGTGGAGATTATTCAGATTCAACAAACGTAAACGTCCGCATCTTGTTGTTGATGTCACGTCCACCTTCAATAAGAAGCTGAAGGCCATCTCCGCTTTCAAAAGTCAACGCTTCCATCTTTCCATTCTCCGCTTTGGCATGTATTTGAGTTCGCTCCGTAAAGGATTGAATCACGACTCTGTTTTTATAGAGGAATTTCAAAAATTGAGGTGACGTTGGTATGAAACGTAAAATAATTCGTCTGGCTGAAAAGACGCTTGTCGTCTCCCTTCCTGCTTCTTGGCTTTCCGATCAGGCTCTATCGAAGGGTGATGAGCTTGAATGTCTCATACAAGGTAATAGACTTGTATTCATTCCTGAAAAACCTCTTTCTGACGCTTCAAAAATATCTCTTGATATTGCGAAGATGAGCGAGCGTGTGCTTCGCTGGCAGATTTCTTCGTTTCACAAGCAAGGATATGATGAGATAGAAATAACTTCTTACACTTCCGAACAATACGTTGTTATCGAAGAGCTTGTCACTGACTTGTTTGTTGGTTTTATTATCAAGGAACGATCGAAACTCCGCATTCTTATTGGTAAAGTTGCTGTTGTTGATGCAGGCGAGTTCGACGCTACTCTTCGCAGGGCCTTTCGTCTTCTCATCTCATCTGCCAACGAGGCTTTGCAATCCTTCAAGGTTGGCGATGGAGAGAGTCTTTCCTTTCAATTACAGCATGAAAAGAATAATAACAAGCTGACTAATTTTTGCGAACGTCTCCTTAATAAATCTCTTCATCAAAAGGAGAAAGGTCATTTCTGGTATGTCATTGCTTGGAATCTCGAAAAGATCGCTGACAATTTCAAGTACCTTGCCAATTACTATTCTCTGAATTTGCCTGTATTTGAACAGGATGTTCTTGGATTATTCGAAGATGTCATATCTTACATGGACTTGTATTATGATTTATTCTATGCTTTCTCGTTCGAAAAGCTCGTTCGCGCTTCAAGACAGAAACATGATCTTGAAAAAAGGTTGCTTGAACATATAAATAAGGTTCGTAAAGATGAGATCGTCTTGCTTCACTATCTTCATATGATTGTATTGCAGATGGCTGATTTTTCAGCATCCACCATCGCTCTTCGTCACGAGAAGGCTTGAGTTCTGTTGACGTATGATTGTAAGTTCCCGTGAAGTTCTCGACAACCGTTTAAGACCTCTAGCGCTAACCTCATAATTATCCTCGATTCGTACGCCTTGCTTTTTGTAGAGTGCGGGTTCCACTGCAACAATTGCATTCTTTTTAAGAGGGTCGTATCCTACAAGCGGTGTTTCGTGGACATCCAATCCGATACCATGCCCTATTGCGTGAACCATTTCAAAAGATGGCCTTACTTTTTCCATCCCTGCTTTCAGCATTTTTTCGAGTCGTTTCTGCTCGTCCTTAACTTTGTTGTAGAACTCGATATCTTCTCGTGTCGGCGTGCCGATAAAGACTGTTCTTGTAATATCGGCACAATATCCTTTATGTTTGATGCCAAAATCAATGATGCAGAATCCTTTTTTGATCTTGCTCGTCCTTGTCGGCTCGTAATGTGGGTTTCTCGAATTATTGCCACTTGCAACGATAGGCTCGAAAGATAATTCATCTCCGAGTTCAAGCACTCTTTTTTTCAGGTATACAATCGCTTCATGCTCAAAGTCCATATTTTTCAACCGTTCAATCAATTGCTTGAGCACTCGTTCTGTCCTTGCGATCGCTGTTTTGAGAATTCTTTTTTCTTCTGTTGTTTTTATCTCTCTTCTTTGTCTCATCATCTCGCTGACATCGACAAACGTCACTTGTTTCAATTCCTTTCTCAATTTCCTTGTCAGGAGATCGTATTCTTTTTTTGTCAGCTCCTCGTGATCAAGCCCTATGCGCGTCGGTTTCATGAGTTTGAGAACTTCAATCATGCACTCTCGCTTTCGGCGCTTTACAGTCACTCCTTCCAGTGTCGGTGGTTTTTCGAGTGGGGAATGGAAATAGATTGGTTGCTTTCGCTTGAACGTCATTAACGACGATCCTTCACCTGCAACTCCTATCAATCGTTTCATTGACCGTGACTGTCCTTTTTCGCTTGAAAAGAACAAGCAAGCATCGACATTCGCTTCAGTCGCTATTCTCCTTTCAGCCATGCGTCCTGGCGCTGGTATGCTTGTTTAAATATATTGCTATCTGTTGCGGATAGGTTTTTCTATCACCATTGTCGTAGTGTCATCATCTTGTACGATTGTGTTATTATCTGTTCATGTCTCTTGTCATTTGCTGTCATCTGTTGTGTTGGCACATTTTGGCGGGTTATTTCCAGATATTTCTCGTTCGCTTGCTCAAGATATTGTTTGACCTTGGTTTTGATGCCTTCCTTATCTGTCGCATTTTCGATCGTAGAATAGATCATCTGCTTCTCATAAAGAGCATCGCCTGGGTCAAGAGGTAGATGTCGTCTCCAGCTCAATTCGCTATTTGTCATCATTTCTTTAGTATCGAGTCCTTTCACGATCAATCGACCCTTTAGCTCGAACCCTTTATACGCGTCCAATTCTTTGAATTCCTCTTGTTTTGCATACGTTGACTTGAGCACTCCTTCTTGCCAGAATGCGGGATGCGCTGCCGAGAATAATGTGGGTGTGACTGTGTTTGCGAACATGCTTTCATGAGGTCTTGCAATCACATAAGCTGGCACGATAGCCTTGAACGTATTTCCTTTTCCAACAGTATCTTTTGTCATATCCTTCTTGAATCGTGTCGAGAAAAAGATTGTTTGCGTATCGAGATCGATACCTTCACGACCTTGCCCTTTCTCTCGATAGGATTCGATGATATTTGTTAATTCTTGTGCTTGAAACGTATCTCTGACATTCATAGTATCTTCTCCTTGACTCCACCCACCTCATTTCAAGATACTACTTAAAAGGAGCAGTATTATATAATGTTTTTGTTCCCCGTCTTGTCTTTTCATGACGGTCTGGCGAACTCACTTCTCACCAGACACATCGCGGGTGGGATTTGAACGTTACGAGCCTGGGAGTAACCTAGGAACGCAAGTGACCCTGCCACGACGTGGGTGAAAATCGCATCTCAAGACATTTCGAAAGAATTGGGAAATGGCGCCGCGGGTGGGATTTGAACGTTACGAGCCTGGGAGTAACCTAGGAACGCAAGTGACCCTGCCACGACGTGGGTGAAAATCGCATCTCAAGACATTTCGAAAGAATTGAGAAATGGCGCCGCGGGTGGGATTTGAACCCACGATCCCAAAGGGACAGGATTAGCAATCCTGCGCAATTTCCTGCGCGAAAGCGTTGGAAACCAGTGAATTTACCAATTCTAACGCGTACCAGGCTATGCGACCGCGGCAATTGAAAAAGTCGCTCGCTTTAGGTGTTCTCAGGGCTTTTTTAAACATTTCTGTGCGTTCTCTTTTTCCTGCGAAAGATTTTTAAATACAACTGTGTTTTCAGTTGCTATCAGTTTTTCTATTACAACGATTTTTGATTTATTATAAAGGTGAACTTACTGTGGATAACTCTACAACCAAAAAAACAGGAACTACAACTGTGGGGATCAAATCTTCTGAAAGCGTTGTTCTTGCTGCCGATACGCGTGCTACTGTCGGTAACATGATTGCGTCCAAAGAAGAATCGAAAGTCTTTCCCCTAACTGACAACATTGCTATAACGATTGCAGGTTCTGTGGCTAGCATCCAGATGCTTCTCAAACAGGTCCGTGCTCAGATAAAGCTTCGCGCCATAAAAAATGGTCGTGAGATGACTGTAAAAGAAGTTGCCAATTTAATCAGGAACTATGTGTTTGGGCTCCTTCGTACGCCGAGCATGATTGCTGATGTTGCTCATCTTCTTGTTGCTGGCAGTGACAAGCACGGGGTTCATCTGTATGATATCTTCCCTGACGGTACGCTTTCTGAAATCGACACCTACATTTCAAGTGGTTCAGGTAGCGTTTTTGCTTATGGAGTGCTTGAATCTGAATACGCGCAGGACGCTTCTGAGGATGATGCTCTCAAGCTCGCTGAAAAGTGCATTGACATCGCTATCCAGCGTGACAGTGCCAGCGGTAATGGTGCTGATGTGTATGTCATCAACAAGGACGGTGTTCGTCAAGCGATCAAGAAACGAGTGAACACTCATCTGGCTTGATGTTCGTATTTTTTTTATATTTGCTCGATATCATGAAAAATGTCCTGTTCAGACAGGCAGTTTCTCAATATCATAATCTGATTTTATACTGAAAAAGGTTTTTGTCATATCCGCATTCGAAAGGTTTGGTGATAAGGACCTCTCATGTTGAATATATACGTTGGAATAAGTGAATACAATGGTAGCTGAAATCATTAAAGAGATCTATAAGATCGTACCAAAAGATAAGATTAGTGAAGCGGTGTTTGAAGCTGCAAACATCGTGTTGTACACTAAAGATACTGACTTTCTCGAAAACGATGGTGGTGTCGTGAAAAAAGCGGTTCATGCAATCAAGAAGCGTATTGAGCTTCGTCCTGATCCTTCTCTTTGCATGGAAATTGAACAGGCGAAAAAGGAATTCGAAAAGATAATTCCTGAAGAAGCTGCCATTACTAACGTGACGTTTGATAATAGGCGTTCAATTGTTGTTATTGAAGCTGAAAAACCTGGTCTTGTTATTGGAAAACAAGGCGAGACGCTTCGTGAAATCAAAGCGAAGACTTACTGGGTGACTCAAGTCAAAAGGA
>CAZRUJ010000041.1:0-7989 GCA_964603345.1 uncultured Methanosarcinales archaeon | reverse complement strand
AACGTATTTGGAATCAACACCGTGAGAAAGAAGATGAGCCCTTATCTCATCGAGCGAATGTTTTGTTTCATCCATTTCCCGAGCCATGAACCGAGCAACACGAAGAAATTCATCGTTAAAAACAGGCTGTCCAGGACCGACATGCTCATGCCTGAAAGAAAAGCGATGCGTCTTGAAAGCAAAAACGACAATTCCTAAAACAGCGATCACAGAAAGTGAGATCCACAGAAACGAAGGCATCTTGAAAGGAGAGACAGGCGATTCCATATCTGGTTCTTCTGGCTTAGAGGAATCCTCTTTGCACGGAGGGCACGGACCGCCGCAATCAACACCCTGCTCACCCTGATTTAAGATACCATCAGAACAGGATTCAACAACACAATCAGGACACGGACCGCCACAATCAACACCCTGCTCACCCTGATTTAAGATACCATCAGAACAAGTCGGTTCTGCGTCATCCCATTCGCTTTCATCATCATCAAAGTCATTTCCTGATATGCAAGAAACATTGCAAACACCACCGCAATCAATCCCAATCTCATCCTGATTCTTGATACCGTCAGAACAGTTCGGCTCTGGCTCTGTTGAAACACCACCCATATTGCCACCGATCGAACCCGAAGAAGAGCCAGAGCTTGAAGAACTGTCCGAACCCGATGAGGAATCATCCCCTTTTGAAACGGAGGTCGTATTTTCTGCAAGGATGAACGCTGAGAAATTCGAAACAACAGTAGAAACGATATCACCATCAACACTCGTGTCAAGAAGACCATAATTAGATGCATTAGTGAAATTGATTCCTGAAGGAGAATCAGGATACTTGAAAATAACCATGCGAGATGGATCGATTCCGGTTCCGGAAACATTGAAAGATACAGTATAACGATCAACAGTCGAAAAGTTCACGCTCGTAGCATAGGCCATCTGAGGAGCGTATGTCAGATCGCTTCCCAGCTCATCATCATCAAAACGAATGGACGAAGCATTATTATGTGATCGGAAATAAAACAACGCATCATCATCAGCTGAAGAGACATTATCAGCGAAAACCCTGAAACGACCCGAGGATAATGAGACTGAATAATTCTCTCCACGCTTCAAAAGAGTGGACACAGAAGATGAACTTTGTCCTTTCGAGGAAGAGAATTTCAAATCACCAGTACGGTAAGTAACATCAACTTCCGAACCGAAACTACTATCTATGGTGAGATTCTGATATTCTGTCGGGAATATCTCAATATTGAGATCACCTTCTGTTGAGGACAATATTGTGTCGTTCTCCACATCACTGACAGTGATATTGAATTCATACGTTCCGTTTTCAGGCATACCTGTAGCGTTCCACCATACTCTGCAAGAGGAATCTGAGAAGATGGAAGTCGCGAACAAAGAAGTGTTGCTTAATTCACACACGAAATCATCTCGGGAGTCGTGCGAATATACATCATCATCATGGAAGGGAACATCGACGTTGAAATCATATCCCTCAAGACCGGTGTAGGTCATCGAAGTAGTGTTGAAAACAGGAGGTCTGTTCTCGACAGGAACAGGAGTGCCAAATATATCCTGTCGGTTCCCGGCCCGGTCAATGACAATCCATGAATAATTGAAGGTGGAAGCCGATCTGAAAGCAGGCGGTTCTATGACTACTTCAAAACGAGATTCTTCAGGTTCCCAATCCTGAGGCTTGAAGCTATCAATAGCATCATCAGAACCGTAGTCCAATGAATTCCACACCCCATCGCCGGAAGTATAGTTAAATACGACGGTTTCAAGATCATTCTTATCAAACCAACCAGAGCGGAACCTGATTGTGTCTGTATCGAACACAAGACCATCAGCACTCGTTGAAATGTTAGAGTTAGAAGGAGAGGTGAAATCGACAACCACATCATACTCAAGTTCGCTCTTATTATTTTCGGCCGGGGCATAAGAATTGCTTGCTGAAGCAATCAAAGTATATGAGTCAGCCTCATTGAGATCGGTCTTGTTGATATGACAACGTAACGGAATGTCTTGCGAGGTGTTCTGTATGGATGAGAATGACTCTGAATACTCGCATCCTGACACGACAGAACTATTCTCATCGGTCAGACGTAAAGACACCTCATCAAAAAAGAAGGCGGAGAGATTGACAGAGAACGAATCGTTGACATACATCGTGTTATCAGGATATTGTTCTATGTCAGGAGTATCCTCCAGACGAATGTGAGGTGTTGAAGTATAAGTCATGAACGAAACAGATTCAGAACTCATGCGACCATATTTATCAGTGGCAGTGATATTTATAAGAGTGTGAAGCGAAGCATTGGTTAAGTTGAGTGAAAAATCATAATGCCCTGATAAAACATCAGATAAGATTTTCCGTTGCGAAGCCAATTCTTGCAGCGAACCACCGGCATCCACATTATATGTTGAGATAGTGATGTTAACAGGAGACGCGTCAACAATATCGAATGAGAGCGGAAGCGAAGCTACATGTATCGAATCATCAAGAGGGGATTGAATCGTGATGTTTGGAGGACCCATCTCCTTAGCGAACGTCAAATCAGTATTTTGAGTCTCTGTCTGAATATTATTATTGTCATCACGGCAAGCGACATGAACATCATACACCCTCTCAGTCAGATTGGTCAGAGTACAATTATAGATTCCCGTATTGACTCCGGTTTCAGAACAAGAAGGATGTCCCGAATCAACATAATCAAAATCACTGCCTGTTTTCCAGACACAATTATCAAGACCAGCCTCCCCTTCAAGCAAGATGCTCGTAGAATCAATGCCGAAGGTCGAATCAATCCACCCATCTTCAGATCCGTTAGTATCAGAGCCCACACGAATCGTGGTGAGAGGATTGGGGACAACAGTATCAAAATATAGACGTCCAGGCGAATCCACTATATTGCTGGAAAGACCGAAGGTGTTGACAGATCGCACTTTTACCCTATACATATGAGAGTTGTCGAGCTCGTGAGGCTGGAACGAGAAGGAAGCGTTCGAATCGGTCGTTTGCAGCCAATCGGTGACTTGGTGCGAGGGACCACCATCATCACTGAATAATGCGTATTCATAATGGGAGATGCCGGATTGATTGTCTTGGCTTGGCTTCCAATCATAAGAGAATTCAGTGTCAGAAGTCATGAATGTGCCCGAGGAAAAAGAGGGCGCTGACGGAGGTGTCGTGTCGACACTGAGATTCTTGGCAAGCCCTTGTTCGTAGATTTTCTGGTTACCAGCTCTATCGACAGCCTTCACGCCAAACTTATAACAACCGTTGTCAAGGATGGAAAAATCGTAAGAGTATGTGCCACCCGTATGAACGTCGGTATCTATGGTGTTCCAATCACCAAATGAATGACACACCCCGTCTGAAAGTAAGGCTTTCTTATATTGTAATCTCGAAGCATTAACATCGACACCTGATACGGAATCGTGTCCGAGGTTATAATCCAGAGAAATCGTATCCAACGAATATTCTCCTTGAGCATAGGAGAGAGAGACATTTTGAGGAGGAATGCTATCGACCGTGACAGGCGTCGATGAAATCTTTTGCGAATCGGTTGAACCCGTACCACTATATCGCGCATTATTTTTCGCTTGAACAGTAAGATAATAAACCTGTCCTTCATCAAGATCGACAGATTCGTCAACCATAGTGGAGGTTGTCGTCTTATTACTCAACACATTATCCCACCCTTCAACATCAGCCGGCGAGATACCTACCCAATACTTATATTCTTTGATCCCTGATTCAGGATCGGTGAAATTAAAACGGAGATGAAGAACATCATCAGTGTTATATTCGTTATTACCTGTTTCATCAATACGGACATATTCATGGACAGGCGGAGTTTGATCAAGAAAGACAAATTCAGATCCCGTGCGAGGAGGACTACGATGGCCTAATTCATCAATAACAGTGATATTCGGCGATAGCATAACCTCATAATCAAGATCAGAAACATGAACAGTATAATTAGTTACATTTCCCGGTATCATAAAGGAGTTGACAAGGTCATCCGAATTGTCATATATTGAAAGCTCATAATCTTTGAGAAACGGATCAAAAGGAGAATCCCATATAAGAGTAACGTTCGAATCAGTTACAACATAACTATCGGCGAGAGTGGTGAAATTAGTCACAGAATCCACCAATGTCTTCACAATAAAATTATCAACTTTCTTGAAGGCATACTGGTTAAAACTATCATTGACAGTGAAAGTCACATTGTAACGACCATCAGGAAGGGAGAGAGATAAGGAGCAATTACCTTGCTGTGAAAGCATTCCACGGCAATCGATAGAATGGTTGACAAGCGAATCGTCGAAAGGAGTGTTTGATTCGTCATTTGCAAATAAAAAGGCGGAATCAGGTGAAGTGAAATTGACAAGCAAGGTAGAATAGTTGATGTTATAATTATCACTGATAAAAAATTGCAGAGGGTCAGATAGGTCGGTCAGGTACTTCCCGTTCGAAGCAACGAACGTCAAATCGCTCGTGTTAAAAACAGGCGCATCAAGATCGTTATAAAATGAAATGTCGGATGAATCTCCTTTCACACCATCCCTTACACCTTCGAGAGTGATGGAAACATCACCACCAAAGAGAGAGAGATTCGAGATATTGAACCAACCCGTCGGCTTGCTGGCGTTGAAAAAATAGACGCGTTCCCCGACAGAAACATCTTGCTCAGGAGAATCTGAAAGCTCAACTGAATAAAGATTTCCTGATTGCGGAATCACACCAGTAATACCATAGAAGCTATAATCCGAACGGTTATGACCCTCGAAAGCGAGATGATGAGATGTGTTAATCTCACGAGGAGAATCTAGCTTGACACGAGTAGGATTTGAGGAAAGCGTATCGTTTACTGTGGCGTTGAACTCATAGCTCGTCCTACGTGTGACAGTGGTGTTGTAGGTCTCTTCAGGAGAATCATCAATCTCGACGAACGCTTTGATGATATCAAAAGGCCTGAATTCAAAAATGGAATCGACCATCCCTATAAGAGAGATGGTGTTTTTTGAAATCGTTGGAGCAAAAGGGATGATAACAGGATTGTGAGGACCCAAGTCAATAAGAAGCGAACGTACGGTAGTCGAGTTGGTATTGCCGAAATTATCCGTACAGTTGATGAACCAATCATGAGAGTCATCCTTTGAAAAAGAGACGTTAAACGAGGCGATACCTGAAAAAGTGGTTAAGGAATCATTGAGATCACCGTCAACATAAAGATCGCACGAATGGAAATTAGCATGAGGATCGTCAATGGTCGCGTTGAACTCGACAGCGCCTGAGAGCGCAGAGTGATTATCGGCAGGTGTTAGCGAGGAAAACGAAGGAAGAGAGGTCTTGACAGTGAAATTACGATGAGAACTAGCACCTATGTTCCCATAATCATCCTCGCAGGAGATGTTCCACACATAGATTCCGGAGGACATATCGGAAAGCGAGAATGAAAAAAGAGAACCCTCGCTAACAGAAGTGTTTGTCTGGTTAAGGTATCCATTCACGAACAAGCTACAATTTAACGAAGAAGCGTGATCGTCAGTGACAGAGTAATTGATATCGACGGATGTCGAAGATGTGTTGAAGTTGTCGACAGGAGAAAATACAGTAATATCAGGGGAGATTATGTCAACGTAGGAGAAGCTCCTTGAAGCAGAATCTTTGTTAAGGGCTTGATCGTGACAGGTGATGTTCCATGTGTGCGTTCCCAAGTCAAAATCATCGACAGCGAATGTAGTTAGAGTATCATTAGCGACAGAAGAGTTAGTCTGATTCAAATTGCCGTCAATGTAGAAGCTACAATTCAAGGTCGAAGCAAGGTTATCTGTAGCGATGAAATTGAAATCAACGGGAGAGCTGTTAAACGAATCACCTGGAGAAGGTGAATCGAGAGAGACAACAGGAGATGTCTCGTCAACGCCGAAATCAACAACATTTGCCAAACCAAAGTTAGAATCAAAACAAACGAAGTTAGCAGTGTGTTGACCTTCACCAATATCTCGGTGGAAGATGGTTTGAGTATCATTTTCGACACTCGTATTAGTGTAATTCAGATCACCATCAAGTGACATGTTACAAAAAAATATCGCATCGCTATCAGAAGTTGCGCTGAAATTGAAAAGGATGTCATCACCATAGGAAAACCATCGATCAACAGGAGGGTCGATAATATTTAAGGATGTTATGTCAGCTGATACGACTGCAGAAAACAGAATCGAAAACACGATTAGAGATAGGAAAAAGACAATCATCCTAGTGTTGTTTTCAGCCATCATTCTTTCACATCCACCATCAAGGCAGTGCCCATCTTCCTCACAACAACAACATCCCCATAATACTTGACAAGATCGCGAACAGTCCCCATCTCGATATCAAAGTGCTTAGAAATAGAAGTATACGTCTGATGAGGAGACTGTCTGAGAAACATAACAAACTCTTCTTTTGTAGGAATTATAGGAAAAACACCTCACACACAGGAAACATGACAGAGAAACAAGAGTTTTTACTTATAAATCTTTCGCTAAAAACAAAAACAATCATCTATATTTGTTAAAAAATAACACAACTCACAAACATAAAAAAATAATCAAAAACAATCTAAAAAATAAAAAAACAAACAATAAAACTTATTTACAATCAAAAACAAATAAAAAATCAATATAAAAATAAAATAAAAATTAATTAAGTTAATTTAAAATAAAGAAAGCCAAAAAAGACTTTTTATACACGCAACCGAACGATCAATAAGTAAGAAATAGAAAACAGTTTTATATAATGAAATATTTCAACACATCAACCGTCAAAGAGGGGCTCTGATGAAAGCATTGGTATTCGGGGATGTGCATGGCGATGTATTCGCCCTTGAAGCACTCAAAAGAAAGGCAAAGGATGCAGACGTCATCCTATGCTTAGGAGATCTTACAATATTCGGAGAAGGATTGCCTTTGTTGCTGGAAATCGTCAATGAGTTTCCGAAACCAGTATATATTATACACGGAAATCACGAAATCAAAACAGAAATGGAAGAAGAAGTGAACAGGCTCGAAAATATCACGTTCATCCATAAGAAAATGATAACACAGGACAAACACACCATCATAGGGTACGGTGGAGACGGATTTTCTCGCAGAGATGAAGAATTCGAAGAACAGGCAAAAGAATGGAAATCGAAAATGAAAAATCCAGACGATACGATAGTACTCTTACACGGACCTCCATCAAACACAAGGCTGGATGTGCCCTTTGAAGATCATCACTCAGGAAGCGATAGTTACAGGGAATTCATAGAGGACCTGCAACCAAAAATCGCGTTCGTAGGACATATCCACGAATGTGAAGGAAAAACAGATAGGATCGGAAATACCATCATCCACAATCCAGGTCCAGAAGGAACAATACTCGATCTGGAAAAAACAACATCCGCATTCAACATATAGGAAAGAGGAGATACTAATGAGAGAAAATATATTCATCATAATCGCACAAGAAGGGTTCAGGGACGAGGAACTGTTCAAGCCGCTTGAAGTCATCAGACCTAGCGCGTATGAACCAATTATCATAAGCCCGAAAGGAGGAATCTGTAAAGGGATGCTGGGATCGACAGTACAAGCGGACTTGTCACTCAAGCAGGCAGAAATAAACGAGAACACAAAAGCAGTAGTAATAGTAGGAGGAAAAAACAGTCCTGAACTCATGAAATATCCTGAAGTGGGAACCCTACTCTCCAAAGCCAAAGAGAAAAAACGCATCATCGCAGCAATCTGCCTTGGACCCATGGTAGTCGCTCATTTCAACATCATAGATGGAATGAAAGCGACAGTATTTGAAACGAACGAGTCAAAAGAAATGTTCGAACGGCACAATATTACATTCATAGATGAAGAGGTAATCGTGGATGACAACATCATCACAGCGAACGGGCCGGAAGCTGCAACGGCATTCGCCAAGAACATCATCAAGCTTATCGACGAACAACA
>CAZRUJ010000040.1:0-8195 GCA_964603345.1 uncultured Methanosarcinales archaeon | reverse complement strand
CGAAACCTATTTAAACCATTCTTCTTCGAGAGCAAGAAAGCATTTGAGAAATATGGGTGATGAAAAACAAAACGTTGAATCGACGATTCTTGATATTCATGAGTTCGAACAATATGGGGTTACAACATCTTTATCCGATTCTGTTCTGGAACGTATCGTTGATGTGGCACGGAGATTATTGGATAGTTCGAAATTAGCTGTCCATGAACTGTGGCTCTATACCATCCTATTATACGAACATTTTTTAAGTATTCTCTCTTATATGATTCATATGGTTTATGAAAATAAAGGAGGACAGAAGATCAACGCTCCCACGATGGCCTATTATACTGTCTATGGCAAGTATCCGGAAGAGCGTCTGCGAGGACGGACATCGAATCCGAAAAAGATGTGGGAAGGTCACGATGTCGATGCCAACATCAAGGACGAGTGGCTAGAACGGCTCAACGACTTGCCTGTAGAGATCCGTTCCACTGATGAGGGAAAGGACGAAAGCAGAGTGGCGTTTGTCATTTTCCGAATGCCCGAGGATAAAGAGCATCTCAAGGACAAGCTTGTCGAGAATCTCAAGCGAGAGGATGATCTCTACGTTCAGTATGATATCGGGCAAGGCGGTCGACCGAGGATCTGTGTGGCGTATCCTCTCTGGAAAGGAAAGAACGGTTGGGAAACCTGGTGGCAGACGCTCCCTGAAAAGATAGGGAGGGCGTACTCACAAACTTTGCGAGAAACTTTATGAATCTAGCAGAATATTTAAATACTTGTACTGTTTGAGAAATGATGGTGTTATTATATGGTTGACTGGCTTGTTACATTACTTGTGATTTTTGGCGCTTTTCTCATCGGTTCCTTACCGCTTCACTTCGCTGCAAAAGCGTTTGGTGGAGAGACCTCTATACTCAAATCGATCATCGTCAACGTGCTAGCGGGTTTGATCGCAGCGGTTGTGGCTTCGTTCGTACCGGTGTTTGCAACGATATTATCTTTTATCGCCCTTCTTTTCGTCTATAAATTCTCCTTTCGTATCGGTTGGCTACGATCATTGGCAGTATGGGCATTGCAAATCGTCATCACGATAGTTCTTGTTGCCATCGCCGGTGCTCTTGGCATCATATCTTATGCTGGATTGTTAGCGATATGAGAATGAGAATGTAATAAAAAAAATATCGTTTTTCTTTTTTTGCTATCTAGCCGAGGTAGCTCATCTGCTTTTACTCAGCTTCAGATTCGGTTTTTTTCGTGCTTTGCATAATATCTGAAAGTTTATTCTCGACAATCTTCGCCTGCTCATAAAGCGGTTTGGTATCCAGCTTGCAACCGATATATTTATACAGAAGCTCAAGAATCTTAGCAGCTGCGCCACTAGCAGGCATGACTGAATGGGTTTCTGCAAACAAGCATTTGACAGGGAGATTTCTTATGAGAAGAGCGGCGGTCACACCCATGATAACAGATTCTTCAATAGGCTTTGCACCTTGCTTTTCAAGATCAGTGCTATTAAAACAATAAATTTCCTCGCCTCCCTGACTGGCGACACCCTCAATTGAAATTACTTCTTTAACATCAAGCTCATCGACTATCTGCTTGACAGCATCAGCGACCATCCATTCTTTACCTTTGATATCAAGGATGGCATGAAGGATGATGACATTATATTTCTCGTTATAATAAATGCTCATCGGATGAATTGGCTTTCCCTTGTGGATGGCGATGGTAGCGGGAAGATCGTCATAGACGAGTTCTCCGATCTTTTCGCAATCGAGATTTTCCATCAGATGCTCGGTAACGATCGTTCCGATAAGACCGAATCCAGGGAATCCTTCGATAAGAGTAGCTTGTTTTGGTTTTTTCGTAAGTTTAACTTCCATGAATGAAACACACCTCTATTGAATGTATGGTGACCTTTTCGCACGTGAGGGTTTAAAAAATCTTTGGTAAAAAAGTCATTTGCTTATGATATGAAACAACGTGACTTCTATGCGCTGGTTTTGTCTGCGATGCTCTTTCATCGTGTTCTTAATAAGAAATGAAGAATCTTCCTCATAAGAGACTATAGCGCCAGCTTCACGGCACGTCTTTATGATATGCTCTTTAGTGCTTGACTTGTGCATCGTATAGATGTTATCAGCGTTTTGGAAAGCCACTTTGAGAAATTCAGTATCGATATGTGTTACAGACGTTCCAAACGGAGGGTTCATGATGATGGTACACTCCTTTTTATCCGCATTTGCACGGAACGATCGCGCATCGCGATTATGAAATTCGAATAAGCCGGAGGTGTCAATGACATATTCGCTTTCAAGCAGTTGCATATTCTTTTCGATGATCGTTTTCATATCAGGATCGTCATCGACCATGATGACTTGTTTCGCATCAAGAAGCAACGCTCCGATGCTGAGAATCCCCGTCCCGCAACCGAGATCGATAATAATGCTATTTTTTATCGTACCGTCAATATGAGCTTTCCAGAGTAGCTTTGCAGCCACATTACTGTCTGTGGGATATTGCTCTTTTGACCGTTTCGGCGTGTCGAATACGGCAAGCTTGGAAAGAAAGACAGCAAGTTCTTTTTGGGTTCGCACCATACGGATTGCAGGACTTAAACAGCCTTTTTATGGTTTTCTGTTATGTGAATAAGTGTGTTGGAGGTAATACTTAAATAATACGATGATTCTCCTTAGGAAATCAATATCAAAAAATACTATGTGTAGTGATCATTCATGGAATTCAAAGGATTTACACTTGATTCATTTCAAAAAGAAGCGATTGAAGCAATCGAAAGAAACCATTCATGCGTAGTTTCAGCATCGACAGGTACTGGTAAGACGCTAATTGCAGAGTATGTCATCAGCAAATTCCTGCCTGAAGGCAACACTATAGTCTATACAGCACCCATCAAAGCGCTCTCGAACCAGAAATTCAAGGATTTCAAGGAAGAATACGGCGAAGAGAACGTGGGTTTGATGACAGGCGATCATGTTATTAACGGAGGAGCACCGCTTCTTATCATGACAACGGAGATATATAGGAACATGCTTGTCACGGGAGATCAGATTATCGAACGTGTGAGTTATGTGGTGTTCGATGAAATTCACTATATCAACGATAGACAACGGGGAACTGTCTGGGAAGAGTCGATTATCTTCTCACCTGATCATGTGAGGTTCTTATGCTTGAGTGCGACAATTCCCAATTACAATCAATTCGCCTCGTGGATAGAATCAGTTGCAGGACATAAGGTTGAAACGATACATTACGGACACCGTCCAGTCCCGCTCAAACATCTTGTCTACGACCGGAAACTCGGCTTGACCACAATCGAAAAGATACAGGCGGACAAGATAAAGGATGAGCAGTTCGCAGACCATATGATGGTCGCTGAAATGAGAAAGAAAGGGTCTAAAAATAAGAGAAACCTCAAAAGAAAGATCCATTCCCTGAAACCGCCGTATCATCTGGATGTCGTTGAAGAGCTCGATGGTAAAATGCCTGCATTGTATTTTTGTTTCTCGAGAAAGAAAACTGAAGAATTTGCCGGTGAACTCGCTACAAAGAAAGATTTTCTTGAAAAGGAATCGCATCACGAAGTATCAACGTTTGTCAGAGAGAATCTGCCAAAAGAAGTCACCATGATGTCAACAACGAAATTGCTTCGCAGAACGCTTTCTAAAGGAATAGGATTTCACCATTCAGGAATGTTGCCTCAGCTCAAGCACATCGTTGAGAATCTGTTTGCGAAAGGTTTGATCAGAATTCTCTATACGACAGAAACATTCTCTGTAGGGATTAACATGCCTGCAAAGACAGTCGTATTCAATAGTCTCGACAAGTTCGACGGCGTCTCGATGAGAATGCTCAATTCAAAAGAATATTTCCAGATAGCCGGACGAGCCGGACGGAGGGGTATCGATACGCAAGGGACGGTGATCGCACTGGTCGATAGGAAGTTCACCGATCTCGAGAAGCTAAAGGAGATATCGACAAAGGATAACGTTCCCATCATCTCACAATTCACGCTCTCGGTGAACACGGTGCTCAACCTTCTTGCAAATCATACTGAAAAGGATCAAGAGCGCATCCTCAAAAGCAGTTTCGATTATTATGTCCGAACTCAAGCGAACAAGAAGGCAGTGTATGTTATCGCAAGCTTTCGAAAGAAAGTGAAGATGCTCAAAAAACTTGGTTTCATAAAAGATGCAACTCAAGTTTCAGCGGAATTCAACGGTGCATACGTAGATATTGAACAGAAATACGTGTTGACAGAAAAAGGAGAGTTTGCAAGGCATATTTACTTTAATGAAGTTGCCCTGACAGAATTGTTCTTCAGAGATGATCTTGATAAGGTATCGGATCTCGATTTGCTTATTATATTGGCGACGATAATTTATGAGCCTAGACGAAATGATTATTTCATGATAAAAGGAAGTGAGAAAACCTACAACCGCATTCTCAATCGATTCGATAAGACGCCAGTATTTCAAGATGTCAATAAGATATCGCTGAAAAGGATGATCAATTTCGTCTCTGCATGGGCGACAGGAGCGGAGTTTGTGGAGCTTTTGAAATATAGCAATCTCCAAGAAGGAGATGTAATACGATTCTTCAGACGGCTTATCGATGTCTTGACACAACTCAAGAGAGCCACTGATAACGAGAAGATCAAGGAACGTATCGATAGTTTGATAGAGCGTATCGATCGTGGCCTTGTCAGCGCAGACATCTGAACAGCTGTACCGTGCGCAGGGCGCAATTATCGGCTCTATCGGGGTGCAGGGAACAGCGATCGGCTTTACTGGGTGCAGGGAACAGCAATCGGCTTTACTGGGTGCAGGGAACAGCAATCGGCTTTACTGGGTTCTGGGAACAGCGATCGGCTTTACTGGGTGCAGGGAACAGCGATCGGCTTTACTGGGTTCTGGTGTCTGGGAACGGGAGCCAGGGGTCTGGGAGCTGTTGTCTGTGTTCTGGGAGCGGGGTTCTGGTGTCTGGGTTCTGCTTAGCTGGGTTCTCTTGTTGCGCAATATTTATTAAGTGGGCTGATTCTCGAGAGTGAAGTGTAACGAGGTGTACTATCATGAAAATAACTGTTCCCGAAAATATGGATGATCTATTGTATTTCACGAGAAGAAATGTCGATGAAGGCAGGGTCATGGCTTGGGTCTATCGACCAGTCTGCGAGAAGTGCAAGAAGGGGAAGATGGGAAAACCCGTCGATCCGAAGACAGGACGGCCTAAAGTGCGCTCCAAAGAATACGTGTGCACGGAATGCGGTTACGAAGTCGAAAAAGATGAGCTTGAACCGACACTTTTTTTGGAGATACAATATACGTGTCCTCACTGCAAGCACGAAGGTGAGACCACAACCCCGTACAAGCGAAAGACCTACAAGGGAGTGAAATCGTACGTGTTCGAATGCGATGAGTGTAGTGGGAAGATCCCTATCACTAAGAAGATGAAAAAACCAAAAGATAAGAAAAAATAATGAACTTTTTTTCGTTTCTATTCTTTAATTTCTTCGTATGAGAAAGATAATATCTTTTTCTTCTTCAATTTCTTCGATAGCATGATTTTCAAAGATTTCCTTGACAAAATCCCGCATCAGATTCGTTGATGGTGATCGCTTGAGAATGGTAAGAGCGAAACGGTCTTTACCAACACGTTTCATCTCAAGAAGTCCTTTCTCGATGTCATCAAAATTCTGGATTGCTGTCAGGCTGATGACAACATCGAAAGAATGATCGTCAAACGGCAGGCTTTCGGCGTATCCTTGCATTATCGTTTGCTTGCCCTTGTATTGGCTGATAAGCCCTTGTGACGGGTCAATGCCAATTGCTTCTTTGACGGAAAAATAATCAAGCGAGAAGCCAGTGCCACAGCCGACGTCAAGAAGCCGATCGCTATCTCTCACTATCCCTGTCTTGTCGATGATAGCTAGCTTCTGGAATTGCTCAACCTTATGGAGCTCGTCATAGCCTGAAGCGATGGAGTCGTAGTAATCCATGATAGAGCAAGCGAAAGATGATGATATTTAAATGTGTAGTGAAAAAAGGTTCTTATTTGTTGTGGGGTTTTGTATTCATTTTTGTTCTAAAGAAGTCACAGCAATATTTATAAAAAATACTAGTATGTCATATTGTTATGAGACATAATATCAGAACGTTCACCAGAAAATTTAGTTCCTTTTCACATCAGCTTAACGATTTTCATGATCATTCAAAAGAATGTATCGTTGAGATCAATAAGACCGTAACACTTCTTGAAGGTTCTCATCAATTGCATCGCTCCACAAGAAAGCATCTTGAAAAAGTCATTCTTAAGCAGTTTAAGATTCTTCTCAATCGTTTGAAACATCTTTATGATGATTTTTCTTCACTTTCTCATTTTCTTATCGAAGATGCGTCCAGAACAGCGAAACATTCTATTTTCAATAAGAAAAAACTCAATTCCTTGATTGATGAAATCAAGAAATCCCCTGCTAGCAAACAATTGATTTTTACTTCGTTGCAGCATCAGTACAAAACAATCATCAATTCGCAACGTAAAGTTAAATATATCTATTCTGCTCACATCGATTCTCCGTCAACTAATGAAGATGTCAAGCACCTTGTTTATAATCTCAAGGATTTCAAATCCCAACTCGTATTCACATACAATAGCTTTAATCAGATGAAACAACTTCTTTTTAATCACGATTCATTTGTTAAAAAATCGCACTCTGACATCACATGTTCTTTCAAGACTACTGGAAAAATCTGTATTCTCGATAATAATTTTGTCAGCAAGATGTTTGATCTCTATAAAGATGGTTGGTTCTATTCGATTAAATTCTCAGGGGATGTGACGTATATGACTCCGGAAGTGAAAAACGAAATCGATGCGCACTACAAATCTCTTTCATCGACTGATAAAGAAACGTATTCCATGTTCTATGAATTGTTTACCAAAGCGTTCAATGTCAAAATAATTCATATTCCTTTCAATAGCACCAATCAGCAGTTGATGGTTGATTTCTGGAATCAATATTCAAAAAAATCAAATCATACTTCCGAACATGATTTTTTAAGAACTGATGCTAAAATACTCTTTTTAGCATTCACGCATCCGAATTACACGGTTCTCAGTGAGGATGCAGATATCGTCGATGTTATCAAGGATTGTACTCGTTTTACAAATTCCGTATTTACAATATCACGTGTTACCTGCAAAGCTAACCCACTCGTTTAATGCTTTGAGATCGTTATAGAAGTCTATATTATTATCAATGTCCTCATTCTGGTCAAACATAGTTTTTAATGTTTGTGTGGTTGTGGGTAGTATCTGATAGCTTTGTATGTCCTGATGATATTTTATGAATGCACTTTCTTGTTCGCTTACAAGCAAATATTTATTGACATCTTCTTTTTGTTCATATGTGGATATCTGCTTCTCGACAATCTTATTCAATGAATGATATGTGTTGAGACGTTCGATTGACCTGATGATAGGTATATGTATGAATTCATTTTCTGGAATTTTTTGTTGTGTTTCGCCAATCACCGTCAACCAATCTATAGAGTCTTCCTGCACTATATCCTTTGCAGAGACGATGTATCTACAATCACTTTGATACAATCGTGAGAGATCAACAAAGTCCTGTATGAATAGTAAACCTTCAGTTTTCTGATTGACAAGCTCTTCTAAAAAATCCATATGGGTTGTGAATATATTCTTATTTAAAAAACTTGCGAAAAATAACTACTAATAAGTAACATTTTTGACACTTATTCTGTTTTTTTGGATTGTTGGGTTCTGTTGAGAAAAAAATGAGGTCGTCCAGTACGTTAGGACTTTCGCCCTCTACTGTGAGCCTTTACTGTGGTCTGTGTTCGGGGTTCTGTGTTCTGTTGAGAAAAAAATGAGGCCGCCCAGACTTCCAGAAACGTTTACGTTGATGGGTGCCAAAACCACTTGCTTGTTTTGAGCATGAACTGGAAGTTCAAGCTGGGCATAAATCTTCTTAAAAACAAGAATGAGGCCGCCCAGACTCCCAGAAACGTTTACGTTGATGGGTGCCAAAACCACTTGCTTGTTTTGAGCATGAACTGGAAGTTCAAGCTGGGCATAAATCTTCTTAAAAACAAGAATGAGGCCGCCCAGACTCCCAGAAACGTTTACGTTGATGGGTGCCAAAACCACTTGCTTGTTTTGAGCATGAA
>CAZRUJ010000039.1:0-8198 GCA_964603345.1 uncultured Methanosarcinales archaeon | reverse complement strand
TTTCCAGGATAACTTCTCCTTGTTTTTTATCCTGAACGTATGATTCTCTCTTTCTAGTCTTAATTATTTTTTTCTACAGAAAATTAGAAAAATATATAAATCTGTTGGTATCAACAGTCTTTCTATGGAACTCACTGTCTACGATCTGGAAACGCAAGGACTTGCCTTCAAACGGGGTTTCAACGCGTTTGAAAGAGTTAAGAAGATCCATGAACAGAGGGATAAGACTGGCTATCTCAAGTTCGATCTTGTCACTGAAGAGAACGGAGCCTTATTTCTTGTCACCAGAACGGCAGATTTCACGACAAACATCGCCACGATGAAAACAGAGTGGATAAGAGATTTCATGCACATGCCAGTCAATCTCAGTTCCTATGAACAGGCGAGAATGATACTAAGCGAATATGATCCAGCAACGAGTTTCCCAGAAGGAGAATTTCAAGAAAAATTGCTCTTGTTAGGAATAACAAGAAAGCAAGCGCAGAAGATAACATTCGCATTGATGAGAGAAGGACTCATCTACGCTCCGCGAGAGGGAGAGCTGAAACGATTTTGAACTAGATGGTGTGATGGGTTCAGATACTCAATAACTCCTCAGGATAGTTTTTGAAGCTCCTCTTGACACGCATCCATTAAGGGATTTGTTATGAGTAAATCTCCTTATAGTCTACATCAACCATTTTCAGTAACAGTATTACTTCAGTTCCATTCTTAATTTCAAACAAATTCAAGCTCTATTCTCCATTACCGGCAACATTTCTTTAACGAATTGTGTATCAACAATATATCGTTCTCCGAAAATACTGATATCTATTTTTTTCTCTCTTGATTTTTCATAAAGATGGTGTAGGGCATCTGCACTTACAACCGTGAAATTAATACCGGTTGTTTTTTTGATGGAATAGGCAAAATGTTTTATTTTTGTTTTGTCTTCAATCTTGTTTGTTATGACAAGGAAGATGAAATTCTTTTGTTTCTCCTTATATGTGTTAATATAATCTTCAAATTGCCTTCGCTCATTGGTAGAAAGTGTGAAACTATTTTTTTTAGTTTTACAATCCCATATAAGATGAGTTCCGTTTTTCTTTGCAGCACCATCAGCGTTGACATTGGCTGTTTGAGTTTTTACTGGTAACAGCGTACATCCCAATTCTTCAAATAGCTTGTTTGTCGCTTCCTCAAATTTCTTACCGATAGAAGCAGTTTCTATATTTGCTTTGATAAGATTTTTTTCATCTCTTTTCGCTAATGTCACATAATATTGTAACAGTTGTTTTTGTGGATCCTTATAAGGTGTGGTGTCTTTTGTATCATATACTTGTATTAAGCGTTGAATTTTTTGAGATTTTGTTCCGGATGTTTTTTCCTTCTGCTCTTCTAATAGTTTTGTCAATGTATCATTGGTTAAGGACCCTAAAAAAGTTGAAGGTTGGAACTCGTTAGCCAGTATCTTTTTATTAAGTACTTCAGAAGCCCCTCTATTGTCAAGACCTTGCTTTTTTAGAAATTCTTGCTTGTCCTTGTTCTTGATACGATTATTTTTAAGTAAAAGCAGAAAATTCTTTTCTTTCATTTCTATACCTAGCAGTGGTTGAAGTATTGAGGCTATCTCCTCAGGAATAATATAATATTTATCATTGTTTAAGCTAATATAGAAAATAAGGCCTTGGTGTTCAAGATCTTTAAGAACATCATTTATCATCTTATCTTCTTTGTTAGTATATTTCATTTTACTATGAAGAAGGGGAACTCTGCCATGTTTTTTTTTCAAATATATGTGCATGTCAAATGTAATATTTAATTTTTTTCTCAATCGTCTTAAAATTTTATCCTCATCAAAACTAGTGATTTTATCTTCAAGGACTGTCTCAAGCACAATATCGTATAATTCTTTACTCTTATCACTCCAACCAAAATATTTTGCTTTTTCATCAACCTGATTTCCATATGCCTTAAGTTCTTCTTCCCATACTTCTCTTTGATCTTTAACACCGTAATTCTCTTTTGATAACAAAATGCGAAGTATGGTTTTTTTCATATCTAAATCTGATTTGTACTCTTTTTCATCATTAGGATTGAGAATATTTATAATTCGTTTTTTTTCAAGAAATTGCTTTTTTGCATTTAGAAGGGTTGAGTTACTGATTTCTCCACGGTATTCTCCCCCTGCATTTGCTGATCGTTTTAGGTTTGTTTTTGTACTGATTTTTTGTATAACTTCTTCAAATTTCATTTTTGTAAACCTCCTCTATTTGTTCTCCTCAAATTCTTATAATATCGCGATCTCCCCGGCGTTCGTGAGAACGATTCCTTCATCCTTTGTCTTCTCGATAAGCCCTTGCTGAATCAAATCGTCAACAGCACGATACACCATGGCAGTCGACAGTCCCGTGTTCTCGGCGAGAGTCTTGTACGATTGTATCTTGTTCGCCTTGATACTAGTGAGAATTTTTTCTTGACTGTCAGTGAGCTTCATCTTCATGATAGGAAGCTGGACAACCTCACCCTTCTGATCGCCTTCAGGATAATACGTGATGCGCTTGACATACTTGAAACGAGCATACGCCCCGAACAAGGCACCCAGACTCTGGGTCTTACGACCAGAAGTGATGTTGACAACAATAGTGCCTTCAAGCGATACACTGTCGATAGTGTCAACCATCTTTTTTGAGATGCCGACAATGTCATATTCAGGAATGTCAACGATGGAAATGTCAAGGACACGGCCGAGACTGCTCTTGATAAGTTCAAGCGCTTTTTTCAGCTTGTTATCGCGAGGCTTGGTCGCAAGCAAGACCAGCTTGTCAGGGCTGAGCTTGGTGCATGCCATCAATACGCTGTCAGGATTGTACACTGTGGAAATGAGAATGGTTGTCATATGGAATATGCCTATTTTCCATTATTAATAAAATTATCTATTTGAACATAGAGGATTCTGTGGAATGCTATGTTTTTCTACTCTTTTACCATCGCATTTTCATCAAGCAAGTCATCAACAAGAGATACCTTCGCGGTGATACCGAACGCCTTCTCATCAACCTCGAACTCCTGAAACGCCATGGGCAGATTGAACGGGACGAAAAACACCTTTCTGACCTGATATGCTTTCTGAGGATACGTCTCCCGTGCAAACTCCTCAAAAGGAACAGCTCTGCAAGGAGCTTTTTGTTGTATCAAAGCAACAGATTCACGCGCCAATTTCATCGCAAATTCCCTGACAACAAGATCGAACTCGCGTTCAGACATCTCCTTGCCGACTAATTCTCTTTCAACCTTGATCTCAACAGTTTCAGAACAATCCTTGTCAAAATATTCTAACGGCGGATACGGAAATAACTCTCGCAACCGGTCTTTGAATGTTTCAAAGAAATTCATATTGCCACTCCTTCTCGATCTTTCCAGTATCAACAAGCCAGCGCCATGCCTCTCTACAGATCCTCGTCTCTCTCATGATCGTCTCCAGCTTCACGCTCTGCTTTCTCTTATCATCAATGTATGCCAGGTCCAGCACGACATGGGAAAACACTTGCCCTATAACATTTCCTGTATCCAGATATTCTCTCGTGAAAGGCAGGTCGAGCTTTCCAACCTCCTCCACATAGGGAAATTCGGGATTTTTTGCATTGACAGAGAACATGAACGAGGGATTGAACGAATACCGCATCACCAAATACAACATGCGATAATACGGTTTTGTCCGGGATAACTCCCACAAGCTATCCATCTCAAGATTCAAGCCGAGCGCTTCAAGAAGTAAATTCATATCAAGCTCCAGATATCTACAGGCAAAAAGAGAGGATACTAATGAGATCTCATCTCGCTGGCCGTCAAGAAGAACAATCACTGGCTTTGACTTCATAATATCATCAAGATTCTCATTCAAATACTCTTTTGTCGGATATTTCAAGATACTTCCGTCTCCAAACTCCTCAACAAGCCAATCACCGTAGAGTCCTTTATCATTGATAATAACAGTGCCTGGGTAAAATGTATCTGTTTTTTCAACACTCTCGTCTTCACCGACTTCAATGATCGTAGGGTATGTGATTTCCATACTAAAAACAAAAATAAACTTATTTATATAACTTTCTACAAAAAAATAGAAATATTTATAAATTCGTATTCAACAAGGTTTTTATAGAGAAAAACTGTATGGGGAAACACATCATGCAACACATACTCATCAACACACAAGGATTCATTGGAGAACGCTACATCGCTGACATGCATTCTATAGACTTTTCACAAGCAAAAGAATTGAACGACCATTCATTTCAACAAGGTGAGAAACCACTTTTTTTCAGACCAAACTATCAAGAGCTCACCACGCGATTCAACGAACTCAAGCACCACTCTTTTATCATCATACTCACTCCAGAACAAACAAAAGAACAAGAACTGCTTGGCACATACTTCAAATTACGATCACTTGACCATTTCAACATCGCTGAAACGGTAAAAGACCACCTGCAGATCCAACTCGATGATGAAGAATTTCGAGATCAAGCCATCAAACAACCCGGCTTGAGATCTCTGTACTGTCTTCTCTATCTTGATTTCATCAACTATTCATACCTATACAACTATCAATTCAACGGAAAACAAACAATTGGTGTCTATACAAAAGAACATTTTGAAAAACTTCCTCTAGAATACACATACGTACACAAATACATGAAGCACGAAGGGGTTGATCCGATATTTTATGAACTCCTTTTCAGCGAAATGACGGGATACCGATTCAAAACAACATCTATCTATGAGAAGATACTTGATGGAAATCAACAATTCAGTCTTTATGAGGAGCGAGTGATAGAAGAACTCCGAGAACAGCATCGAATCATTCCACTAGAACAAGACGGTGAAGTGACCTTCACATTCGGATATCTGATACGGGACTAGAACTACGATAGAAACGAGAGAATAACGCTACCTGCAAAAAATACCAAACAACATACACATAATGGGTTGATTGAAAATGACAAATGAAAACAAACAACAACAAGCCATCGAGAAAACACAAGGACCGACCATCATCCTAGCAGGAGCAGGAACAGGAAAATCATACACGCTCAAGAAAAAAGCGAAATACCTCATCAACGAACAACAACTCTATGATCCCGAAGAAGTGCTTTGTCTCACATTCTCCAATGAAGCGACCAATTCACTACGAAACGGCATGAGAGAAGAACTGCAAACAAAAGAAGATGTTACTGTAAGGACATTCCACGCATTCTGCTCAGACATCCTTAAAGAGAAAGGACACCTTATAGGAATACCGGAAGAATTCGAACTGCTCATGCCAGACGATGCAAAATTATTACTGCACAAACATCTTAATATAAAGCCATACTGGGCAAACAGATACGTCAGCACGATATCGAATGCAAAAGATTTCGGAGTGACGCTTGATAATATCAAAGAGCACGTAAACACACTCAAAGAGCAGTTACTGGAAACGACTACTGAAGATAATTTCGACAATTACGAACGAGAAGCAAGAATGTTCCTCCAGACATTCCACCTTCTCGATAAAGAAGAGCAAAAACAACAGAAGGCAACAAAGAAAAAGTATGGAGAATTCGTTGAAGACTACGGTGAATACAATCAATTCAATAAATTTTTAAAAGTGTGGGGTGAATATGATAGGCTGAAACAAGAACATGGATATCTTGACTTCTCAGACCTTAACGAACTCACATTACAGTTATTCAACCAATTCGGAAGCGAAGAATATACTCAAAAATACAAATATGTCTTCGTGGATGAATTCCAGGATACGAATAAATTACAATTCAGATTACTAGAGTACATTGCAGCGCATAAGAATATCACTATAGTAGGAGATCCGAACCAATCCATCTACGGATTCAGGGGAGCGTTCAAAGACAGTTTCGAACATTTCAAAAAAATCTTTGAAGCAGATGAAAACTGTATATTCAAACTCGATAAGAGCTACCGGTCAACAAATACCATACTCAATATCGCATACGAACTCATCAAGAACAATTATGAAAACAAAGAAGAATGCGTTTATGTCAAAAATGCAAACGATATCGAAGGAGAACCTGTCACGGTCATATCAACCATCAATGCGGATGAAGAAGCACGATACATCGCAGATACCGTACAGAAAAAAATCGATGAAGGCATTCCGCTAGAGAAAATCTGCATTCTCCACAGAACGCATAAGCAAGCGGAAAGGATCAAAGAAGCTCTTGAATTTAGAAATATTCCAGTCATAACAGCTGGCAGAACCAACATGCTACAACGACCGGAGATAAAAACAGCAACGGCATATCTGGCAATGCTAACAAACATCAAAGAACGGTCAGGAACCGGAGAACAAGCATGGTGGTATCTCTTCCACTATCATAACACCATACCAGTACAAGATTCGATACAGATAGGACGATATCTTAAGAAAGCAAACTATGATAAACCAATTGAAGAGCAAGAAAGTATTGATTCACTTCTTCTTACAGCTGCCGATAAGCTCAATCTCAGCAAACAATCCATGCGTGTGGTACGAAGAATCGCAACAACACTCCAACAACTAGCAAACAACAGCAATAAATCACTTCCAGAACTTATTCTTGACATTTACGAACTCACAGGACTTAACAGAGCATTCAGTTACAAACGATCAATCGAACATATGGAATCTATGCTTAATCTCAAGAAATTTTACGAACTGGCAACAACATATTATGAACTCCACGATCAAGGACTGGAAGACTTCATCAACTACGTGGAAATGATAGATAATCTTGGAGTGGAAATTGAAGCATCAAAAATAATGAATATTAACGCTGTCAAACTTATGACAATACACGCTTCAAAAGGATTAGAATTCGACACAGTGATCGTAAGCAATATGGCACACGACAGATTTCCCGTCACGAGAACGAGAAACGAGCCACTCATACCAAAAGAGATGCTGCCGGATTTCAAAGCGCAAATCCAATCACTCAAGGAACAAGGATATGATGAGAAAGCTATCGAAAAAGAAGTCAAAAACTATGATAAGACCATCATGCTCCTTGAAGAACGACGACTCTGTTATGTCGCATGGACAAGGGCGGAAAACAACCTCATACTCACCTTTGCTAGTGATTATAAGGGAGAACCTGACTCGACAATGCAATCAGAATTTCTTGATGAAATAAGCTTCAAAGAGAATAATAATATTATTTATACAGAAGATACAGAAGAAAAGGGAATGCACTTATCACATCAATCGCCATATGAAAAGGAATTGAGTGCTCTTAAGAAACAAATTGTTACCGCTCTCGATACAGAAAGCTATGACGAAATCAAACACCGGATTACAACGTATATCTCCTGCAAGCAGAAACGATCACAGGAAGGAGCGGATGAGGAAGATATCAAGAAAGTCATCGCAAAAAGCAAGGAACAACGAATAATCTCATTTGATCCGACAACAATCACATTCAGCCCGACAGGATTAAGCACCTATAAGGACTGTCCAAAACGCTACGAACTCAGTAAGATATACAATATGCCTGAACGAGGAGATTTCGAACTTGAGGGAGGTGGAGCGACGATAGGTTCGTTCATACACGAAGTGTGCGAACAAGGAGTCAACGAAAGAAAACAATCACTGGATGGCTTCAAGAAAATAGCACGAGAACTCCATAAGAAGGAATACCGCGAAGTTGATATAGAGCAAGCGGATTCGATATTGGAAGTGTTCTGGGAGCGAAACAAGCATAAGATAACAGATCAGTCGATAACAGAGATAAAACTTAATTTCACCATTGATGGCTATCGATTCTTTGGAATAGCGGACAGGGTAGATATTCTTGAAGACGGTAGCGTGGAAGTGATCGATTATAAGACGAACAAAAGCGCCATAAAACCAGAAAAACGAGCTTTACAACTAGGATTTTATGCGCTCGCATTACAAGAAAAAGGATACAAGGTCAAAAGACTCACTCTGGACATGCTTCGACTGGATAAACCAATAGAAATGGAAGTAGATACTGAAGGGAATGTGACGTCAGTAACAGGAGGGACAAAGAAATCAAATTTCAACCTTCAAGAACTCAAACAGGAAATCATCAAATACTGCAACTCTATAGCGCATGATTACGAGCACGGATTTAAAGTGACTGATGATGAAAACAATTGCAGGTTTTGTGGATACAAATTCTACTGCCCTAAATGGGAAGAGA
>CAZRUJ010000038.1:0-8283 GCA_964603345.1 uncultured Methanosarcinales archaeon | reverse complement strand
AAGTGAGCTTGCAGGGGCTGATTTCGTCCAGCCGTCCCGAGGTGCACCTCGCTAAAGCTCGATAGCACTATGAAATATAGAAAAAAGAAAAAAAGTGAGCTTGCAGGGGCTGATTTCGTCCAGCCGTCCCGAGGTGCACCTCGCTAACGCTCGATAGCACTATGAAATATAGAAAAAAGAAAAAAGTGAGCTTGCCGGGACTTTCATCCACAGGCCACGCTGTCACACATAAGCCAGCGGTGGATTAGACTTCGCCGACATAACATTCTCGTGCTGTTGACCGTCTTTGACGGGAAACGCACAATTCGTGCCAACTGAGCGTAACAAGTCAAGATCCTACTAAACTTCAAACCCTAACCGTGCTGTTGAGCACCAACAGGTGCGAAACGCACAATGCGTGCCAACTGAGCGTAACCAGTTGGTTTTGAACCCGGGACCACTGGCTCTCTTCGAGCAAATGCACCTTCTTAACGGTTCACAGTCATATAAGACCAGCGCTCATACCAGACTAAGCTACAAGCTCACTACAAGACAACAAGAGACATAAAACCATTTATAAAATCAACGGTCTTGAATAAAAAGAGAACTAGAAACACACCGACCGACACGCCAGGGCAAACACCCACGACCATCCATGCCTTTTTCCGGAGAAAAATGGTGCACCGACCAGAAACGACCGAGTGATACGAGAGTCGTGCCGGAAATACACCTATTTCCGAGCATCTTGATTGTTTAAGATTGGATTTCACACCTCGTATTTCAAGCCCCGAATTCCAATCTTGAACACCAACAATCCCAAACGAAAGCACAAAGATTGTTGATTCACGAGGAGGTTCAGCATTTTGAACGCAGAGAAAAATGGTACACCGACCGATGTCCTCACTAACGCTCGGGACAGTCCGTTGCCTTTTATCGGAGAAAAAATGCACCGACCGGGAATTGAACCCGGACCGAAGCCTCTTTGCAAACGGATGCGACAACAATAGCCCTCATCCATCATGGCAAGGCCCCATTGTACCATTCAACCATCGGTGCAATAGAACTGTTGGTGTCGTAACAACAATCATTTTTTAAATGTTACGATTATTCCCTGTAGCGAACGAAAGGAAAGGAATTACTATGAAAGTCGCTATTGACATCACCAAAACCGTTGACGAGAACGCTGCATCTTATTTTGAGAAAGCTAAAAAAGCCAGGAAAAAACTCGAAGGTGCCAGGCGAACCCTCGAAGAATTCAAACTAAAGCAAAAAAAGGCAAAAAAAGATGAGGAGAATACCGAAATCCACAGTTCTATAAAGAAATTGGATCATAACAAGAAGCGATGGTTTGACAAGTTCAAATGGTTTATCTCAAGCGAAGGTTTTCTTGTTGTTGGAGCGAGGGATGCCACGACAAACGAGATTATTATCAAAAAGCATACTGATAACAACGATGTAGTCTTTCACACTGACATGGCAGGCAGTCCTTTTGTCGTTGTCAAACAGGATGATAAAGATATCAAACGGATACTTGGTGAGGAGTTTCTCAAAAAACGCTCAGAGAATCCGGGAGAAGCAACACTTAAAGAAGCCGCTTCATTTACAGCCATCCATTCAAAAGCGTGGAAAGTGGGACTTCAAACTACAAACGTGTTTTATGTCTACCCTGAACAAGTATCTAAAGAAGCGAATGCAGGGGAATTCATGGGAAAGGGTAGCTTCATGATCCGTGGAAAGACAAGTTATATCGATCCGAAGATGGTCTACGCTGCAGGCATCGTGCAACCGAAAAGTGAAGAACCGTTTTTCATGGCAGGACCTGAAGATGCAATCAAAGCACTCACAGAAGATTATGTTGTAATCGACATGGGCGATGAGAAGACAAGTAATGTTGCAAAGCAAGTGAGAAGCAAGTTGCGCGAGAAGACAAACCTTGACATTCCAGTCGATGATATCGTGCAGAGCCTGCCAAGCGGCGGTTGTAAAGTGAAAAAAGAACGAAGAAGAAAATGAGAAGATTTAAATAATATTGAATGAATATATATTCATATGAATAAAAAAATATTCAAACCGTTGTCTTTTGACATCATCTCACTCTTTCTTCCTGATTTGACCATACGACTTCACGGAAGGAAGATCGCGAAACTTCTGAACAGAAACCAACGCACAGTACAGTTGCAACTTCACCAGTTAGAAGAGCACAACATATTCACACCAGATACCGTTGGAAAGAACAGAGAATACAAGTTGAAGTTAGACTCGGAACTCACCATCCAAGCACTCATAACCGCCGAACAATACAAAACAACAGCATTTCTCGAGAAGAATTTTGAAATAGAACAACTCAAGAAGATCCTGCGAGAACACGATGTTGATGTTGCGATAGCATTCGGCTCCCGAGTGAAAGGTTATGCCAATAAGGATTCCGATCTCGACCTGCTCGTTATCGGAAACTTTCCGAAAAATTGTGATAAAAGCATAAAAAAACAGATTCCTCTGGAAGTGCATACGACCGTATTGACAAAGAACGAATTCAAACAAGCTCTTGAAAGACAAAAATTATTCGTTCAAGACGTTAATAGCGATCATGTCGTTCTTTGCGGTGCAGAAAAGTATGTGTTTTGGAGGATTCACGCACATGACAAACAATGACATCATAAGATAGTGCAAACGACAGAAGAAAGGAATACGACTAGCGAAGCCGAACGAATTCTTGACCAAGATTTATTTCAAAAAGGCAGAAGAAGCTCTTGAAGTGATGAGCGTTTCACCTTCAAACGATTGGAAAATCATCTCCGCCTACTATGCATGTTACTATTCCTTGTACGCCTTATTACAACAAGTTGGAATAAAGTCAGAGATTCACGATTGTACATTAGCCCTCATGATACTCTTCAGTTTTACGGATAAAGAAATAGAGTTTCTCAGGAAGTTGAAAGACAAACGTATCAACGTACAATACTTCAATAAGAAAGAACATCTTGCAACAGAACAAAATATCAAAGCTTTTGTAATGCGTTGTAAAGAATTCGCCCAAAAAGAAGATTTCGAGAAAATAAGAGAGAAAACGAGCATAATAATAAAAGAAAAAAAATAAAAAAGTTATTCGAAATTCACATCGACCGCTTCATCAGCACCTTGATCGGCTTCAAACGATTCTTTGGTTTCAAAGCCATACATGCCAGCAAGGAGGTTGTTGGGGAATTTGCCCACCTTCGTATTGTATGCCCTGACAGCCTCGTTGTAACGCTGGCGGTCAACGGAAATTCTATTTTCAGTCCCTTCAAGCTGATCCTGGAGTGCGAGGACGTTCTCATTACTTTTCAATTCAGGATACGCTTCAACAGTCACGGGTACTCTCGGGAGAGCACTATCCATCTCGTTAGCGGCTTCGATCTGTTCTTGTTCCGAACCTGCATTCTGCCACGACGTTCTTGCTTCAGTCACTTCCGTGAGGACTTCCTTCTCTTGCGAAGCGACACCTTTGACAGTACTTACAAGATTGGGGATGAGGTCTGCTCTACGTTGATACTGCGCCTCGACATCAGCCCACTTCTGATCAACAGTTTCATCCTTAGAAACAAAACTGTTGTACGTCCCGCCGAAGATAAGACCTATCACGAGCACGACTGCAAGTATGATAAGCAACGGTTTCCATTTTTCCATTGAGGAATTCACTTTTTTCATGATGATTCACCTATTTATTCGATTATGTTTTTCGCTTTGTTGTTTTCTTTGAAGAATGCCTTTTCTTTTTTGAAGTTTTCTTTTTGGCAGGCGTGGCAAATCCCGATTGTTGTGCCATTTGAGATAATTTTTCTATTTCTCCGTCATCAAGGAACAGACCTTGGCAAAAAGGACAGACGTCGATGACCACACCTTCCTTTTCAACATTATCCATTCTGGTACAACAGCGAGGACACTTGAGATCCACCTTATCAGAAAGCAAAAGACGCTTACCAAGAAATAATTTTGCCATAGCATGCTTCAATCGCGAAGCACCTTTCCTATGATTTGATTGTTCCATGAATATCACCTGTATTTCAGAATCCGCCACCGGCTCCGCCACCACCGAAACCACCGCCACCGAAGCCTCCGAAGCCACCGCCGAGACCGCCACCGCCTCCTCGCATGAACATGCTTGCGATAATAGCTGCAGCGAAGGTATTATCCGCATCCCTACGATGACGTGAAGATCTGTCATTCTTAGAGGATTTCGCTGAAATAGCTCCCATGACACCTCTTAATACCATGAACACGACAAGGAACAAAAGAATTCCTAGTTGCGACCACCAAGGGACTTGTTGTTGCGTATTCAGACTGACTGGTGCTGAAATCCCTGAAAATTCCTCATCACCAGTCAATTCGACATAGACTGCCTTGGTGAATTCCAGAAGTCCTGTGCCATACCGGTCATTTTCAAGATGCGGAACCATTTGTTGGCGTGCCATCCGACCGACTTTCGCATCGTTGAGAACTCCTTCAAGACCGTAACCGACCTCGATCCGGTACTTCCTTTCCTCGACAGCGATAAGGACGAGAAGGCCGTTATCCGATCGCTCGTTGCCAAGATTTTCGTGAGCGACTTCAAGAGCGTATTCTTCTTTTGACAATCCTTCAAGCGAATCAACCACCAGAACGCTCATCTGAGCAGTATTGTTCTCATGGAGCGTTTCAAGCAATGCAGTGAGAGCCACCGTCTCATTTTGAGAAAGCACCCCTGCATGATCATTGACATAAGCATCGAGTGTCACCTCATCAGGTTGGAGGGATACCCCGGCAGGCACCAACATCATCAGAAATAAGAAACCCATCACAACAAAAATAGAACGATTTCTCATCACCAGCCACCTCAACACTCAGATAGGGTCTTGACAAATCCTGAAGAAGGACATCCGGCAAGTTCGCCATCGTGAGAAACTAAAGGGATGAAATTGACGTCGACATCGCCACCTGTATGCGCATAAGGGACTGATTTTGACGTCGACTCCCCAGATATAAGAGCCGAGTCCTTCACTTCGATATTGTATTCCGTGGCATCGCTTGCTATATGGAGCTTGACCGCACCAATACGTTCAGAACCGACATTTTTGACATCAAATTGGATGGTGTTATCACCGTAACAAATAGAACCGTCTGATGCCAACGTGACACCTTCACAATACGATGTATCACCGTTTTCTTCTCCGTGCGCACCCTCCTCAATACCCGCACTCCAGTTCATGATCATCGCACCGAGCGCCACTGCAAACGCTATAAGCAAAACCGTTGCTATCAGTGGAGACATGCCTTTCTTGTTCGAGGAGAACATCATCACCGTGTATAGACACTTAGGGAGTATTTAAAAGTTTTGGATGAAGCTTCTGCTCTGGAAAGACATGACAAAAAATATGGATTGAAAAATATTACTCTTTTTAATTATCATCAGAAGAGTCATCATCAAAACATGGTGTTTCTGCTTGATCCTGCTCTGAGGGTTTCATGGTGGGAAACAAGATCACATCGCGTATCGAATCCTGACCTGTCATAATCATGACCATCCTATCAATACCAACACCCAATCCTCCTGTGGGCGGGAGTCCCGTCTCGATGGCTTCAAGGAAATCTTCATCCAACGGATTGGCTTCAACGTCCCCTGCGGATAATTGCCGTTGCTGATCCTCAAGAAGTTCTCTTTGTTTGATAGGATCATTGAGCTCACTGTATGCATTTGCCAGTTCCATGCCGGCAGCGAAAGGTTCAAATCGTTCGATCAGTCGTTCATCTTCCTTGTGCGCCTTGCATAGCGGAGTCGATTCTTTCGGATGATCGATGACGAAAGTCGGATTGATGAACTTATCCTCGCAGTAATGTTCGAAAATAGCTGCGACCAGATTTCCCCAGTTGATTTCCTTATCCATTTCGATAAGATTCTCTTCGGCAAAATCTTGCAGTTGCTCAACAGTCATGTTTGAAGCATCAATACCTGCATAATCCTTAATAGCATCGAGCATAGTGATCCGTTTCCATGGTTTTGCGACATCGATATGGTGTCCTTTGAACGTGAATGTTGTCGTTCCAAAGACTTTTCGCGCAACATGATCATACATCGACTCGAGAAGATCCATCATAACATTATAATCAGCATACGCTTGATAGAGCTCTAACATAGTGAATTCGGGATTATGGGTTGTATCTATACTTTCATTCCTGAAGTTCCTGTTGATATCGAACACCTTATCGAATCCTCCAACAATAAGGCGTTTCAGATATAGTTCAGGACTGATGCGAAGATAGAGTTTCATATCGTGGTCATTATGGTGTGTCGTGAACGGTTTTGCAGCAGCCCCTCCATAAATCGGATGAAGGATAGGAGTTTCCACCTCGAGAAAACCTCTGTCTTGTAAAAACTCACGTATCTCTCTTAGGATGAGGCTTCGTTTCTCGAATACTTGTTTGCTTTCCTTATTGGTGATTAGATCGAGATATCTCTTTCTATAAGTGAGTTCTGTGTTCTTGAGCCCGTGATATTTTTCAGGTAGTGGCCTTATCGATTTTGCAAGAACTGAAAATTCTTCAACGTGGATGGTTATTTCTCCCGTTTTTGTCGTGAATACCTCGCCTTTCGCCCCGATGAAATCTCCTATATCGAGTTTTTTAAGGAGTTTGTATGATTCCTTACCAACATCATCCGCTCGAAAATACAGCTGGATCCGTTCTGTCGAATCCTGTACAGTTATGAAACTCGCCTTACCCATCCGTCGAAACAACATGATTCTCCCTGCCACCGACTCACGTTTCCCAGTATGCGTTTCAGGATCGATATTCTTATGTTCATTTTTAATCTTCTCTGCTTTCTTTGACACATTGAATGCGTATGGATATGGATTGACACCATCTTCTTTGAGCTCGCCGAGCTTACGGATACGTTCTTGGATTAGACGATTTTCATTTTCCATTGTAGATTCAAAAGAACAAGAACTTATATATAAATCGCGCGAAAAAACACCATAATCACTCCCAGCACGCCGAACCCAGAAAACAGAAACCCACTCCCAGAACACAGACCCTGCTCACTGCACCCAGAACGCAGACCACAGAAAACAGACCCTGCTCACTGCACCCAGAACGCAGACCACAGAAAACAGACCCCCGCACAACACACTGCATCACCTAATTTCTTCACTGGACACATACGCACAGTATTTTTAAAAGAAACAACTCATTATATCTTATACCATGATGTCATCAGAATCAAATCTTCAAAAACAATTCCCTAACTACACTCATAATCAAGGAATAGAACCTGCTATCAGTGATACCGAACAAGAACCTGATGCAAAGCTCTTGCTGAAAAAAGCCATCAAACTATTCAGACATTTGTTTGAAAACGAACAGGAGAATAGACCATCATCTTTGAAGCAAGCGACTCCGAAAGCGAGGACAATAGCACGAAAGATCCACCGGGATCTGCAAAACAAGGCTGTGACAGAAAAAGGTAAAGAATATTTGAAACTGTTCGTGCCGATTGTCGATAAAAAAAGCATTCTCACACGTCAGACCATCAGTGAATATGCTAAACAGATAACAGCGACAATCGATATGGACTACAACCTCCTTGAAAAAGCCAGCCGCATCGAGAACAGCGTCGAAAAGAAACATAATTCGACAGCTATAGCGATAGCAGACGAAGAGCTCTATGACAAATGGAAAAGCGAATTGTCAAGGAAGTTCTACACATTATATGTCGAAAACGAGAATGATTTCTCGAGCATCGAACAATACGATGAGATACGTTTCATCCCAGGAGAAAATAATCAATTGACAAGAGTCGCTGAAGAAATGGAACAGACCATAATAATACGAAATCCGGGAGAACAATCAGAGGTAGCTCCTGAATTCATAACAGATATTTTAACAACCCAGCACGAAAGGCTTGAAGCGTTGAAATTGTTATCAGAACATATCCCTTTCTCTACAGAGATTCCTTTGATCACCGACATCGATAAGCGGAAGGTGAGTCCTGACATACTCGAAAGCAAAGCGAGCAAAGTGGCAGAGCAAGTGGAATCGCACATCAATAAAGAGGTAGAGAACGCGCAATTCTCCGGAAAGAACATCCTCAGCATCCTGAGAGAGAATAATTCTATACTTGATGCGCTTGAAAATGAAACACGCGAGGAGATTATCAGAAAGAAGAATACACTCATCTCTGAAGTGAAAGAAGAGACCGGAATCGATATCACGCGAGCCATCACGATAACAAACCAAGGGGAGTGACTGTTGATGAAAAGGAGATTTATATTTTTAAGCAAGTACTTCTGG
>CAZRUJ010000037.1:0-8779 GCA_964603345.1 uncultured Methanosarcinales archaeon | reverse complement strand
TAATATGGGAGATGAGCTTGTCGATGTGCTCTTCAGTGACATTACTATAGATTTCCTGTTTCCCGTCACGATAGACGGTGACGATAGGCCCGTTATGACACATACCAATACAACCCGTTTGCATGACAGGAAGATCCAACATTCCTTGCTCGGATGCTGATTTGAGCTTTTCAAAGATGGGAAGAGCTCCTGCTGAACGACCACATGTGGCAAGACCAACAGTGATACGATTACCTGTAAGATCTCGTTTCGCTTGCCTTATATCAGGAATCCTTTTCGATGTCATTTTCGTCCTTCTTATCCATGATGTCAATGAGAATTTCAGCGACCAGAACGGTGTTCTTTTAGATCGTTGATGATTGAAGCTATTTTGTCCTTGGTCAGCTCCCCATAGACCGTATCGTTAACCATCATAGCCGGAGCTCTGGCACAAGCTCCGATGCAATTAACGGATTCAAGACCGAATAGTCCATCGCCAGTCACTTGACCCGGTCCGATGCCAAGCTCTTTTGAAAGATATGTCGTTAACGCAGGGGATTTCTTGACATGACAGGCGGTGCCGTTGCAAATACGAATAGTATAACGGCCAGGCCTAGTGAATGTGAATTGAGAGTAAAAGGTTGCAACACCAACAAGCTCGACAGCGGGAATGTGAAGTTCTTTGGAGAGTTTAACAATATCTTCGGTGGCGATAAAACCCTTGTCAGCCTGAATATGTTGAAGCATTTCGACAACATTGCGATTGTGGAGTTTCTCAAAAGAATGAGGATCACGACGAATCTCATCGAGAAAGCGCTGTTTAGCACGCTTGAGACGCTCACCAGTCGGCTTTGTCTTACCAAGGAATTTCTTGTATTTACGAGAGGAATTTCCAGAGCGCTTGATGTGGAACAGATAATAATACGAAGTCCCTTGCACCGTCACCTTCCTGACAAACACCATATTCCAGTGTTCACACACACGCATTTAAATATATTTGCCCGTCTACAAAACCACACTATAGTAGTTAATTCAGAGGAACATTTTTATAGGAAATCATCATTTCCACTTACCGACAATGAATATTGCATACATCACACGGAACGGAAAAAGGGTTGAGAATATCACGTTCAGGGGAGAACAACAACGGATAACAGCATCTGTTATCGAACATATAGGATATGCGATTCATTTAATGAATACCAACCTGTTCTACGAAGAAAAACTTAAAGATATCACTCCAAAATCAGATATGGTGCAGATATTAAAACGTGCAATCCTTGCACCAAAAGGATTTCTTGAGGAGATTGAAAAGTCAAGTATTAGCATCGACGAGCAGTTGGATCTCATCAAGGATTTGGACCTGCAACAAAAGAGAAACGACGGAATACACACACAATATGAACCCGGAAAATACAACCTTGAAATCACGCTTAACGAAAAACAATTCACAAAGCCAGTCAAGAAAGATTTCACAAGATTCTCCCTCGATGGAGACCAATTATCCGCACAGATACCTTACAAAAGCAAGCAAAGTAGACTACAAAAGCTGGCGAGAATCCCACGGCATCTTTATGAGGTCAAGCTACTGAGCACGCTCGAAGATGCGAACACAAATGCTTATCATCTCAAGAATCCCACCATAAAAATATATGATTATAAAAAAAATGTTTTCCCATTCGGAATACCGGAAGAAGCAAACAAGAAAGATACAAAAAAGACTGTGAAGATAAAAGAGCCTGAAGAATTACTCAAACTCTATCCACACCAACAATCAATCATACGATTCTCACCGCAATCAAGAGTATGGACGTCAGAACGAAGAAAAGGAAACATAATTTCTCGAGTGCTCACATATGGATTCAAAGATGTCAATACAGGTGCTAAAAACCAACCGAGTACATACAGGACGATTAAGATTACAGGAACGATGCCAACCTATTGGAAGATGTGACAAAGCGCATACGATATTCTCACAGGAAACGATCATTTGGTCCGGAACACATCATCTTCCCGCCACAGCAAAGCCGACAGAGTGATTGCAGGCACCTCGTTTCTGCAATACCACCATCCATGTAACTGAGCTATCCGATTATTTTATATAGTGAAAGAACTGTTCACCCCATAAGCATATTTAAAAAAATTGAGACACTACAACCATACAAATATCGTGTGAAACAAAGAAAAGAGAGTGAAATCCTATGAGCGAGAACACAATAACCTGCGATGGTAATACGGCAGCAACAATGATAGCATATAAAATGAGCGAGATCGCTGCAATCTTTCCAATCACACCATCTTCACCGATGGGAGAACTGGCAGACTTATGGGCGAGCCAAGGCAAGACAAATATTTTCGGGCAGACAGTGACAGTACAAGAGATGCAATCGGAAGCGGGAGCGTCAGGAGCGATACACGGATCGCTGAGCGCAGGAGCGCTGACAACAACGTTTACAGCGTCACAAGGGCTCCTTCTCATGCTGCCGAACATGTATAAGATTGCAGGAGAGATGATGCCAACAGTCTTTCATGTTGCAGCGAGATCGCTTGCGACACAAGCGCTTTCGATCTATGGTGATCACAGCGATGTGATGGCAGTCAGGCAATCAGGATTCTCACTACTCTCATCATCAAGCATCCAAGAAGCTCACGATATGGCCGCCATCGCGCACATTGCAAGCGTGAAAGGTCGCATGCCAATGGTCCATTTCTTTGACGGATTTCGAAGCAGCCACGAGATCCAGAAAATACGAACCGTTCCAGATGAGGTTCTCAAGAGATTGATGGATTATGCAGCGATACGACGATTCAAGAACGAAGGGATGCGACCGGAACGACCGTATGTGAAGGTGGGAGCGGAAAATCCCGATGTATATTTTCAGGGAAGAGAGACCGTCAACGAATATTATGACAGGTTTCCTGCCATCGTCAAGGACTCTATGAAGCAATTCGGTGAAGAGACGGGACGAGAGTATGACTTGTTTGAATACATGGGATGTGAGGATGCAACGACCGTGCTTATCGCAATGGGAAGCGCAACGGGAACGATAGATGAAACGATACGCCATCTCAACGAGAACGGCAATAAGGTAGGAGCTATCAGAGTTCGTTTGTACAGGCCATTCTCACAACAAGATCTGCTTGAAGCACTGCCCAAGACAGTGGAACGGATAGCGGTGCTTGATAGAACAAAAGAACCAGGGGCACCCGGAGAACCATTATACATGGATGTTCATGAAGCGATAGGGACGCTTGAAAAGGACGATCCCAGAAAGAATGCGACGATCATCGGAGGACGATATGGATTGTCATCGAAGGAATTCACCCCCTCAATGGTCAAAGCAGTCATCGATCACGTAAATGGTGGTGGATGGAACGGATTCACAGTAGGCATCAACGATGATGTGACGCACAAGTCAATCCCAGTCCAAGAAGAAGTTGTTTCAGAACCGGATGGATTGACACAATGTATAATATGGGGATTCGGATCTGACGGGACGGTGAGCGCGAACAAGAATTCGATAAAGATCATAGGAGAAGAGACAGATCTTCACGTGCAAGGGCATTTCGTTTATGATTCGAAGAAATCAGGAGGAGTGACAATCTCGCACTTGCGTTTCGGCAAGCGACCGATCACATCAGAATATGAAGTCTACAAGGCTGATTTCGTGGCACTCCATAAACCATCATACATCGGAAGATATGACATTCTCGAACGCATCAAGAAAGGGGGAACATTTCTTATCAATTCGAGCTGGAAACCGCAAGACGTGACAAACCATCTGTCCTTGAAGATGCAACGTACCATCAGGGAGAAGAATCTCAAAGTCTATACGATAGACGCATTCTCCATCGCTAAAGAAACAGGTCTTGGAACAAAGATAAATACAATCATGGAAACGGCATTTTTCAAGCTGACAGACATCCTCGACGATCAAACGGCCGTAAAAGCCATCAAGAGACATATCGAAGAACAATTTCACGCGAAAGGAGAAGATGTCGTGAAAAAGAATTGGAAAGCTGTGGATATGGCTTTCGATAAGATAGAAGAAGTGAAGATACCAAGCGAGCAAAAGGATTTCGCGCCTGAAATCAAGATTATACCCGATAATGCAGGAGCGTTCGCAAAAGACGTCATCGAGAAAATAGCTCATCTGAAAGGAAATGATATTCCAGTCTCGAAGATGCCGCTTAACGGAGCAGTGCCACTATCGACATCACGACTGGAGAAGAGAGGAGTTGGAACAACAGTGCCTGAATGGAATCCGGAAACGTGCATCCAATGCGGAATGTGCTCGTTTTTCTGCCCTCATTCGGCGATACGGATGAAACAGATAGAACCTGAAAAGTTAAACGGAGCGCCGGATCAGTTCAAGACGATACGATCGAATACGAAAAACGGCAAGGATCTCAGATTCAAGGTGCAAGTGTATCCTGAAGACTGCGTGAGCTGTGGATTGTGCGTGAACAACTGCCCTATGAAAGAGAAGGGAGCACTCAAGATGATCTCTCACAAGCAAGCACTAGAGAAAGGAGAGAATAAGAACGTGGAATTCTTCGAAAAGCTACCTGATAATGTGATGGATGGTGTCAAGCCGGATTCGATCAAAGGAAGCCAATTCAGACCGACCTATTTCGAATTCTCCGGAGCGTGCGCAGGGTGCGGAGAGACGCCGGTGGTAAAGTTAGCAACACAGTTATTCGGCGATAGGATGATAATAGCGAACGCCACAGGATGCTCATCGATATACGGAGGGACATTCCCGACAACACCGTATTGTACGGATAAGAATGGAAAAGGACCTGCGTGGGCGAACAGCCTGTTCGAGGATAACGCAGAATACGGTTATGGCATGAGATTAGCAGTTGATAAGAAAAGGGAGACCTTAAAACAAGATATAGAGAGAGTGCTTGAGACAGGAACAACAGAAAATCTCAGTAACGCTCTAAAACACATGCTTGAAGTATGGGATGACACCGGAGAAGAAGCGAAACGAGCAACGGATGAAGTGCAACAACAATTACCCGAAGCGCTCAAGCACGCATACGGAGAGAGCAAACCCATACTGGAACGGATAGATGAGCTCAAAGATTATCTTATTGATAAAAGCGTGTGGATTGTCGGGGGAGATGGTTGGGCATATGATATCGGATTCGGAGGATTAGATCACGTGCTAGCCCAGGGGAAGAACGTGAACATATTGGTACTTGATAACGAACAATATGCAAATACAGGAGGGCAAGCATCAAAAGCGACGCCGAGAGGAGCAACGGCGAAATTCGCGATGGGAGGAAAACCAATGCCAAAGAAAAATCTGGGCATGATGATGGCAACATACGGAAACGTGTACGTGGCACAAGTATCGATGGGAGCTAACAAAGCACAGCTTCTCAAAGCACTCAAGGAAGCGGAAGAATATCCAGGGCCATCGCTTGTCATCGCGTATGCAACATGCATCAACCACGGAACAGACATGAGCCATACAATGGAAGAAGGAAAACTGGCGATGCAAAGCGGTTATCTTCAATTATTCAGGTACGATCCCAGACTAGCAGAAGAGGGAAAGAATCCACTGCAAATCGATTCGAAAGAACCGACAACAGAGTTCAAGAGCTACATCCTGAACGAGACGAGATATAAAACTCTCGAGATCACGCATCCTGAAAATGCAGGACGATTATTCGAACTGGCTGAAGCTGATGCGAAACGACGAAGAAACGATTTGAATAAACAAGCAAAGGAGTGAATTGAACATGGCGAAAGTGAAAATTGATAAGGAAAAATGTATAGGATGCGGGGCTTGCGTGAATATATGCCCGCAAAGCGTGTTTGAAATGAACGATGAGAACAAGGCAGAAGCAGTCAACGAAGAGGATTGCATTGCATGCAGAGCGTGCGAGAATGCCTGTCCAGTGGATGCGATCAGAATCAAAGAAGAGTGGGCAGTACAGAAGTAGTAGTCAAGGACAGGTAACGTATGGTGAAAAAAAAACAGTTCTGTGGTTGATATGGATGAGAAGATATCCGAATTGGTCAAGATGAGCAAGAAAGTGATCAGCGATTGCGTGTATCGAAACGGAGCAATCGTTGCAGCGAACTCCAGCAAAAAATACTTTCCGAAAGAAGCGAAGAATTACAAGTTCGTCTGGCCGAGAGATGCGATGTATACGTGTAAAGCGGCAAACATCTTAGGACTGGAAATCCACGAACGATATCTCAAATGGTGCATGAAAGCCCAAGGATGGGATAAGACCGGATTATTCTACCAAAATTATCATATCAACGGTAAAAGAGCATCACATCATTTCCAACCCGATCAGACAGGAAGTGTGCTGATAACAGTGCACGACTATTATAAACATACAACAAAAAAGAGTAAGAAGTTCGAGAAACTCATCCAAAAAACGGCAGACGGGTTGTGCGCCATCTGGGAAACGGATCATTTCAATATAGTAACAGAAGATCTATGGGAGGAAAGACATGCGTTTCCCGATCTGAAAGAGAACTTCACATATTCACTCGCTATATGCGCCAAAGGATTGGAGTGCGCTAATGAACTGATTCCGAACAAGGAATGGAAGAGAACAGCACAGGAGATGAGACGGACGTTACGTGATCATTTCACGAATAAATTCTACCGATCCTTCGGAAAATTCGGCGACGAGCGGATCGATGCATCAACATTAGGTCTGGTCTGGCCTTCAGAGACGGTGAGCGCAGACGATGAAAGGATGAAGGAAACCGTCAAGGAAATAGAAAAGAGGATTGTCAAGGACCATGGAGTGTATAGATATGAACACGATGAATATGACGGCTGGATGTATAAAGAGAATGTTCATCGGAAGAAAGGAGCGGGATACTGGCCGTTATTGAATTTCTGGATGACAATCTATTATACGGAAACAAACGATGAGAAAAAGGCGTTAAAGTATTATGGGAAGGTAATCGATGATATGAAAGGAAGAACATACATTCCAGAACAGTTTTTCAATAACGAAATCCAAGTTTCGGTAAGCCCCCTTTGCTGGTCTCACTCAATGTTTATCATAGCATCTAAAAAACTGGGTCTTCTTTAGATGGCAAACAACGACGGTGGAAAAATCGGAAGACTCATCATTTTTTCTCTTTGAACAAAGCCCTCGTGACGGGAAGAGCGTCAGGATAGTGTTGTTTGATATATTCGACCATCTTCTCACGGACAAGACAACGCAAATCCCAAGCATCAGGAGAGTTGCGAGCGCTGACAAGCACTCGAAGCTCGACAGTTTTTTCAGTGGTATCGGTCATCTGGATGAGGCTGACCTTACCATCCCACAAACCAGTCGTATTCAATATGCGATCGAGTTCTTCTCGTAACGCGTCGATAGGAACGGTATAATCAGTATAGAGAAAAACAGTACCCAGAATGTCAGCCGATTCTTTAGTCCAATTCTGGAAAGGGGTCGTGATAAAATAACTTATCGGCAAGACAAGACGACGCTTATCCCAGATGCGAACAACAACATAGGTCAAGGTTATCTTTTCAATCCATCCCCACTCACCTTCGACAAGAACTGCATCATCAATACGAATAGGTTGGGTGAATGCTATCTGGAAACCCGCAATAAGATTACCGATTGATTTCTGAGCGGCAAAACCAAGGATGACGCTTGCAATACCTGCAGAGACAAGAAGACTCGAACCGATGGTCTTTAACCGATCAAACATGGAAAAGATGAGCGCAAGCACAAGAATCCAGATAACAACCTTGACAGTAGCCTTGATATAACGGAGTTTGGTCTGCATCTGGCGCTCATAGAGATTATCAGCCTTATCGATGTTAAAACGATGCTTTAAAGTCCTGGTAAAAGAATAATTGACGATACGGGAAAGAATCCAACCACTGAAGATATATACCAATGTGAGAAGAATGAGAGAGATTGTATCTTGATAAGACTCGAGCTGCGAAATGTAGGGAGAAGCCACGTACAAGATAAGAAATGAGACTAGAGCGACAATCTGATAGATGTTACGCTTGAGATAACCAGCAACCTTATGGAAACGGTTCATTGTAATAATAACAATGGTGATGACAGTATATAAAACTATTGCGAGAAAAAAAAACAGGACAAACATCGTGATTGACAATATAGCTGAAGCGATAAGGCCTGAAAAGAGGTTTCCTACCGCCGGATAGCTATTTCAGCGATTCAAGGAACGAGCTGATGTGCCCCATCGCTTGTTCAAACGTGTCGTAACGTGCAATTCTGATGTTTGAATTACCAGATATCATCGCAGATACTCTTTTATTTGGCTGATTGCGATACAAACACAAGATAGGTTTATCCATATCTTCCGCTTTCCCGATCTCGTAACCAACACCAAGCGACGGGTTCGAGACTTCGGCGATGACAACGTCCGATTGTCGGATCCAACCCATATCACGATCATAAATCAAAGTGTCAGAAAGGCCATCCTCACCGGATTCAGTCAAAGACGAGTCACCAACATGTTCGGTCAAGACGTCGCCGAAGGTAGCGAGATATCGGATTAGGTTAGAATACACTTCCGCATCATCCCTACCACCACGAATCGAGCCAGCAAAATATATTTTTAGAGTCATGGGATAAAAAGAAGCGAACATGTTTAAATGTTTTACGAGAGAAAAAAAATTGTTCAGAAAGGGAGATCTGGGTGGAGTCTGCAAGACTCAAGCTCTTTAAGCCCTGTTATGTCTGGGCGAGTCGTAGACGAGAGGTTGCGAACCGTCCCCGAGGATTTGCGAAGCAAACCGCAGAGTTTTATTTTCGGCACGGTAAT
>CAZRUJ010000036.1:0-8833 GCA_964603345.1 uncultured Methanosarcinales archaeon | reverse complement strand
GGTCTTAACGACACGCATCTTCTTAACTTGACTGTTATCGACAACGAAGCCCCTAACATAACCTCGCTTGATGCTTCTGCATGTGAAGATGGTGTTTTATGTAAGAAGTATTTCAACGCCACTGATAAAGAAGGTGATAACCTTACGTTCAAGATTACAGAATTCACACATCTCGCTCCTGACAATTCTTCAAGGAATGTTTTTCTTCTCGAGGATATGGATGGTGTCTTCAATTATTCCATTGATTTCTTCAGCTTTAATAATTCATTAACATCCTATATATTGAATTTCACTCCTGAAGATGTTGATGTCGGTTCATACAATGTATCTTTTTATTTTGAGGATGATTTTGGTATCATGACTAACGATTCTCTTGTTTTTAACATCACTAACCGTAACGACGATCCTGTTCTCAACACTTCTGATTTGCAGGAGGAGGTTGTTGTCGAGAATACTCCTGTTGATGTTATGGTGACTGCTTACGATGACGATTTGCTTTATGATCTTGATAATCTTTCGTCCAATCTGGGTTTTGTTAATTCATCCGATAACATCACTGATTATACCTTCTCGAAACATAATATGACAAGTGCTCGTTTCTCTTTTCATCCTAACAGCACTCACATAGGTAATCACACAGTCAACGTCTCCGTGACCGACAACGCTTCAGCTATCGATTACCATGTGTTTGACATTACCGTCCATCCTGAAAGCATCCCTCCGAACATCACAAGAGTTAGGCCGTGGTTCGATTCTACTTCAAACACCACTGAATCTTCGTTTACAGAGATTGCTAGTCGGGATTTCGATAGTATTTATGCGTCTGAAAATACTTCTCTTACCTTCGCAATTGAAGCGACCGATGATGAAGATGCCAACATGACTGCATCTTGGTATCTCAACGGATCTCTCGTGCATGAAAATCCTTTCACCGACCAAGGTGAATTCTCTCTCTATCGCTCATTTGATTTCTTCGATGCTGGTGTTCATAACATCACTGTCGTTGTAAAAGATATCTATCACGCTTCCACTTCTTATACATGGAATCTCGCTGTGGAAAATGTCAATCGGAAACCAGAATTAGTCAATCCGCTTGAAGACTATTCTTTCAACAACAGCAAATCTCTCAACGGTTATGCAAAGATTTTCGATTTTTTCCGTCTCCGATCCGATGACATCGTTTTTTTGGATCCTGACGATGATCGTAATAGTAATGGTCTGCTTGATGAAGTCGAGAACAATACCTTGAGCTTTTCGGTGAGTGCTAATAGTTCTTGTCGTGATTATCTTGATTTTGAATTCAACGGTCCTGATGTCGCTATAACGCCAAATAGCGTTGGCACTTGCTATGCGACTTTTATAGCGACAGATCCTCATGGGGCTGGTGTCGCGTCTAATGATGTGCGTTTTGACATAACTAATGTCGAGGATTCGGCAAGCAGTTCAACGACATCAAGTTCATCATCGGGAACGAAGACGGTTACCGAACGAATTACCATCCCTCTGGAAGAAGAAGTTGATGTCCCTGAAGAATTTGAACTGATAAAATCAGGAATTTCTTCCATATATAATAATGGCACTGTCGTTATTCCGATCACTCTTCATAATACGTGGGAAGATGTTATTACTTCAATATCTTTATCTGCTAACGCTTCATTTCCCACAAACATGACCTTTTCAGAGGACTATGTTGCTTCGATTCCGGAAAACGGTCGTGTCGATCTCAATCTTACTCTTGACGATTATCGTTTTGAAGGTCCTTTCCAGATAAATATCTCTGCTCATATTGATTCTCTCGATCACCTTGACACTGAAACGATTTATGTGAACGCTCTTGAAAAGGCCAAAGAAGACATGGATGCTGTTCGTTCCCGTATCGGCTTTGCCAGGGACCTGTTAAGTGATAATCCTGAATGTCAGGAATTGAACGAATTGCTCGACCATGCTCGAAACGGTTCCATTTCAGAAGCAGAATCATCCCTTGAGATGGTGAATAATGTTGTGAAAGGTTGTAAGTATATGATCAACAACGAGCGTTTAGATCCTGCTTCAGAAACTCCCAAATCCTTCATGGGTCGTCTTGATACGTATGGTGATGCGTTATTCGATTTCGATGATATTGGTACGGTTCTTGGTGTGCTGTTTATCGCTGCTTTCATCATCGGTTTATTAACTCTTGTCACGCTCAAGCGCATTTGAGCCATTTCACCGACCTCAAGAATTAATTCATATGGTTGACAGTTTTCTCCAGATAATACTCTTATTTTGTGTTGAGCTTATTATATGTCTTCATCAGATCCTGATAATATTTTTCCTTTTCTTCTTTCGTGAGATGATTATACTGCTCTAACGATTTACTGTATATATGTTTCGCTTTCTCTATATCTGTTTCATCCTCGACTATCCTTAGTAACCTGAACAGTTCCTCTTTGGCTTCGGTCGTATCTTTTGTTGAGGGCGTTCTTTTTAACCTATAAATACCTAGAGCTGTCATGATTTTATGTAATATTGTTTTTTTCGAATGATGTCGTATGAGAATAGTGATGATTGCGGTCATCTCATCCAGCATCTCATTGAGCTCGTCGTCAGAATATGTCTTATTGGTGTACTCCATCATGCCTATTTTCTTGATGAATGTCTTGATCTTTTCATGATGATTCTTATCGAGATATATTTTTTGTAATTCTTCGATGAGCTCTTCATGAGTGAATTCGTACTTCAACTGCAACAGTTCTCGGAAGAATGTTTTCGTTATATCATATACTTCTTTTTGATCGAGATGTCGTTTGGATTTGGCAAGTCGTATCTTAGATTCAGTCTCTGCCCGTATTGCCAACAAGCTTTTTTGTTGCTCACTTTCTTTTTTCGCATCCATACGTTCTTATACTACAGCGATGTGTATTTATAAATCTTACTTCTCTGATGCTCTGGGTGAATTATCGCATTTGTTTATCTCTCAGTCAGTAGTGTCGTAATATATTTATAGGTGGTTTCGCTGGTCTATGGTTGTATGATGGGAACTGATGATTCTTCTGTATCAAGTGAAATGGAACAGCTCGTTGATGACGCGACTCGTAAGAAAATTGCTTATTATGCGAATCGTTTCCAAGAAGCGAGAGAAGAGATTTCCAAAGTCGTGACAGGTCAAAAAGAGATTGTTGGGCTTCTTCTTGAAGCCCTTATCACAAACGGTCACGTCCTTATTGAAGGAGTTCCTGGTATAGGTAAAACCCTTCTTGTCAGGACGCTTGCAAAGATCATTGGATGTTCGTTTTCCCGTATACAGTTCACGCCGGATCTTCTTCCGACCGATATTGTCGGAGTAACGACTTATGAAGAAGGGAAAGGGTTTTTCACCATCAAAGGTCCTGTATTCTCGAACTTCGTCCTCGGTGATGAGATCAACCGATCCCCTCCCAAGGTCCAGTCGGCATTGTTGCAGGCGATGCAGGAACGTCAAGCGACCATCGGGAAAGAGACATTCAATCTGCCTCATCCGTTTTTTGTCATGGCAACGCAAAACCCTGTTGAGAATTTGGGAACTTATAAGCTTCCCGAAGCTCAGCTCGATCGTTTCATCTTCAAATTGCTCATGGGATATCCTTCCATTGATGAAGAGGAAATTATTCTTGACAATAATATGAGTTTGCAGAAATTCGATGCTTTTGAGATCACTTCTGTATTTACCCCTGAAGATATCATTGAAATACAAGGTGTTGCTCGTAAGGTTCATATCGATGATAAGATAAAACGCTACATCGTCCGTCTCATCGATGCGACGAGATTTCCTCAGAACTATGGATTAGAACTGGCTTCAAAATATGTTGAATTCGGTGCTTCTCCGCGTGCCAGCATCAGCTTGTTCATCGCTTCGAAAGTCCGCGCGCTCATTAATGGTCGTTGGTATGTTACTCATAAGGATATCAAGGATCTGGCTGTTCACGTTCTTCGTCATCGTGTATTGTTGAATTTTGAGGGTCAGGCTGAAGGGATTCGGACTGAATCTATCATTAAAGAGATTCTCGATAATGTTCCTCGCCTTTGAAACATTTTTTATCTGAATCAAAATGGCTGTGAAACAACTTAATATAGATTCTCACGCACACTCCTATAGATTCGGGATTGTCGGCCACAGGGATGTTCTCTCCCAATCTATAGAGGGTAATTGGGCTACTTCGTTTAAAGGTCATGGTATGGAATTCACTGGTTATCGTTCTTATTCATACAGTGATGATGCTTCTCTTATCGATTGGAGGGCGAGCTTGAGAGCGAAAGAAACGCTTGTCCGGGAGTTCGAGGAATTTAAGAATTTCAAGATATTGTTCTTGCTTGATGTGTCTGATTCTATGTTGTTTACCACGACTGATAAGTTCAAGGCAGAATTCGGGGCGGAGCTCGTCCATGCCTTATCGCAATCTGCGGCCCGTAGCGGTGATGCTGTCGGTCTTGGGTTGTTCAGTGATCATCTTGTTAAAACAATTGAGCCTTCTTTTGGTAAAGGTCTTATTCGCCGTCTTGAATCGACGTTGATTGATTCTTCATTATATGGGGGTCCTCGGGATTTCAAGAAATCCTTTCTTGAATTGAATTCGGTCCTCTCCGATAGGACTGTCATCATCGTCGTCTCCGATTTTCTCGGGCTTCCTTCTGATTGGCAGAAATATCTCTCATTATTATCTATAAAACATCAGGTTATGGGTATTATGCTCAAAGATGTCCGTGATAGGGATCTCTCTGGACTGAAGGGTCAATTCTTTCTCAAAGATCCTAATGCGTCCGAATCACACTATGTTGATGTAAAACATTATGAAAAAGCATATAAACAAGAATCATTGAATCATGAGAAATATGTCAAGAACGTATTCAAGAAGCTGAGAAGTGATTGTGCTCTTATTATCAATGGAGAGGCATATTATCGTCCCTTGATGAAGTTCTTCAGCCAATTGAGATATAGTGAGTGATTGTTTATGTGGGGAATACAATTTTCGAATCCTGACTTTTTATGGTTGTTGCTGCTCATCCCTCTTCTTATCATAGCTCACTTTTTATTTCTCAAACGCACCCAGACCAAGGCGCTTCATTTTGCTAACTTCGAAGCTATTAAGCGTATATCTGGTCAACGATTTGTCACTAAGAACATCACTGTCCTTTTTTTACGCCTTCTTGTTTTCCTTGCATTGATTGCTTCTATTTCTGGTATGACTATATGGTATGATGGTCTTCAGAGCGAGTCCGACTATGTTGTCGCTATCGATACATCAAGCTCGATGGTGAATGATGATGTGGAACCGACCCGTCTTGATGGGGCAAAGGATGCTTCCTTATCACTTCTCAACTCAGTGGATTCCTCTGCCTCTTTTGGCTTGATATCTTTTTCTGGTGTCACGTATGCCCACCATCAGTTGACTACTGAGAAGGTTCCTCTTCGTATGACTATTTCCTCATTGAATATTTCTCGTATCAGCGGTACTGATATATCAAGTGCTATCATCACCGCCACCAATATGTTCGCCGGCTCTGATAGGTCTAAGTCATTGATTCTTATCACGGATGGTGTTGATACAGTGGGTGCATACATCGATGATAGTGTTCGTCGTGCTGTTGATTATGCGAAAAAACACAATGTGGTCATCTATCCTGTCGGCATAGGCACTGATGATGCTCCTGTTGGTTATCTTCCTGAAAGCTTCAATTTGACGACCAGTATAGATCGTAAGACTCTCGAGTACATCGCTAAAGAGACTGGTGGTGAAGCGACATTCCCTGCGACTGCAGATCAGCTCGATGAATATTTCAGCTCGTTTGATTCCTCTTCAAAGCAAGCTCGGATTCCTGTTGATATGAGAAAGTATGGTCTTATCTTAGCCACGATTCTCTTATTTATAGAATGGATTCTCATAAATCTCGCATTCAGGAGGGTTGTTTGATGTTTGATTACTTGATCGATCAAGGGTGGTACTCTGCTGTCATCGTGCTAGTTGCTCTGGGTCTGACAGTCCTCATTTCTCAATTCATAAAATTCTTGCGTAATCCAGGTTTGAAGAACGTGCTATTAAGGGATGGTGGTATGCCAAGCACTCATGCTGCGATAATTGGTTCGGTGTTATGTGGGATCTTTTGCACAAACGGTTTTTCCATGACGTTCGTGCTCGGTTGCGCGATAGGTCTTATCATTTTGCGAGATGCTTCTGGTGTCCGTTATGCTGTTGGTGAGAATGCGAAAGTTCTCAAGAACATTGTTCCGGCTTCGCAAAAGGGACGTGTCATCGTGGATGAAGGTCATCGGTTTGGACAGATTGCTGTTGGTTTTGTGCTGGGTGTTGTTATCTCTCTAATCATGCTCTTGGTTGCGGGTGTTCCAATATTCTATGTGTGAGGTGTTTTCGATGAAAGAATTATTCACTTCTTTGCAACATAAATCTCCTCGTGAGGTGGACTACTATCTTGATACTTGCTTCTTGTTTCATATATTCACGCACAACCTCGATAAGGATTTGTTCTCGTTCTGTAACGATAATGTTGTTGCTGTTTCAAGCTTTACCATTGCAGAATTCCTGTTCCATCACCATGATATGCCTTCCTCTGTCAAGAAAGGTATTCGTCACAGCATCCATTCTGGTCTGCGACTATTCGTCGTTGATATCGATGTTTCGCCGGGCCATCCTGATGATGAACGTTCGTTTGTTTCTTCGATTGAACCACGGCTTCTTTCGCTGATTTCCGACCCCTCTGACGCTGTCTTGTTCGCTCTCGCTCTCGATTCGAAAGCGTCTGTCATAACGAGGGATAAGCATCATCTGTTCACGACCGCTCTTGAGAATTACGCGTACGACCATCATGTTCGCGTCCTCAACAAGATAGAATGACTTTTTTTTCGGCGATTTTAAATATTTGTTTGCGGGTTGTATGGTTGGTTTATTGATCTTTTGCAACTTGGTCGTATTCTTTCTTTCTTCTAAGTGGACGAAGGGTCGGTGGTGATGGTATATGGTTGTGGATAATCAGGATCGTCTTGTGTTGACTGCAGTCTATGTTCTGGATGAGAATGATAATGTGTTGTTGCTCACTCGAAAAGCTGACGGTTCGCTCGAACCTCCTGGTGGCAAACTCGAAACTACTGATTGCAAGGGTGCTTCTTTTCAGGAGATATCTTGTGACGATCTGAAGCGTTGTGCGCTCAGGGAATTATTTGAAGAGCTGGGTCAGACATTCATAATTGAGGAGTTGGATTATCTCGGGTCGATTCCTGCACGGATATTTGGTATGTCTTCTGCGATTATCCACGCCTTTTCCACTCGGCTGATATTCGGTGAGCCTATACTTAACGAACCTGATTTATTTTCTTCATTTTCGTGGTTCTCGTTATCTTCGTTGTTATCGCGTAAATATCTTCAACCTGACATTCTTCATTTCTGCTCGCTATTAGTTGATTCTGTTAATCGAACAAGCGACGACTGTTGAGAATTCGTGTGTTTTTTATGAATCGACAGGATACCGCAGTAGTGCTGCTACTCGTCCCATGTCTCTTAGTTGTATTCCTTCCCTTGTTTCTGTACTGATAATCTCTATGTTTGTGCTGAATTTCTCTGCTTCTTCTTCTAGTTTTTCAAGGAGTTGTTCATCGAGATCTTCAGAGACAAGAATGGTATCTACCGCACCCGTTATTGTCAGTTCTTTGGTATCGTCATATCCGTAGGAGACAGTATTTGCATCTTTTGCGAGTTTTTCGAAGAATTGTTGCATCAACTGCTTTTCCTTGACGACCTCTTCTTCAGAGAGAACATCCTCTGATTTCTCCAGAAGTTCGTGAAGTCCAAACTCGCTTGTATAAGAAAGATCTTTTATCGCGATGATTTTTCGCTTGAGTTGATCGTTAATATAATTTCCTTCTGCGAAATTATATTTTGTATGTCCTGGTCCTCCTACGATGATGCCTTGGATCTCTGTCTGGTTATCGAGAAATTCTTCGTTCATATGTTGCGCGATCCGTTTATAGAATTCAATGGCCGCCCCCTCTCGTAATCGCTCGAATCGTTGAGCGGACTGCCCTCCTGTCTTGTGTTTTCCAGGAACTGCTGAGTGGAGGTTTTTGAGAGGGATAATTGTCTTTCCCTTGAGCATGGCGATACTCGCTTCCCTCTTATCCATCGCTACTAGTCCAAACATTATCTTATCATCCACTAGTTCTTTTAATGGATCGATAACGAACTCCTTGTCGCATCTATAAAGGTTCTGGTTCATAGGTATTGGAGGTTCGATACTCCATATTTTGAAATCTTTTTTTCCTTCCTGCTCGGAGGCGTTCCCTGAAAAGACAATCAGACCGTTTTCAGGAGTTCTCTTGAATGTCCTCAAGTGCTGTATCATCTTCTCGAGACTGGCGATGACGCTATCTCTTGTTTGTTTACTCTTGATATTTGAAGCCGTGCCTTGTTCATCTTCGAGTTGGTTGATCTTGCTGTTGATATCGTATCCTGAAGGGATGTAGACGCTGATAAGCTCTGTGTTTCTTCCTTTCACATGCTAGATTTCTTCTATGAAGTGTTTCAGATGCAGTTTCTCTTTCGCACTTATTTTTTGTAGCTTTCCGCTTTTATCGTCGCTCATACGATTCCCTCAAAATAATTTCTCTTTTATAAATCTTAGCCATATCCTTTCTATCCTGTTGTATTCTTATTCTTGCTTGAGTTCAAGAATTGATCGTTTATCGCTACTTTCGATTTCCGCTGTGATAGCGTTGATCTTCGTTATGATCATGGTGAATGATTCGGTGACGGTGGTTATATTGTATGTTGGTGTTCCTTCCACCATCTGCACGATCACAATGACCGTT
>CAZRUJ010000035.1:0-9501 GCA_964603345.1 uncultured Methanosarcinales archaeon | reverse complement strand
CCAACTATGAGAAAAATAATAAGACTTATGAATACAAGAGAGCGATGATGAAGCTCTCGCCCATCGAATTCAGCCATAAAACAACCCCAGAAAAAAGGAGAGAACAAAAACCACGACCACCCTCCAACACCTCATACAGGAAGGAACCAGCACTGTTAAAAAACTGCGGTCTAACAAATATATGTACTCCCCAGATACCTACACATCAAACACACACTATTATTTAAAAAGCTTTCGTTCTAAAATGGTATGACCAAAACGAAACGCAGGTGGTTATGAATGCAAAAGTCGAACAGGGGTTCGTCGCGATGATGGATAGAACAAAACATCGTGGAACAAACCTGTTCGAAAAACGTTGAAAACAAACATGATGCTCACGCACGACTTTCTTTGCCGGGAACGCATCTTATAGGACATCTATGTTGTCTCATCGCCAGAGGGAAGGATCGAAAGCGTTTTCTTTCAGATGATCAATTTCCTTTTTATGATAACTCTTTCTAAGATACGCTCCAAGAATACCAAGACCTGATAGAACCAGAGAAATAGGAAGTGCAGTGTATCCTATCCGCTCAGGAAGTGATTCTCGTTGATAAGATCTAGTCATGCGAAGCGAATCGAGTTTTCGCTCGACCGTCGTCTCATAAAAGGGGAATGGATGTCTCACCATATCGAATTGCCTGAACAGGGAATCCAGTTCCTGGCGATCATCCCCTTCAAACCGTCGGGTGAAATCAAGATATGTCTGGCGGTAGTCAAAATAAAGATCATGACCTATATCAAGAAGTTCTTGTGTTTCCTCCACTTCTTCGACACACTGTTCAATAGGGGATTGCACATCCCACGCTGGAATGCTTGAGATGCTAAGCACGGAAAAGATTCCCCAGCACAAGGACACTTTCCTGAAACGGCGTGATAACGATTTTTTAGTCCTATCTATATAAGAGAGTAGCGAATCATATGATGTCTTTGTCGGACTCCCTTCATTTGGAGCGGTCTCGATGGTGAATGAATAAATACCCCGAGGAGAGTGAATAGTATAAGAATTCAACATCCATTCAGGGATTTCATCTGCAGATGACATAGGAAACATATCGCGACTACTCCTATAAAAACATTACGGGATACAGATTGGGTTTTGTGAAATCAAAACATACGCATACAGGATAGAAACGCTAAATAAGATCTTGTCTTGACGGTTGCAGAAAAAAACATCTCTAAAGAAGCACTGGCAAAAAACAAGAACTAAAAGATGATTGCCATACAGACACCCCCACATAATATTCCAAATACAGTCCTGAAAAACAAGATTATCCTGAGAGAGAGATAATTGTCTATTCAATGAACAGAAAAATGCGATTTTATCTTGAAACTGTAAGAAAAAATGTTTTTTTCAAAACATTATTGGCGAAGTGGTTGCTAGTCACAGGAATTCTCGATAGAACACAAGCACTCCTTCAACACAGCAACCATGCAAGAGAAGATGCTACAAACATCAAGCATGTGAAAAAAACAGAAAGCGAAGATTTTTTGACTGAAAGACCGAGAATATGAAATTATACAAACAAACATTGTAAGCGTCATTTTGAACAGAGCCTGAAAAACACAATATTTTAAAAGCACATCGACATCTCCCATTCACGATGGGACAATTACCGTTTGAACGAATGGACCGATCCATACTTGTCAGACAGGAAGCGAGAACGAATGAAGAATTCGGATGCGATCCTGAAAGCAGGGATATGAAAGAATTGCTTGATTACGGCATCATCACCATAGACAAGCCGAGCGGTCCCACAAGCCATCAGGTCAGTGCATTCGTCCAGAACATTCTTAACATCAGCAAATCAGGACATTCGGGAACGCTCGATCCGAAAGTGACAGGAGTACTTCCCGTAGCTATAGGTCGAGGGACTCGCATCGTGCAATCACTTCTGACTGCAGGAAAGGAATATGTGTGCTTGATGCACCTTCATGATCCGGTCGAAGAAGAAACATTACGGAATGTCATAGAAAAGCAATTCACCGGCAAGATAAAGCAGATACCACCTGTAAAATCAGCTGTCAAGAGACGACTCAGGTTCAGGAAAATATATTATTTTGATATTATTGAAATAAAAGGTCAAGAAGTCTTGTTCAAAGTGGGAACGCAAGCGGGAACTTACATCAGAAAGCTCTGCCATGACATAGGGGAAGCTCTTGGTTGCGGAGCTCATATGGCAGAACTCAGAAGGACCAAGGCAGGACCATTCCAAGAAAATACCATGATAACGCTCCAAGATCTCACTGACGCATATCATTATTATGTTGAGAACAAGGATGAATCGAGATTAAGGAAATTTATCAAACCTATCGAGCACGGTGTCAAGCACCTACCTAAAGTATGGGTGACTGATATGACCATCAACACCATCTGTAATGGAGCAAGCCTGAAAGCTCCTGGCATCGCGAAAGTGGAATCGGACATCCAAGTTGATGAGCCCGTGGCCATCATGAGTTTGAAAGGTGAGCTTGTAAGCGTAGCACAGAGCTTGATGAGATCAAAAGATATGATAACCAAAGAACGTGGTGTTGCTTGCCGATCTAGCCAAGTATTCATGAAACCAGGAACATATCCCAAAATGGACAATAATAAACATAGTTTAAGAGCCTGACGATCAAAACCTTTTAATCAAGGAATCCTGTTTCTTACAAGCATTCTATGGTGAAAAAAATCCGTTAAAAAATAAAAAAAATCAGAATGGAAAAAAAACAACAGTTCTAATGTTTGTAGAATTTATCAGTCAACTCCTTTATCGCTACCTGCACTTCACGAGGAGCGATATCACTATCTGCCGATAAGAAATAAGAAGGATCCAATATCTCACTGATCTTTTTCTGGAGTCGTTCATTATATTCATTTACCGAACGCTGGTAGGAAGGATCGACAACATCGTTATGACCAGCAAAAGTCAAATCCACATTTTGATTGCGTGAAGGATCATGATACTCTATAGCCATTCCGTTTGAAATCTTTTTGACCCGACCGAGAGATGGATTTGTTTCATCAAGACTATTCAATAAGCTATAATTGAATACCAGATCATTGAACAAACCTTCAGAAATAGCAACATAATCGTTTTCATGTTTCTTACCCATAAATAAACCACCTTTGTATTGCACTTTTCCAGTGAAATCACTTTATAAAAGTTGTGATAATCACCGATCGCACTCAACCCTGTAAAACGAAAAAAAAGGAAAAAAAGCATTCATCTATCCGAATCAACGACTTGACGGAACAAGTAAGCGATAGCTATCAGGAACGAGAGCCCTATAACAATCAGAACGACCAGATATCCCGTGCTCGACCTGAAATCATCAAGCGGAGACGTTTCCTCCCCATACACAGGGTTTGGCGTGGGAGCCGGTTCTTGCTGTGATTCGTTCTCATCATCACCTATGATGACAACACCTCCACCTGTTTCATTAGCGTCATCCTGCTCACAGGTGACTTCGAGAAATGCGGACCTGTCATCTGAAAGATCATTATTATCATAGAATGCTTCGAGATTGACAAAGTAAGAACCCTCCTTCATGTCATCCTCTAAAGGGACGGATAGTCTCACTTGCTCATCCTCATGCTCATCTATGGAAATATCTCGCACCCTATCTTGCCATGTGAAACCCATATCATCAATCATAGCATTGAGAAGGACTTCATCCTCGTCGTTTTTCCCTGTATTCTTGAGCGTCACATCGAGATCGACATACCCATCCTGGCAATCGACCGGATCCTGTGAAAAGCTCCAGTCATCGATAATAATCTCATGCGATTCCCTATCGAGCTCGAAATAGAACATGAACTCATCAGCATGTTCAAACCCATAATCCTCATCCTCGGCGAATGCTTCGATAAGGACTTCGACATCATCGTCATCGACGTCGTTGGGCACGGTAAAACTCACTTCAAAAGTCTCTTCATCGTTGTTATCGATATCGCTTTCATCTGATTCAAGATCGAGATCCCAATCACCATCATCATCCATCTCAAAGTACGCATCCTCAAGTTCGATATTCGTTGAACTACCATAACGATTCTCAAGAGTGACATGTACGATAACCTCATCATCGACCTTGACCTCCACATCATCCCCGTGGTTGACAGTATCGTCATCACCGTTGATTTCAACTTCCACCTCTTCGATGCGAAGAAGGCTTTCCGCTTGCATATTAAGATCAGAATGTCGTGTCAGTGTCGTGGATGCCGTATCACCAGTCACTTCTAACCGACCAATCCTATGTTCGAAGATCGGAGTATCATCTGGTATGGTCATCTCCACGTCTATCGTTGTCGATTGTCCGGCAAGTAGAGAGGTCGAACCCAGTATGGTACTCGCTGAATATTTCGATGCGAGCGAAGAACCTGATTTTCCAAGAAGATCAACCTGGATATTTGTGAGATCGTCATTGCCAGTGTTATCCAATATTACTTGCTTTGTATACACATCCCCTCGAATCCCATCCGGACCTCCGAAAAGCATGTCGCTCTGATTTAATTCCATATCAGGATTCGGTGGGGCGGCTGGTTGCACCTCGACGTCAAAAGTATCGGAAGCAGTCGCGGATGTAACAGTATCTGTCACTTCCACTTCAACAGCATATATCCCTGCACTTGTAGGCGTCCAGTCAAGCATCCCGTTTGTCGAGATTGTCATGCCACCGGGACCGTTTATAAGATCATAAGATACTGGATTGATACTTGTAACGTCTTGGGATAGGTCAACATTCAATATCTGTCCGACTGTCGCAATCTTATTCTGGAAATTGACAGAAATTCCTGATTGTGGCAAGACCTCAATATAAAAACTCCCTTTCTTCGTCTCAACACCATCAGTTACAGTGAGCTTGACAGTATGCATCCCCACCTGACTTGGCGTGGGTGTCCACGCCATAAGACCATTGTTTGTCACCACAAGGCCTTGCGGATTCGCAGTCAACGTGAAACTAACAGTACCTAAAACTCCCGAAATCTCATTCGAGAGGTCCGCGAACAATTGTTGGTCAGCAACAGCGACCTTATCCTGAAAATTAAGAGTGAGAGCCTGTGCAGATCCAGCGAGCGAAAATATACTGACGATGAAAAAGATACTCAGCACCAACAAATTAATAGTGTTTGATTTCATAATGTTTTCAACCCCATGCGTTTCAAGATAATTTCATACATCCATAAAATTGCTGTGTAAAACAATCACAACATATCATCACTTTGAAGTAGATGTTTTTATATAAATGTTTCTTCATCTCCAAATCGAAAAACACAGGATTCACAGCACACATACTTTTTAAAATTATCTGCTGAGAACAAGAAATGTAAAAAAATACAAACATTTAAAAATGAATGAATGTATGTCCGTATAGAAAAAACCAAACCAACATACGTTTGTTATAAGGTGACTTTTTTATGGAAGATCAATTGACAAAACTCATGGAAACACTCTACAACAGCGGACTCGCAGGAAGTCCTAACGAAGCGAAAAGGATGGCACAAGAAATGCTTTCCACAAGCGAAAAGGTCGCAACATCCTCTGAAGAGAATCAAAAGAGTAATTTTGCGGTCAGGCAAATCCGAAGGAAAACTCAGGAGCGCAAGACCTCGAACCCCGAGTTTTGCTCCGATAACCCTACACAGCAGAACCCTGAATCCAGACCACAGAGCTCTTCATATGATGCTCGATTCTCAGGTAACAACTCGGATTTTTCGCAGTCGAACTCAGGATCGGGCATTGAGGCTGAAAAAAGAGAAGCATACAACAAAGAATTCAGGGATCGTGCATTGTCAGGAAATCCTGTCAACGTTCAGGTTGATTTCGACACTCCGAAAAGCAACAAATACGCAAAGCAAATAGACAGTCATAATTATAAGGATCAATTCGAAGCGAGCGATATTCCCGATTCCCACGAGAAATTAAGGAGCTCTGCAACAAAACAATCCGGTTTTTCCTCCTCAAGCGAATTTCCCAGCGCCGAATCGAACGGACAACAACATACTGTTCCTTCCCAAGACGCAGAGAACAAAGATACATCAGATAATAATAAGGGATTTGGCGGAAGTCTTCTTGATCAAGCCATACGAAATGTTAATACTTACGGAAACGACAACATAACTCCTGAACAATACACTGCTAACAACGTCCAGAACACAGAAACCCACTTCCAGACCCCAGCACAGCAGAACACAGAACACAGACCGCAGAACACAAACCCCAGACCACAGAACCCAGAAACCCACTCCCAGAACACAGCACAGCAGAACACAGACCTCAGCTCCCAGGCCCCTGCGCAGCAGAACACAGAACACAGACCGCAGAACACAAACCCCAGACCACAGAACCCAGAAACCCACTCCCAGAACACAGCACAGCAGAACACAGGTCCCAGCTCCCAGAATCCCGAACAAGGTCATGGTAATGGCGGAAAACGAAGGGAGATGACCGAAGAGGAGAAGAAAAAGCAAGAGGAAGTCGATTTGACAAAACATTTCAACTTCTCGAATCGGAACTGAACTCACTTATTTTTCCAGCATAAGCTCTTCAATGACAGTATAGATAGGGCCTTTGGAAGTGAGCGTGCTCTGGATGAGCTTGAAGGATCTTATTCTAACTGTTTTGTTTACAACATCGAATCGGGATGCGTGAAATGTCGAATCAGAGGATTCTCGGTTACGACGAGCGATAGTCACATGCGCCACGAATCGTTTCGTGAGCTTGAGAGGGATATCTTGTAGTGAAGAGATTATCTTTTTACGAAGAATGCGTATGGCAGTATCCTCTTTGACACCCACCCAGAATATGTCTTTCCGTCGTTTGACGCTGAAAACCCCCACATGATTGAAAGTGAGAAAGAAAGGTTCGGCGTTCACCGAACGTAGTGATTCTACTATTCGCCTGATGTTCTCTTGACGTTGCTCTCCGAGAAACAAGAGCGTCATATGGAATGATTCAAGCGACCAAGCGTCATTCAAGGATATATTCGTTTGTATCTTATTGAAATATCGCTTGTGATCGTCAAAATCTATTGCTATGAATAATCGCATAATCTTCATTTCTGAAGAAAAATTATTTTAAATGTTATGAAAATAAGACCATGTCCAGAAAGGAATATTTTCATATACTATCCGAAAAAAGCCGAGTTCACGTCTGCTCCAGAAATGGAAGAAGAACCTCTTGTCGGAAGGTCAGGGATGCTATAGTAACGTCCAAATTGTACCATACAGTCATAAGGCACACAGCTCACAAACAACAAATTTTATAAACAAGATAGCATATGATGCGATTAAAGGTGAATGCTATACTATTGTTCTCACACGAAAATCGACGCTCAAAAAAAGGACAAGTGGCTCTTGAATACATGACCACATACGGGTGGGCTTTGCTTGTCATCATAGCTTCAATTGGTATTCTCGCTCATTTCGGTTTTTTGAATCCGAGCAAATACATCCCCGAGAGTTGTGAATTCGGAGAACAGCTTCAATGCAGGGATCATTCACTGACTTCAGATGGTGAGTTGAAATTCCGTTTCAAGAATAATTTCGAAGCTGATATCAACGTCACGGCAATAAACATCACAAACAAGGATAACGCTATAAAAAAATTCTCATCCAAAGAGATTCCTAAAGGTGAGATCAAAAAGGTAAATGCTACTATCGACACAGATGTTATCAATGATAATGTCAAGACAAACCTTAAAGTTACGTTGACATTTCGTAGAACAGGAGGAACCATAGATCATAACATCTCAGGAACAGTATATACCAAAATGATCGAGGAAGATCTTCTCACTTGAAAAGCAGTATCACTGTCCGATAAAGAAATATTTAAATACTAATTCTTAATGCACGTGCGGGTATCGTAAGGTGTCATAGGTAATGAGAAGTATTTGTGTAATCAATAGGAAAGGCGGTGTCGGGAAGACGACAACAGCAATCAGTGTAGCGGCAGGTTTAGCGATGGAAGGTAAGAAAGTCCTTCTTATCGATCTCGATCCTCAAGGTAACATTGGCGAATCTCTTCACAAATATCCTGAAAAGACCATGTACGATGTTCTTAAAGGGAATTCGACCATACGTGAAGCTATCTATTCTCTTGGTAAGAATCTTGATGTTATCCAGAGTAATGAGACGTTGACTAAGATAGAAACGCACCTCGCCGGCCGTCACGATCCAAGCGGTCTTCTTATCGAGAAATTCAAAGAAGTCGATGCATACGATTATCTTATTTTTGATTGTGCTCCGTCCCTTAACATTCTCAATCAGAATGCGATGTTATTATGCAACGAAGCAATCATTCCCGCAAGCACCCAGCACTTATCTCTTTCTGCGCTTTCAAGTATGATCCAAGCTATTGAAGAGATTAACAGTCATTACAATCATACTCTTGATGTGAAATACATCGTTCCTACGCTTCATGATAAGCGGATCAAGACCAACAAGGATATGCATCAAGTCATGAAAGACCATTATGGTGATAAGGTCACCAACCCCATCCGTGTCAATTCTAAATTAACCGAAGCTCCTTTGAAAGGGAAATCCATTTTCACCTACGACCCTGCAAGCCGCGGTGCTCGCGATTACAAGCGGCTTGTGGATCGTATCATCGCTGATGAGATTGATCGCAGGAAAATGCAAAGTGACGAGCCGATCAGTCTTCGTGTCCAAAGAATAATGTCTGATGCGAATGCAGAGTGAGCTGTACAATATTCTTCTACGGATGCTTCGTGAAAATCTCATCCCAAAACGAATAAGTTCGTATCGAACCATGATGGGATCGTGCATTCGTTTTATCACCTATTAAAAACCCCTCACACGTAATTTTTTGGAAGTAGTAAAAGGATGACAATACACAATCTCGCAAACCTCCTTCTCATAACAGTGCCTTTTTGAAGAAAGACTTTTAAAGACAACTCTCATTTCTCATGTTCATCCATGCGGGGGTAGCAAAGCCTGGTCAAATGCGCAGGACTTAAGCAGACCTTTTTTTATCTGAAGGAAACTCTTTTTTCCTTTAGAATCTGAAGACATCCTGTCCCTACAGTGGGTTCGTGGGTTCGAATGGCAAACGTGGATCAAAAACACATTTCCACTTTCACGAAAGTCCCACCCCCCGCAGTTTCTTTATTCTAAATAATAATAATAAAAGCAGGGGGTGGGACTAAAGAATGAGAAAAACGAATACACATCTTTTTTTCGAAAATATTCCGTTATATCATGAAAAGAATCCTTAAATGCTTAATTCTTTCGTTTATCGTGATATGGAAGAACGGACGCTTATCCGGATATCGCTCGTGACTGCGATTATTGGATTCTCAGTACTAGCTCTTATCACCACCTTGCAAGAACCTGTTTCTATAGAGATGCGCTCCGAGCTTCCTGAAGATACAACCGTCGAATTCAAAGGCAGTATCACACGTATCAGGCAAACAAGTTCCGGAAGCAGTATCACGATCAGACGTGAAGTTGAAGAGACCGGT
>CAZRUJ010000034.1:3057-9888 GCA_964603345.1 uncultured Methanosarcinales archaeon | reverse complement strand
CTCACATCTTCTTGCTTGCTCGACAGGAGCTAGGTATAAAAAAGGTTGATTGTGTTATTGTCGAGGATGCTATCAACGGTGTCAAAGCAGCGCGTCGTGCAAAGATAGATTGCCTTTGCATGCTAACATCAGAGAAGAGGAAGGATATTCCCGAATATGCGACGGTCGTGGAGAAGCATTCTCTGTTGTTTGATGTTATTGAGAGTATATGATAATGAAATGCAGTGATATAATTCAGACGATTGACGACATATATGATCATTTTAGCATTCCTTTTTTTCTCAGGACTCACATGAAAACTGTCGCTTCCATCGGTGAATTCCTTTGCAGGTATCTTGACACTGATTTGGACAGTGATTGTATTGTTGCAGCGCTTTTGCTTCATGACCTTGGCAACGTCGTCAAGTTTGATCTGGATAGTTCGTTGAGTAAACAGCTGTGTTCTTCAAAAGAGAAAGAGCAATTACAACAATTACAGTCTGACTTGAAAGTCCGTTATGGAAAAAGTGCGCCTGAAGCGACAAAGCAGATGATCGAGGAGTTGGGAGTTCCTGATAAAATAAAATGGCTTGTTGATAATGCCAATTGGATCAACATAGAGAATGTGAGAGATGGAGATTCAGTCGAATTGAAGATCTGCGCGTACGCCGATTACCGTGTCAGTCCTAAATGTATCGTTTCATTGGAGGAGCGTCTTGCTGACTTGCGACGTCGCTATTACGATCATCCTCACACCAACCAGCTTTCGGAGGATGAAGTAGAAAAAAGAAATGTAGCCTATCATGATATCGAGAAGCAATTGTTCTCAAAAGCAGACATCGCTCCTGACGATATCACTGAAGAGACTATTTCGGGAAACAAGTTATGAATGGAAAAATATTTTCACACATCCAAGAACAAAAAAATAAAAAAAGACCTATTTATAAATAAATATAATATTAAAATATTATATGAATAAAAAAATATTACAACTTGTTCTTGAAAACAAACATCGCTTCGTTCCTCATATCTTCACAGAAAAACAACATGCCATCATTAGGAAATATCTTGACAAGAAGAAACTCAGCGCGAACCAAAAAACATATCTGTATAGTTCGATCTCGAAAAAAATCAAGGCACTCTCGCTTCTCGATCAAGAATTTCACATCTACGGCTCTGGCATGATCCCTTCCAGAGCGTATAAAGCCAAAGAATTATTGAAGAGTTTCAGTTGCAGGGCGTTTATCTCAGGCTCATTTCTCTACAAACATTCATACAGCGACATTGATATCTATATCATCTCGAATAAGAGAGTTCAGTATCGCAAAGGTGATTATCATTACACTCACATTACGGAGTCTGATTTGAGAAAGCCTATGATCGCTTCTGCAACGAGGTATTGCGTTTCAACCATCGCTTTAGAAGATATTACCGTACAGCGTAAGCGCTACGGATTATCAAATACCATCCTTGCCTATGAACAGGCTGTCGCCGAGCATCTTGAAGGAGAGGGTTTCAAGACCTTGAAGCATCTTATCACGGAATACCATCTGATTGTCAAGAACAAGCTTCTTGACTCCAGAGAATTGACTGAACAATATGAATCGATCAGCAAGTCAAAAAACGCAATACATGCCATGAACGAGATGACCAAATCCATACTTCTTAGCGCATACTCGAAAACATATCTCTACGTTGATCTCGGAAAGTTTACGGCTCAGATTGATAAAGACATAAAAACACTTTCTGCAAACGAGAATCTCATCATTTACAAGCGATTATTCGATGAGATCAAAGATGAATGCAAGAGAACTGAAACATGAAATAAGAAACCTTCTTGGTGAAGTCTCGTTCAACAAGGAATTTGATAAGCACACCAGACAATTGCAGGGACAATCGATGAACCTTATTAAATGGTGTTATCAGTTGAGAGAGGGAATGGTTCTTGCCAGACCTTCAAGAAACAACAGAGACGTTATCTTGTTTATCAAAAAGATCGGCTCATCGAACAGGTGTATCGTGATTAAGAAGCGCAACGGCGTGTTCACAGAATGTTATCTCGGCGATCATAAATATTATGATTATCCCAGGAAGCAATTAGGATTATGAAGAAAAGAAGTGGCGTGCGCAAAGGTGGACTTCACTGACAGGACCGGATTGACCTTTCTCATTCCTCCTCCCTGCGACCCTTCAAACACCGTCTCACAAGCGTATGGCTGCTCCCGTCAAGGCCTGACCAGATTTGCAAGCGCAACGATCAAGAAGGACAAGGTATCGACAGTCCGAGAAAGACCGTTCCCACCGGCAAAGCCGCCCTTCGCGCTTCGGCCCGCCCAACGACCCATTTGGCGTTACAGGTGAGGGTCAACCACCCGGCCTAGCCGTAACGCGAAAACACGACTGTCTTTATAAAAGTTTACACGATGAAAACTTCAAATAAGCGTTATTCTTAAATAGGAAACTTCATATGAGCAACTCATGGAATTCGTAGAGTGTGTGGCATTTCTTATAATCGAGAAAGGAAGAATGCTCATCGAGAAATGATCCCTTTTGAAAAAATACATTCCTGGAAAAACAGTAATTCCTAGCGGTCACGTAGAAACGGGCGAGTCGTATGAAAAAGCTATGAAACGAGAGCTTAAAGAGGAATTGAATCTTATTCCTAAAGAGTATTCCTACATCTGCAGCTTATTGGACCGAAGTGATGAAGGGTTATTGAGAATCCATTATTATGTGATAACTGCGTATTCTGGTGAAATGAAGAAAAACGAAGCTGAAGAATTAAAATGGATTCAGTTACACGATACGTCAGCGCTTTCTTTTGAAGTTGATTGTAGGGCGATACAAGAATATCAACGAATATTCAAGTAAGAATAGAACACTCACAACAACAATAAGATGAGTTGTAGCACTGCAAGTCCTGCAAAACATCCCGCTGTCAGAAACGGCATTGCCGGATAGAACCTATCTTTCTTTCCTTTATAGAATAGTAGCGTCAGTGCTATCGTCGTGGTGATCGGCACGATACTTGTATAAAGCAATGCCAAGGATGTGCCCATCCCATCCATGATAAGGATATTGAGTATGCTTCCTGCAAACAGCAGCGGAAAGACGATGTCCCCTCCGCCGAGGATGGCTTGTTTCTGTCTCGTTCGCTTTGACGTGGTTTTAGTATCCTTCATCGGAACAGCTTGTTTTCTTGTTGTGGCTTGTTTCTTTTTCTGCGTGGCCTTGTACGGTATAGCAAGCCCTGCAAACAGATTCGCTTCCGAGGTGAACTTGGCCAGTCGGATCATGTGCTTGCTCTTCCAGACAGCATACATATCATATATCGATATCGCAAGCAATAAGACAACACTTACCCAGAGCGTCTCAAATAATGGTATGAACAAAAATGCGATTCCCGCATACATCAACAGTTCGGTAATATTGTGGAGGACTGGACCGGATTTCATTATCTTAAAATAAGCTAATATACCGGCAAGTATGAGCGAGATCGTCCGATCGATGAAGACGGCAAGCGTTACTGAGATAGTCAATGTCACTGCAATCGCATACCATACTTTCCATATATGAATTCCTGATCTGAATCGTATAAGTAACAATAGTAGTGCTGTGGCGATCGCTATTCCTATAAGAAGATACCATAAGGGTCCGGACTCCCGTTCGAATTCAGGACGTTCTCCAATCGCCGTATCGCTTTAATTGATCTGTACAGATGTTTGATTATTCTCATCCACGATCGTTTGTGGTGTGGCATCGTAGGCGACAAGAAAAAGACCGAACATTTGAGATAGGAAAAAGAGGGCGATAAGCAGTATCGTAACGGACGGTTTGTGTTTCATCGCGGTCTTTGATGCGAACTTTCGTTTTTATGTCTTTTGCTTTCTTGGGAATGTCCAGAAAAGACTATTTCTCTATACTAAACAAAACAATCAAATTTGTGTTTGCTCTCCACATAGAAGAAAACTTATTAACAAGAGGTCTTGGGAAGCTCTGAGGGTATAGTAACTTGCAAAACAATGCCAACAGTCATTATGGACAGAAGCGCTTTCTCAGCGAAAGGGAGAATATGATCGTTAGCGAGCTCATAACGTCTGTTCTGTTTACCGAAGCAAGAAAGGATAGGCACTAGACTCACCATTTATAATCCCTATCGGATAAGATATCTTCTTTTCATTTCTTCTTTCTTTCATTTCTTCTTTCTATAATATCACTTCTTCGAGGTTTTTTTCCAGAACGTCTTGTCGATGTTGTCTTTTTCGATCCTGCTTCTTCTACCATGTTAAAATAGCTGTGATCGCTGAAAAACTTCGCAGTCTTATAAAGCTTGATTGCTTGTCCCAATTTTGCTCCTTTACCGACAATTTTTATGATGCGAAGTGCTCTGACGAGCTTGAGAACTCTCAAGACTCCGATTGTAGGTATCGCTGCTATGATGTCAACCACATGATGTTTTGCAAAATCCTTGAAATTTTTCGATTGCAAATACAATACGAGAAGATCAGCGATAAATATAATGGTGATCAATGCATCAACATAGTTGAAGACGATAAGGAAGGGTCCTGCTTCAAAGAATAATTGCGTCAATAACGAGACAAAAGTCAATGCCACAGCAAAAAGAATAATAACCCCCCATATATGCTCGAAAGTTTGGGTTTCGATATCACGTTCCGCTTTATGTTTCAATTTGTTGAAATCATTCTCCTGTCCGGACAACCCGTTCTGTCCAGGGCTTGCCACCTCGAGAACCACTCGTTCAAGAGAAAGTATGAATACTGCAGATGCTATGAATATGAGAAAGTCAATGATCATCTCCTCGATTCCGTCTAGCATCATGTGAGGTTGCAATAACCTGATAAGAACATATCCTGCTATGGTAAATACTATTCCTGAAATGAGGAATTGATCATCTTGATTGTGTCTCATCACACCCACGACAAGACCAGATAGTATGAGAACTATAAACTTAATATTAACCATCTCAGGTGTTAATTCGAACACACCATCAAATATTGTTATAATCGCTGCGATGATGAAAAAATATTGGCTTATCTTCTGCAAGTTCATAATATGATACACCGTCACTTCTTGTCTTGAGCATGTTTTAACTGCTCATATTCTTTTTTGCTCATAACAACCACCCGGTCATCTCTTCCTTTGACGTGCTCGTCAAGCGCCAGTTCCTCTTCGACAGGCGCTTTTGTCATGCTTATCACCGAGGCGAGGAACATAACAACACATAGTATCCCTATAATTGTAGCCCAAGCAAGTGAATAATTTGCTATGAACATCACCGCGATCAGAAAACCGAATATTGATGTCAAAAAAAACCCTTTTGACAATGGTGCTATCGACTCATGGATAGACTGGTTTGTCTGTGATTCTCGTTTTGGTTTGGAGGATGTTGTCATTGTAATGTGCCTTTTTTATTGAAATAAATAATATTCTGATATCAGAACATACGCAGGATGAGATCGCATAACCTGTTCGAATAGCCCCATTCGTTATCATACCATGAAACCACTTTGACAAGATTTCCTTGTGTGAATGTCAGGCTGGCATCGAAAATCGATGAATGCGGATTGTTTATAATATCCGAACTGACCAGAGGCTCTTCTGTATAATAGAGCACATCCTTGAGGTGATGGTGCGAGACGTCTTTCATGAGCTCATTGACTTCCTCTACTGACACATCCTTATCGAGTTCAACAACAAAATCAGTGATCGAACCGTTAATGACAGGCACTCGCAAGGCAATACCATCCAACTTCCCTTGGAGATGAGGTATGACATTACCCACCGCTTTTGCAGCTCCTGTCGATGTGGGAATGATGTTGTGAGCCGCTGCTCGTGCTCGTCTCATATCTTTATGGGGAGCATCCTGCAATCGCTGATCTGCCGTGTATGCGTGTGTTGTTGTCATATAACCTCGTTTCACCCCGAAATTGTCATCGAGGACTTTAACGATAGGGGCCAAGCAATTTGTCGTGCAACTGGCATTGCTTATGACATGATCCTTTGCAGGATTGTAATCGTGCTCGTTAACACCGACAACGAATGTTTTGATCGTATCATCTTTTGCCGGTGCTGAAAGTAACACTTTTTTAGCTCCTGCAACAATATGCTGTTCTGCAAGCATCTTTGTTCTGAATATTCCTGTCGATTCGACAACCACATCGACGCCGAGATATTCCCAAGGCAGTAGTCTAGGATCCTTTTCTGAATAGATGATAATCTCATTCCCGTTAATAGAGATTCCCTTATCAGTGACATGCACATCCCCTGGAAATCGACCGTGAACGGAATCATATTTGAATAGGTGCGCAAGCGTTTCCTTATCTGCAAGATCATTACAAGCCACTATCTTGATGCTATCATATTGTTGCGCCGCCCTGAAAAACATTCGCCCTATACGCCCGAAACCGTTGATTGCTACTCTGATCGTTTCCATATGTCAACTCCTTTTTCCAGTTCGCTTCTGATAAAGCGACCGTTTCCCTTTAATAACAGCACAGAACCATTATAAATGTTATGAACTATTGAAAAATGATAACAAACATTTTTCTCAACTTTCAACAAGAAAAGTATCAAGCTATTGAAAAATGATAACAAACATTTTTCTCAATGTCAAACAAGAAAAGTATCAAGCTATTGAAAAATGATAACAAACATTTTTCTCAATGTCAAACAAGAAAAGTATCAAGCTATTGAAAAATGATAACAAACATTTTTCTCAACTTTCAACAAGAAAAGTATCAAGCTATTGAAAAATGATAACAAACATTTTTCTCAATGTCAAACAAGAAAAGTATCAAGCTATTGAAAAATGATAACAAACATTTTTCTCAA
>CAZRUJ010000034.1:0-2957 GCA_964603345.1 uncultured Methanosarcinales archaeon | reverse complement strand
AAGTATCAAGCTATTGAAAAATGATAACAAACATTTTTCTCAATGTCAAACAAGACAAAGGAGATGATTCAGATATTGAGCGATCGAATCACATATACTAGTGCTGAGAAAAGAATGCTTGCAAGGATCATTGTCGTGATGGGAATATATATCTTGACATTCTCCTGCACTATCCGGATGTCTCCAGGGAGGTTTCCAAGCGGCACTCCCAGTTTGATTAGCACTCCTGCGATGATCGCGAGTATGCCTACTGCAAAAAGTATGCTTTCCGGTTTCATCATGTGAAATCACCTTCTTGTTGTCGTACGAGTCTGTGCGCCAGCGTGAGCGGTTGCATGAGGTCTCTGAATGAAAGTCTATCAAGCGCTTGTTCGTACGTCAGCCAGTCATATGAGTCGACCTCATCGGCTTTGAGGACGACATTGGTGTGCTTCGCTTTCCCAAGAAACAGCGTGAGTCGTTTCGGCTTGTCCTTTCGCGAGAGGTAGTGGATATCTTTCTTGAAACCGTCGAGTCGTTTGACTGTTATTCCTGTCTCTTCCTTGACTTCCCTTCGGGCAGTTTCCACATCCAACTCGTCAGGATCTTGTTTTCCCTTCGGATACCCCCACATTTTCCCTTTAGCGCTTCTGATAAGAAGATAAGTAGGTTCGTTATTTGCTGTCATAGTATAGATAATAAATCCGCAGGCATGGATAAGAACCATATGACTGTACGATCAAAAAAGCAATATTAATAAAATTTGTTATATACAAAAAAAAGAAAAAAAAGAAATCAAATATCTAATCTTCTCTCAAAGCAACATACACTCCGTAGAGCGCAGCTATACCAACAAGAGTGTAGATGACATCCCTCAACACAGGTATGCTGTTAAATAGTGTCGCCACCAAATCAAATTTAAAGAGTCCTACCAGTCCCCAGTTGATACCTCCTATAATAAGAAGTATCATAGAGATCCAATCTAATCCATTCTTTAGTCGTGCCATGAATATCACTTCATTAGAAAAAAATTATATAATATATGTTTTAAAAGATTTATGGAGGAGTGTGTCATGACGCGAGAAAAATCAGTTCCTTGCACTGCGCTTGAAAGGATGTTCTTCGCAAGATATAAAAATGAATGTGGTTTACAAATACATTGGTGAAATGAAATGCATGAAGAAATAAATACATTAACTGAAAAGACTCTTGACATCAAGAGAGCTATCGATTCGCTTCGTGAAGAGCTTGAAGCTGTCGATTGGTACAACCAGCGTGCTGACGCGACAAAAGACAAGAACCTCAAAGGGATTCTTCTTCACAACGCTAAAGAGGAGAAAGAGCATGCTGCCATGCTTATTGAGTGGCTTCGTCAAAACGATGAGGAATTTCATTCCGAATTGAAAGATTATGTCTTCACGGATAAAGAAGATATAGCTCATCACGAATAGAAAGGTTCTTATTTTTTTTATTTTTCATGTGGTTTCAAGACACGGAATTCTTTTAAGTGAAAAGGCTCTGCCAAATAAGCGATGACGCTCTTAAGTATTCTTGCGACGATTTTCGGTATGGGTATGGCTCTGGCCAACTTCCCGCAAGCCATCCGTATTTTCAACAGGAAAAGCGCTGGTGACGTATCCATCCTCACATATTTACTGATCTTTGCAGGCAGTATTGTTTGGGTGTTATATGGTATTGAGATTGATGATGCCCCGATAGTTCTCGCTAACAGTATCGGTATCACAAGCATTCTCACCGTCATGATTGGCTGGTTCTTGTATCAGTAAGACTAACAACAGTTTCATATAGAGACTATAATAATATAATTCTAGAATGAAGTGGAAAAATGTAATTGACACATTCTTAAAGCAAGAGTACAAAGAATTGAAACGATATGAAAAGATAAAAAATAAAATACCAGAAAGAGATAAAAATAGAGTCAGAGAAGCAATGTATATGGCAGATGAATTTGGAGAATATCAAAGTTTAGAAGCCAACATTGAAAAAGAACCACAAAAAATCTACCGAATAATTCTTGAAGAAGAAAAAAAAATCAGAAACAAAATTAAAGAAAAGAAACAAACCATAGCTGCAGGTCTAATTACAGGTACTGTCATTTTACTCATGCAAGGAATGTATAATTTAATAAAATCACTATTGGTTGGAAACAGTTTAAACTCGTTAATAATAACGTCCATAATATTTCTTGGCATAACAATAATATTAGTCATTATAATTATAAGATTTATAAACAATATTGAGAACGAAAGAAACAAATTATATCAAAAATAAAAAAATCCAGAATCTATTCCGGTTTGATACCGAGTTCCTTTTCCTTCTCTGCAATCTTGAGTGTTGTTTTGATTACAGTATCAGGGTTCAGACTCATGGATTGGATGCCGCAATCGACAAGGAATGTCGCGAAGTCATCGTAATCAGAAGGAGCTTGGCCACAGATACCGATGTACTTGCCCTTGTGATTCGCAGTTTCAATAACCCATTTGATGAGTCGTTTGACAGACTCATTCCTTTCATCATAGAGATGGTTGACGATCTCGCTGTCCCTATCGAGTCCGAGCGTGAGCTGTGTCAGGTCGTTGCTTCCGATGCTGAACCCGTCAAAGATATCAAGGAATTCGTCTGCTTGGATGACATTCGAGGGTATCTCGCACATCCCTATGATGCGAAGACCATTCTCCCCTTGCTTGAGACCGTTCTTTGCCAGCTCGTCAACGACATTTCTCGCTTCCGCGACTGTCCGGCAGAACGGCACCATTATCTCGAGATTTTCCAGACCCATCTCTTCTCGGACTTTCTTGATAGCACGGCATTCAAGAGCAAATCCTTCTCTGTAGTTACCTTTATAATATCTGCTCGCTCCCCGCCATCCAATCATTGGATTATCTTCTTTTGGCTCGAAATCCGCTCCTCCGATGAGATTCGCATACTCATTCGATTTAAAATCACTCAGTCTCAAT
>CAZRUJ010000033.1:0-10644 GCA_964603345.1 uncultured Methanosarcinales archaeon | reverse complement strand
GGAATCATGACAAAGAAAACGAAAATAGTAGCGACTATATCGGATCTCAACTGCGATCCAGAATTTCTCAAAGAGCTTCATCAGAAAGGGATGGATGTTGTCCGTCTTAACACAGCACATCAGACTCACGGACAGACAAGACAGGTTATCGATAATGTCAAGAGCGTGTCAGATCGCATCGGTATCCTTCTTGACACGAAAGGTCCTGAAGTGAGAACGACAACCTGTGATTCACCGATAACTGTCAGGAAAGGGCAACGTATTGTTGTGACTGGTTTGCAAGATGCGGTTTGCAGCGAAGATCGTATCGTTCTCTCTCATACAGGATTCTGTTCCGATGTTGATGTGGGTGATGAGATTCTTATCGATGATGGTGATATCCGCATGACTGTTCAGGAGAACAACAAAGATCATCTTACTTGTATCGTACAGGATGATGGTGTTATCAAGAACAACAAAAGTGTCAACGTGCCAGGCGCCGAACTCTCTCTTCCTGCACTCAGTGAAAAAGATAAGGATTACATTGAATTCGCCGTGAATAACGGTGTTGACTTCATTGCTCATTCGTTCGTCCGTTCGAAAGAGGATGTCTTGGCAGTCCAGCAGATCCTTGATAAGCATGGGAGTTCCATCAAGATCATCGCTAAAATTGAGAATCAGCAAGGTGTGGATAACATCGATGAGATACTCGATCATGCGTACGGTATCATGGTTGCCAGAGGGGATCTCGGTGTCGAGATAGAAGCTCCAAAGATTCCCGGAATCCAGAAATATCTTGTCGAGAAATGTCTTGAACGTCGTCGTCCTGTCATCACAGCAACACAGATGATGCATTCCATGATTGATCATCCCAGACCGACACGTGCGGAAGTGAGTGATGTTGCTAATGCTATCTATGATGGGAGCGATGCTATTATGTTGAGTGGTGAGACTGCATACGGAAAATATCCTGTTGAAGCGGTCACGGCGATGACCGGTATCGCACGGCAAGTCGAGAATCAGATCGAACCCATAAACGAGATATCTTCTCATAAGATCAATAACGAGATTTCTGCCTATTTGGCAAAAGCGGCGATCCGGGCGACGCTCAAGCTCCCTGTCAAAGCAATTGTTATTGATACGATGAGCGGTCGGACCGCTCGGTATCTCGCTGCTTATCGTGGAAGGAAAATCGTATATGCGCAGTGTTATGATGAGAAGGTCATGCGCCAACTCTCATTATCATATGGTGTGATCGCCTCTCCTATCGAGAGGACGAACAACGTCAACGGATTTCTTAGGCAGGCGATACCTTCTCTTATCGACAGGGGATGTTTTGATTCAAAAGATCTTATCGTCGTGCTCGCAGGCAGTTTCGGCGTCAATCACGGAGCTTCTTTTATCGAAGTCTCGATTGCAGAGAACATGACTTCAAGAACATGATTGAAGTTGGATATGCATTTTTGTCTTTGTTTTTTTCCATAGATTTTATATATTTCACGGCCCTGTGCTTTTTCCATGAAGACTTATGATACTTCCTTGTTCTTATTCACAAGAGATCTTCGTCTTGATGATAACACGGGTCTTCTCGAAGCCGTATCTATGTCGGAGGTTGTTATTCCTTTGTTTGTCTTCACTCATGATCAGGCTGACGGTCACGATTATTTTTCCGATAACGCATTCCAATTCATGTTTGGATCGCTCGAGGAGCTTGATCGCACGCTTCGAGAACGGCATGCACATCTTAATGTCGAACATGGTGATCTCATCGATGTCATCAGAGCGATACACGAAAAATCCTCTTTTCAGAGCATATTCCTCTCAAAGGATTATACTCCCTTCGCTTCAAGAAGGGAAGATGCTATCAGGTCGTGCTGTAAGCACTTTGGTATTGATTGTCACATTCTTGACGATCATCTCTTGTTTCCTCCCGAATTCACGCTAAAACCTGATGGAATGCCTTATTGTGTGTTCACTCCTTTTTTCAATAATACTCGGTTGATGAATGTCCGAAAACCGAGATCTCTTTCAAAAGCCGTTTCGTTTGAGGGTCTTGAAGGTTACGATCGCTTGTCAGGACTCAAAGAGAAACTCCTGAAACGGACCAATTCCCATATCGCTTTTCATGGCGGTCGCTTGGAAGCGCTCTCTATCCTCGATGATCTCGGTCGATATAGTGATTATGCTCATGAACGGGATATCCTATCACATGATCTGACAACTAAACTCTCTGCGCACCACAAGTTCGGCACTGTCTCTATCAGAGAGACCTTTCATGCCATGAAGACAACGCTCGGTGAGGATCATCCCCTTCTCAGGCAATTGTATTGGCGGGATTTCTTCACAGGGATTGCTTATCATCATCCACGCGTATTCACAATGACATTTCAGGATATTGATGAGACTGGCTTGTGGAATGATGATGAGGATTGTTTCAAGCGATGGTGTGATGGTATGACTGGTTTTCCGCTTATTGATGCTGGTATGCGACAACTCGTAAAGACTGGTTACATCCATAATCGTCTTCGTATGGTAACTGCGAGTTTCCTTACCAAAGATCTTCATATCGATTGGCGTTGGGGAGAACGCTTTTTTGCAAACCATCTTATTGATTATGATCCTTCGGTCAATAATGCTAACTGGCAATGGGTTGCAAGCACCGGAAGCGATGCTCAACCTTATTTTCGCATCTTCAATCCGTGGCGTCAGCAGAAGCGATTCGATCCTGATGGTGAATATATCCGCAAGTGGGTTTATGAGCTTGGCGCTCTTTCGGGCAAGGATCTTCTTGATATTGAGAAAAAGCCCGTGGATGGTTATCCTTCTCCCATTATCGATCATAATGTTGAACGCAATGAGACGTTGGAACGCTTCAGGACGCGCAGATGAGTTTGGTCTTGTTTCTTTTTTTTCTTGTCCTGTTATGTTTCTTTTATTCTCTCATTTGTGATAAGTGATGTTTGATTGTATGCATACGCAACGATATACTTGCTCGATCCACACAAGCCATGCAATCTCATGCGGGAATGTCATGGGTGATAGCGAGATGCGATATTCGAACTCTTTCTTGAACGATTCTTCGAATCCGTGCGCGTCACCGAGTATGAATGTCACGACCCCTCCATCGATCCATCGTTTCTTGAGAAATGAGGAAAAATCTTTTGTGGTCATTCTCGTTGAGAACTCATCGAGAAGCACTATTGTTTCATGCTGGTGTTGCGTCTTGTAAATCTTGAGCCTGTTTTGTTGTTTATCCTGTTTCGATTCGGGAAAAGTCAGTGTCTCGAATCGGACATTATGATGGACCAACCGTCTTTCGTATTCTGCGATAAGCTGTTTTAATCCTTTGTTTTTGACCTTGGTAAATACGAGCAGTTTGACTTTCATGATGCATGCCTCTGGCGATTGAAGATTGCTCGTATGATATTTCCTTGGATGAGTGAGAATATGATGATTGTAATAAGGAGTGTTATCGAGAATACGATGCCGAAATATCCTATCATCAAAGGAAGCAATGGTAGCTTGACGGCACGATTGTACAGGAAGATAGCGATGTTCTCATGACTGGCGCCTTTATGTTTCAAATCCGCTAAGAGAGGATACCACATATAGATGGCTCCTGTGGAGATGATACCTCCTATGATGGAAATGAGTTTTCCTTTCATGCCTGAAGATGATCCGAGAAGGGATCCTATCCGTTTCACATCGACATAGCGGATACTCAGCGCCATCAATACAATAACTAATAGGAAGATGGGAAGCAGTGAGATGATTATGTCTGCTGATGTCATGATGCTATCTCGTGCGATCGTTGTATTCTGAAAAGCGCTTATTGCTATGATGATCGCTGTGATGGCTGGAAACGACCATCGTTTCAGATTCGGTCTCATATGATGCTCACCACCGCGACTGTCACTATCGCAACCAGAAATGATAAGATAAATGAAAGGAAGTTTCTTATGAGGGCGAATTGTTTTCCGAGCTGTTCTTTTTCCGCGGGATATTGGATGATGCCCACTGTCGTCCAGGATACGATAAACGCGGTGACTGCTACAAGACTCACTTCGCTTGTGAGAAGTTCTCCTCCTATGACATAGCTTGTCATGGCATTGCCTGTCATGATGCTTCCCGCTATCGATCCTATGATGCTATCAAGAATTGGCGAATTAGAGAATAATGATGCTATTAGCTCCTGGCTTGTTACTGTCTTGAGCAATCCTATGAGAAGTATTATGCCTATGATCGTGGGTGCTGATCTGGATAATGATGTGATTGCTTTTGCAAAAGCATCCTTCCATGAAGGTCGTACCTGCATCCTTTTTTTCTCATGTCTCATGTCCTGTGTTGATGTTTATAGCTATAAAAACGTATTGGTGGTTGTGTTGCTGTCCTTGATGCGGTCCATTGATGGCTTGCGCATGTGTGTATGTACATCCTCTCTTGTTTATTGTATCGGAAGTTTCATATCACTCTTTATATTACCTATATGCCTTATATGAATCCGAGAACATCGCTTCCTATCGTTATCGTTAAGGTGAATACGATAAGATATCGTAGGGTTCGAGGAATTACCATGAACTTAATCATATCAAGGAACGAGAATTTGAATACGCCTGCAAGATAGGGGATGTATGGTATTGGTGTCAGGCATGCAATAAACATTCCCCATCGTTCGTATTTTCTGTATGCTCTGATCTTTGTTATCCTTTTCATAGTTTTTTTTGATAGCAATCGTTCAAGACCTTCAAGTCCTGCCGTCCGCCCTATAAAATATGCAATGGTCATCGCGATGTATGATGCACAGAGTACCAGGATAAGTGCAGATGCGTTGTTGAGATCAGGAAGCAGTATCCCTAATATGAGGGGGACGTCCGCTCCGACAGGGAGGATGAGGAGGTCGGTGAGGATGGCGAACAGGAAGATGCCTATAGCACCGTATTGCAACACCATGTTCCTCGCTAATTGTTCGATGTTGAAGATGAATATCGATCCGAAAACGATGAGGAGAAATATCACCACCCACAATCCGAGGCCCGCTTCTGCAACCCATTTGTGTACTGAATTACGATATGCTTTTTTATGCTGAATGTCCGCTCGGGATTTTCTCTGTGTGTTTCCATCGCTGATGCTCATGCTGTTGTTAAAGCGTTCTTTCTTTTAAATCTTTCTTGGCGCAAGGTGTTTCCTGTTATTATTCATCGCATGGTGCTTCCTTTGCTTTGATTGGGTGATGTCTGAACATCGGATTGGCACTCAGTGCATACTCCTCTTACTTCGATTTGAAAACTATGTATATCTCCAGGAATTTTATTCTTGAGAAAATCGAGTGATTCCACGTTGAAATGTAATATCTTACCTGTATTCTCGCAGATGAAAAGACAATGGCTCTTATTTTCTTTTGAATATACGCGCTTGCCATTACAGGAATATGAATAGATGCTTTCCGTATCGCGCAATCGTTTCAGATGCCTATAGATGGTGGCAAGGCCTATGCGCTCATCTTCCTTTCTGACTTCCTTCAACAGTTCTTCTGCTGAAAAAAATGATGTTGTTGTCGCGATAGCAGTGTCTATGATTATTTTTTGCAACGTCTTACGGGATTTCATTATTGAGAATGATAATCAATAATATTTATAAATATTTGGTGATTATTTGTTATGATGGTACTTCTGACAAAAACGTCTGTTGCGCTTATCTCAGTGACGATATTATTTTCCATCTTGTTTACGGGATGCGCTGTATTATCTGATGATGCTCGTTTTCCGATATCTGGAGATGGGGTTTCTGACGCTGACACGCTCACCGTTCTTGTCAGCATCCTTCCTCAAGAGGAATTCGTCAAACAGGTCGGCGGGGAGCATGTGACTGTGCGTTCGCTCATACCGCCTGGAGCGAGTCCTGCAACCTATGATCCCCGACCAAGTGATCTGAAGATGGTAGAGCGAGCTGATATTTATTTCACGATAGGTCATATTCCTTTCGAGAAAACTCATCTCGATACGCTTAGATCATACAATAAAGCCATGATTATAGTTGATACTTCAAAGGATGTCTCTCTCATAGGAAAAAATGATTCTATCGATCCTCACATTTGGTTGTCGCCCAAACAAGTGACAAGACAAGTGCGCACCATTGAACAAGCGCTTATTGAGAAAGATCCCGAACACGAGACGTCCTATTCGGAAAACGCTGATTCATATATTGAATCTCTGGATGAACTTGATAACAGGTTGGATGATATGTTTGAGCATTCTGACACTGAACGGATACTTGTATTCCATCCGTCATGGGGATATCTTGCTCGTGATTATGGGTTCGAGCAGATCGCCATCGAAGATGAGGGTAAAGAACCTACTGCAAGACACATGCGATCGATTGTCGATATGGCGAGTGAGCACCGTATCCGAACGATCCTGATACAAGATCAGTTCGACAGCTCGGTGGCGAAGTCGATTGCTGAAGAGATAAATGCCACGGTGATCCCTGTCGACCCGCTCGCACGGGAATATGTGCAAAATCTTAAGAATGTTTCAGGAGTCATATCCGTATCATGACCTGATGCTTGGCCGGATGTTTTTCGTTCGCATCCTTGAATCGTTTACGGGGTAGGATTTCGATGGCACCTGATGACAAGAAAAAAATCGTCACATTCAATAATGTCGCATATAGTTATACGGATGAGGAATTCCTCGAGAATATCAATTTCAGCGTGTACGAGAAGGATTTTGTCGGCATCATAGGTCCCAATGGTGGTGGTAAGACTACCTTGCTCAAACTGATTCTTGGCATTCTCAAGCCGAAAAGAGGGACGATCAGGATCTTCGGGAAACGACCTCGGTTAGGGCGCAAGCATATCGGCTATCTCTCTCAATTCAATGATATTGATTTCGATTTTCCCATCACTGTGTATGAAGTTGTCTTGCATAGTCGTATAGGTCCTTTCATATTCAAGCGTTACACGAAAACGGATCACCTTGCTGTCACACGGACCCTTGCCAAACTTGGCATTGAACATCTCAAGGATAAGAAGCTCAACGAATTATCTGGAGGTCAGAAACAAAGAGTGTTCGTGGCACGGGCGCTGGCGAACAATCCTCGACTGCTTGTTCTTGATGAACCCATGACAAATCTTGATATGAGCATCCAGGAAGAATTCTATACTCTGCTTTCCCAGCTCAATGAGCGGTTGGCCATCATCATCGTCGATCACGATCTTGATATGATGGCGCGATATGTCAAGGAAGTCATCTGCGTCAACAAATGCAAATCGCATGCTATCAAATATCATCCTTTCGAAACGATATCGCTAAAGGAGGTCTGCGATGTTTGAGGCGTTAGGATTTCAGTTCTTCAGGCATGCGTTGCTCGTGGCGATCCTCGCCTCGATAGCTGCCGGTATCATTGGCACTTATATTGTTGTCAAGAGGATGTCTATGATATCAGGTAGTATCGCCCATGCCGCTTTCGGAGGGCTTGGTATTAGCTATTATCTCCAGACTAATCCTCTTTTCGGAGCGATAGTCTTCAGTCTCGCTTCTGCGATCGGTATCGGTGTTTCCCGTGAGGGCTCGAAACGACGGATAGATACGTTGTTGAGTTTCATGTGGTCTGTGGGGATGGCAATCGGCTTGGTGTTCATCTTCATGACAACCGGATATGCAAACGACTTGTTCACCTATCTTTTCGGTAACATCTTGCTTGTCTCTGGTTCGGATCTGCTTCTTATCGCCGCGCTTGATATCGTTATCATAGTGACTGTCGTTATTCTGTACAATCCATTGCAGCTTGTGGTATTTGACGAGGAATACGCAAGAACAAGAAACCTGCCTGTTGGGTTGATCAATATTATCCTCTATTCGCTCATAGCGCTTACTATCGTTGCGACGATCCGCCTTGTTGGCATAGTTCTCATGATAGCTATTCTGACAATACCTTCTGCTACAGCAAGCATGTTCTTCAAGCGGATGCGTTCGATCATGATTGCCTCTTCTCTCATCACTTTGGTCTCGACAGTAGGGGGTCTTTTCTTATCATATACTCTTGATTTTTCTACTGGTCCGATCATCATATTACTAATAGCCGCAATCTTTCTGATCTCAAAAATGGTCAGTTCCATTCCGTGGTCTCATATATTCTCAAGAAGGGTATAGAATCGGTAATCCGATGATGTGTTATGTTGCCTGATGTGAAATCAAGATATAAGTATATGAAAAAAGAAAAAAAATAACTGCTCTTCTAATGAAGCCTGTTCTTATTGCTTTTTTGGGACGGTCTGACTTTTTCAGCTCCAAGGCCTTTGTTTCTGAGACCTCTGCTTTTCTTGCCAGCGCTGGTTTTACCGCGGAACACCCTGTTTTTCTCAAGGGAGATCCAATTGATGTTCTTATCCTTTAGGATGTTAGGGTTTGTCCTATCGACAAGGATCACTTCGTACCAATAATGCTTTCCATCCTTATCCAGATAGTAGGAATTGAGAACTTCGCAATTAGTGTATTGTCTTGCCACGCGTTCCTCAGCAATCTGCTGATATGACTTTCCGACAACCTTTCTCCTTCCATATGCTTTAGGTCGTCGTCCGCCTTTGAATTTTTCTCGCATATGTCCTCCTCTGAGGACTCTCTGCCTGACAATGATAAAACCTGTTTTCGCCTTATATCCGAGAGATCTCGCCCTGTCAAGACGTGTAGGTCGTTGAATTCTCAGTGTCGTAGGTTGTCGTCGATATTCTATCAGACGTTTCATCCGGAGATCGCCAAGACTGTTTTTGGGCTTTTTCCAAGCCTCTCTGATATACTTGTACATACTCATTTTCTTTGTCAGCCTCCATTATTGTTTTACGTGCTTATTTTCAAGGCCCGTTCAGGCAAGCTACCGCCCACATTCAGGTCTCATTCCAGGAGAACTATATATCTTTTATAAAAGCTGTGGTTTGCAGACTCGCTCTCTGTCATGAGAGCTCTTGATTGTGTTGTATCGTCCGTTTATAAGCGCTGTAGTAAGATTTATATAAGTTTTTCATCATATTCATTTCCAATGAGCTTTTGATGTGGGATATTGTATGATAGAACTTGGTGGAAACATAACATTGGTTGGTTTCAAGGAATTGGGCTATGCTGAATTTATTATTGTTAAAAAAGTGGTTGGCAATTATGCCCGGAAATTTTCTGAGCGTGAGAACTTGAGAAATCTCACTGTCACACTTAAGCCTATTCACAAGACTGAAGATGTTGCTTCGAAATATGAGATCAAGGCGAAACTCGATATTGATGGTGCAATCTATAATTCGGAACTTGTGGAATATAATCTGTTCATAGGTATTGATAACGCGCTCAAGAAATTGGATGCTCAACTTGATTGAGTGTTGTCCTTTTTTTTCCCATTTGCTTCTTCGTTTTGTTTCTTCTTGTCATCGATGATATCGAGATGGTATTCTTTACATCGTTCACTCACATATGGTTGTGTGAGAAGGTGCCTGATGCATGTTTTCGGATTGACGAATTGCCGTGGGATGGTCGCGTATAATATGTCATGTGTTTCAAATACGTTTTCGTGGGCTTTTCTGAAACGCTTTGCATCCTCTGTCTTGCTTACAGGGGGTCCTTGACGTGTGACTTCGGGTGATAATTCTTTGTCCTTGACATATAGCGCGATCTTAGATTCGTTTTTATCGAACCACCACTTCGAATGCGTTATGGTAAATTCGTGAAGCTGCAGATGCCGTTTGAGAAATTGAAAGATCTTCATCACTTTCATTCCAACGACATCTTTTTTGCCTACATGGGGGATGATGTTGATGAGGAAGAGCGCTTCACCCTGTTTTCGTCGCTTGACTAGTCGATTCTTTTCATAAGGGATGACTGTGAAAAAATCGTTTGAAGGGTGTTTGAGAAATCGGTTTGCGCTGTCTATAAATCGTTTGAATTGCTCTGCTGACAGAGCGGCTGCTGCATTGCGGTATGGATCTATGGGATCGATGACGATGAGCGGTGAGTGCAGTTTGGACTTGTTGAGCGCTTGATATGGGTTATCGTGCGCTTGTTCCGGATCGATGACTTGTTTTCTCTTCCACGTCGAGGCGGCTTGAAGAAGAGGTTCGAAACCACCGTGGTGGATGACAAGAATATCTATAACATGCCCTGAAAAACCGTTGATATAACTTTCGGCTCCATATGTGCCGTTTGCCTTGCAGAATTGTTTTGTTATCATGATGTCATCTTTGATTGTTTCTGTCAGTTTATCCTGCACCCAGATAACATGCAGCGGGGACATGTCTGTAACGTTATTCGCTTCCTTGATGTCGCTGATGGCTTTGACTGGTACGATCTCGAAAAAGAATCCTTTGTATGTGAAGTTGAAATAATCTCTTGAACCGTGGACTCTTTTGAGCAGAAATCCTTTCTGTTCGCAGCAATCTCCAAGGATGATCTCGAGAAGTTGTGAGAGATCCGTATCTTCTGTTTGGAATCTGACAAACAGGTCGATATCGAAATCTCCTTTCAGAAACGTCCCTTTGGCAGTGCTCCCTCCTGGCACCACTTCAACCTTGATAGAGCTTTCCTGAGCGCTTCTCTCTATGCATTTCTTTATCTCTGCAGTGACCTCGGAGATAGCACGCCGTTCTTCAGGAGTTGGTTTGATGATGTCGAGGATTTTTCGTTTATCAAA
>CAZRUJ010000032.1:0-10711 GCA_964603345.1 uncultured Methanosarcinales archaeon | reverse complement strand
GCTACTTTCACCGGGAAAACGCCTGAATCGACATCTCGAGAGACGATCAATTCAATGATCTCATCAGGATCCCACAAACCAGGATTACCGACATCAGTATCAGACTCGACAGACACAGACCTATTCGAACGGGAGATTCGGTTCCCATCAACATATACATCAGTCTCTGATAGCGTGAGTCTTGTTGAACCAGTATTCTGAACATACAACTTCAGTTCATCAGGATTCTTCGTTGTATTGAGATCGCTCGAGAGAATGGATATCTGAGAATGCATCTCATCCATCATCTGGTTTTTTTGTATCGTCATAGCCGACGATGTTTCCGAAGCGTACGAATTCATGTAGAATATGAAGGAAGAAGCAATAACAATTACTCCCAAAAACAACAGTATATTCGCAGCGATAGAACCAAAACCCACCTAATACTCACCCCTTTATTACAACACATAATATGTTGCTTGTTTAAAAAAGTTTCGAATATAAGAGCTTATCCCTAAAAGAAGATAATCATATATTGAATGAACAGTCAAATATGAGTTTGTCCTGAAACTGGAAGAAAAACGTTTTGAAAAAAACGTTTTTGGGATGATGAACGTCCAAAGAAGATAAAAACATATTCTCCGAAGAAAATACCACAAGAAGAACATCAGAAGAAATCAGAAAAAAAAGAAAAAAGAAAAAATCACTTATGGAAAGATACTACCCGATCCTGATGGAGGAACACTTACTGTTATGGTAGAAGGAGTTCCTACAAGCGGAGTAAGTCGAATAGTCGCTTTCTGGCTTGCATCTGCAGATGCGGTAACTGTACACTGTGCAACATCACCTTCATCAAGAGTACCGTCACCGACATCTCCTGATAGCGCGTCTGAACATGCAGTAGCCATAGAACTTCGCACAGGATCATCACCATCGACACTTACTGAGAAATATCCTGAAGACATATCAATAGGCTCAGAACCAGCTGCTAACTTGACGTTAGTCAAGAAATCAGTTCCATCATACGTTACACCTATTATGTTGATGTTGGTTCCAATCTCTCGTTTTGATGACATTCCCGTATCGAGTGCTTTACCTTGCAAACTACCTGTTGTTGTAATGAGCACCGATGCAGCAACAGCGGCAACAAGAACCATGGCGATGAAGATTATCAACGTGCCCATACCCATTTCAGCTTTTTTTGATCGTAACATTATTTTTTCACCTCTTTAATCACAAATCCCTAATTAAGGGAATACTTGAACAGTCGAGTCAGCATCAATCTGCGAAGGAGTCCTCGCATTGACTATGGTTGGAGTTCCAACCTTTGGAATCAGCTGAATATCAACACTGGTCGAAGCACCCAAATCGGAATTTGAAAGATGGATTGTTCCTACTTCGTTTGCATCGAGAGAATCGCCAATATCCCCACCATCGTAGAGAGTGGTGTTATCCGGCGTAACCGCATTTCCATCAACCAGAATCAAAAGATCATCTATCTTAACAGATTCGGATCCTGGAGCTAATTTGACAGTTACGTTAAGCGTATCAAGATCGCCATCCGAATCCGCAGAATCAGTTCCGAAAATCTCAAGAACCTGTATCTGAGTTCCGACTTCTTCTTTCGCAGACATTCCCGTATCGAGCGCTTTACCTTGCAAGCTTCCTGTCGTAGTAATCAAGACAGAAGCAGCAACGGCGGCAACGAGAACCATGGCGATGAAAATTATGAGCGTACCCATACCCATTTCAGCTTTTTTGTTCATTTCCAATAAAAATCACCTCTTTTTAATAACCTAAAAACACAACCAATAGGCCACAATTATAAATTTAATGCATATTAACAAAATCAATGTTTATAAAAGTTTGTTGTAATCATTAAAAGACAATTATTTTAAGTCAGAGGAATTTTCTTGTGGAGCTTGCTTATCCTCAACAAACGATTTCGCATCTTCATATAATTTTTTACGTTGATCTTCAGAAAATAATCCTGAGAGATCATCGATCGTCTTTTCAGATGAATCGAGATGGGTATTAAGCAGATATAGCATTCGGGAAAGGTGTTTGTGGGAAGGCGAAAGCTTCTTGACAGATGAAGATCTGTCATCCTCAGAGAGAGAATCGAGGTCTTTCAAATCTGCAGATGCCTCTATCTCCGATTGCTCCTTCGTTTGCTGTCTTTGCTTGATGGAAAATCCTTTTTGAGGAAACAAATCAGAAAATTGGATGCCGCTCACACGAAGTTGCCAAACGATAACACCGAGCACAACCAAAGAAAAGAACAGCACAAGCGAGGAAAACAACACGAGTTGTTTCTTTTGAGCAGACATAACAAACGAGATGTTTTGTCTATGAGAATATCCTTTTGCAGAAAGTATCACCTGTGGCGAAGTTTTCTCATCGGCATCATAAAAAGACACAGTTGTTCGCTCATCAGGCGATAACGTGATAGTAGGAGGATGAGAAGTGGAAAGACCCTGCATATCAAACGAGACAGAAATATCATCATTGAATGTATTATGGATAACGAGATCCGTCCGTTCGAGCGTACGGTGGTTTTGCGAGACCGTGAAAGGAGGATCATCATGACAAGTAATGTTGAGATCGAGCTGTGGCCTGAACGTGAAGTTCTCAAGAGAGCACGTGACATCGATCGCATGTTCAGAAGAACGGCATCGCCTATCTTCAGGGAAGAGGGTTAACCTATTCACACCTTCTAAAAGCGAAGTATTTAGAAACGAGAATGAGTCGCTCATAAAACTGCAAGAAACGTTTTCAGTCGATTCGGCTTGTATTTCGATAGATGAGATATTCTCGAAAAACAGAAAGGAATCATTCTTGAATACCACGTCAGGCACATTCGAGAATACTACAAGATAAGTCCTATCAAGCACACCTGTTGACACCTCCATGGCATCTTGACGATATCCGAATGTCGCCCACTCGGGATCGGCGAGAGTCACATCCATACCTGAGGTTGATTCTGTGGTTGATATATTAAAACGACCAGTATCAAGAGAGACATTCATATCATCTGAAGCCGAATGCAAAGAAGCGGTTACAGTAGGGTCGTTCGAGTGAACGACACCGTCAGGCAATAAGAAAGAATGCTTCTTGATGAAGAAATCATAAAACATGGCTTGTTCTTCAAGGGTCAAGGATGAACGTGAGAAATAGGTATCGAGAACCCACGATAACGCATCAGAATACCATTCGGTCCGTGAAGATGAATTTTCGAGGATGGAAAGAGCTTCAAGAGAGAGCGAAAATGTCTCGTCATGATTCCAATCGCCAAAGCTCCCATCGTTATTCTGAGAAAAAAGAATCCAGCTCAACAGACGAGGATCATCATGCGAGTCATAAGCATACAGATTCGCATATACCTCAGGCGTTGTCGTCAACCTCTTACCCGCAACCGAAGCGGTATCGATCTTATCTTCAAGCCATTTTATCGCATCAACCCTCACATCATCACCAAGACCAGACAACATAAGGATTTTCTCAGTCAATCCGGAAGGACAAATATGACGAGAACCTGTATCGTGAAAACACCCTCCTTGTATCGCCGCGCTCAACGGCTCATCATCATCTTCACAACCACTAAACACCCTTTGACCAAACGAATCCCTCACCATGACACAATAATCATCATCACAAGTGAAATTTAATCGTGATCCTGACAGAATATCCAGAGAAGCATCACATCTTTCATCGTCTGAAACCGTACACGAACTTAACAAAGAACCATCATCCTGTTCTACATAACAAGAAGTAGAATTATCAGCTTCGAAATGTACAGTCCAATCATCCATCTCATAAGGATATTGGTGTGACTCCACCCACAATAAAGCATCTTTATACACACGAGAATCCACATCCAGACCACTTTTATCAAGATAGTGAAGAACATCCACCGTCGTTTGTATATCACAATCATCTTGAGGCCAGCATTTCAGACGGTCATCCCTATTTGATTTCAGAAGATTCAAATAATAATCAGCTCGCGAACCACCAATAAGAGTGAAGGCATATACTTTTTGTGCAAGTGATACAGGATCATTCCCAGTAACATCATCAAGCTTATCATGCAATGAACCAAGCGGATCCTCAATATCAAGTTTTTTCAAGTATGCCCCGCCCGAGTGATTAAGACCGAGTATAGGATCTTTACAAGTCACCTCCGAAGAGTTAAAGACCAGTAAAGAGCATTGCTGAGAATAAGGATAAATATCAGGAGTCCCATCATAACAATCCAACAAAGCTGACGATGGCGGAACATCACATACCTGGAGGACGATAGGTTCCCCTTTGAATAACTGCAGATCATACAGATCCATTTCCACACCAAGTGCGGGAACGAGCAATATCAATAGGAACATCACAGAATAAACTACTAGCACCAACCTCATGAAAGATATCGCAATGAAAATACTTTAAATATTTTTGCATTACCATAATGTGTCAAGAAAGGAATAACTTTGTACACAGAGCTAAAAGACCACTGCGATTTTACACCGATAAGTGGAGGAGAAAATATCTTGTGCAAACATATCAAGCAAGAAGAAATCCTGTTTCATCAACAACCCCGCTGACTCGACCCAGAACCAGATACAAACACACAACAAGTTAAGACAAAACCCAAAGAGATTTAAACAAAAAATAAATAAATAAAAAGAAACCACTCAAGAGTAATTAAAAAAAGAAAGATTTATATATATATTCGCATAACACTCTTGAACTATGGCAAAAATCCTCAACTTCATCCAGAACAGAGTTCCTTTCAGCATTTCTTATGAATATCTGAACATGCTTGAACAGGCGAGGCTTGAAGGAAAGGATCCGATCGCTCCAAAGATCGGTGCTGGGGGTCTTGTCGCTGCAGAGCTCCCTCTCTTACATAAAGATAGTCCATTTGATGTCAACATGATAGGGGTCTCGATGGGAAATGCGGAAATGGATGTTCTCAAAGGATATTTTGCGGATACGATCAAGCATTTCAATGATAAATGGAACTTGCAATCACCATTCATACGCTTGACAAAAGAAGAAGATGTTACAGAGCATACGAAGAAGAAACTCAAACTAGAATTCGATGAAATCAAATACAGCCAAGAACTCATATTCATGGATGAGTCTCTCAAGGAAGGGTATTACAAGAATTTCGCCAATGAATTCCTCTGGCCTCTGATGCATCTTACCGATGAGAAATTATACGAAACCGCTTATAAGAAATATCCTAAACCCATGATAAGTGATACAGGATACAGATCTTATACCGCCACGAATCAGATTTTCGCTGAAGCCATGCTAAAGAACAGATTAAAAAATAATGACGAAATAGAGCAAGGCGGAGAAATATTTGATTGGGCACACGATTATCATCTCATGCTCTTTCCCATGTACTATCGAAAACTTCTCAACGATAACGACATCGACGCCTGCCCCGAGACCAACAATCAACACCACATAGGGACTTTCTGGCACATACCATTCTTTAACATGAATACTGTCAGGAACATCCTTAGCGAAGATGAGAAAATAAATCTTAATCGCAAAAAATTCGATCCAAGCGCTAAGAGTATGAAAGATATTGTTAGAGAACTCACATACGGAATGTTAGGATCACATTCGATCGCATTCCACCATTCTGACTACGTCAACAATTTTGCAGAAGCGGTAGACGAACTCCATCCTACTGTCAGCGTGAAAAACGGACAATACGGCTCTAAAATAGTGAAACATCCTCTTGGAAGCACGGTGCTCACAGCATATACGATAGGAATACCTTTCGATGAAATAGCGGGGAAAACAGGAAAAGGAATGACCACATATATCGATGAAGGGAATCTCGAGGATCTGATCGCAAACGATAAAAAGCAAAATAAAATGATCTGCGTGGGTCTTGAACGATTCGATTATACTAAAGGGATCCCTTACAAGTTGAAGATCATGGATGAATTGACAAAAATAACTGATGCGAAATTATATCAGGCGACCCAACCGAGCAGAAAAGACATCCCAGCATACCAGAATCTTGAGATATCATCTCAACAATCGATTGATGATATCAATAAAGAATATGGAAAAACAGACAAGCCAATCATACGCCTTCCAAAAGGAGTGGCACCGCCTGAAAATTATGAATTACTGCGCCAAGGGGATGCGATTATGGTAACAACAGAAGAAGATGGTTGTAACGTGGTCGTCATGGAAGCGATTGCTGCAAAAGCATCACTACCTGAAGAAAAGAGAGGGTTCCTCGCTCTGGGTCATTCAGGGATTTCTCGTGTTCTCAGCGATGCTGGATTTGGAGAACGAGATGGTGTTAGTTATATGTCCATGAAGGATCCTGAACAGGATGCACATAGAATTAAGCAAATGCATGAATCAAAACAATACATCAGCGATCGTCTGGTCAATTTTACAAGAGAATATCTTAATTCTGCAAAGTGGAGTACGAAATGTCTTGAGACCATGCAATACAAGCAATCACAACCTAATGCTGCTGAAGAGTATCTTCGCAACATGAAGTGAAAGTGAGAAGAATCAGGACGCGACATACCATCTTTATTACGGAAAGGAACGAAAAAGCATTTTATTGAGAGGAATATATAATAAAAATAAGATGGTTAAGAGAAAAAACATCTAGTTTTTCTTGAAACTGGCAGCTGTTTCTGAAAGATCGACATGACCTACGAATACCGATCTGCAGCAATATCTCTCGAGACCGAGTTCATCCATTGCTTGTTTCTTGTTCTCTCCTGAAGCAACCTTTTCCTGATATTTCTCCCACAGGTGACCGATAGGTTTTCCGCAACTTATGCATCTGACTGGAATAATCATGGTAATACCTTCCTTAAAAGCTTTTATTGATCAAATGAAAAAAATAAATGGAACACAAACGCTCAACGGTATGATTTTTGCCGTTTTGCACGAGGATTTCCTTGACTGTTAGGTTTGGAAACCTCCCTGCGCCTGACATCAGCAACGAGCAATTGCCGATCATATTCCGAAAAAATATCTTTTAAAGCAGGATATTTTTCGGAGAGCGCTCGTCCGATCGCAAGACGGGATGCATCAGTCTGACTCATAATACCACCACCATGGACATTAACTGAGATATCTACTTTTGATGCATCTTTACCTGCCAAGATAATTGGTTCTTTAAGTTTGAGACGCGCCATTGCCGGTTCAAAAACATCGAGCGATATGTTGTTGATCGTGACACGACCAGTACCTTGCTTGAGCGTCGCCCGCGCAATGGCTGTTTTTCGTTTTCCTGATGTGACTATTGATTTCATGAATTTCACCTGAATCGCTTGAGAGCTTCACCGACAGTAATTAGGTTCATCGTAGGTAATTTGCTCACCGATGCCTGCTCTGGTTGTGTAACTTTAACATCTTTAAATTCGTCTGGGACGCCCACATAACAAAGGACTCTCTTATACGCTTGAGCCCCTTTAGGTATCTTGTATGGTAGCATCCCCCTAATCGTCCTTCGAACGTACCGATCAGCCATTTTTGGCATAAATGGTCCCTTCGCAGGGATTCCACGTTCATTTCGAACAGTCATCATATTGATGGTGTTCGCCTTCTTTCCTGAGATAACAGCCCGTTCCGCATTGATGACTCTGACTTCTTGACCGAGAAGTGCTTGTTTTGCAGCGAACGTCGCAAGTCGCCCAAGGATCATGTGTTGTGCATCTATAACTATCATTTTATCATCTACCCCATGATTCTGACGTTGTTCGCGCCAGGATTCTTCTTCATGAGAGCTTCGATACTGAGCGCTTCGCCTTTATGCGAAAGGATCTTTTCGCGTGCTCCTTGCGAGAAATTGAGTGCAGCTACCGTGAGCTTCTTGTTGATAGTCCCACTACCAAGCACTTTTCCTGGTACGATAACAATCTCTCCTTCTCGCGCAGTATGCTCCAGTTTGAAGATGTTGACTTCACGTTTTTTCCGTGTCGGTCGTTCCAACTCTGTCGCTATTCGTTTCCAAAGAGGTCTTTCCTCTTTGATAGCGAGAGTCTTGAGCTCTTTGATGAGCTTCTCCGTGTACTCGTTCTTGATTCTTTTCATCTTGATCACGACATAAGTGTGGTTGTTGATATGATCGAGCTGAAGTGCAAACGCACGATGTGGAATTTGATGGTGCGGGAGAAGGGTTTCGAACCCTCGCAGGCACTGAGCCACACGGCCCTCAACCGTGCCCGTTTGACCACTCCGGCAAACATTGCAACACATGATGTGAACACAACGATCGTCTCCGGCACTCCCGCACAAAAAAAATCGTGCGAACGGATATCACAACCGCCAAACCGATATCAATAACTATTACTATTCTTTTTTTTACAACTCACTTTTGATGAGTTTTTCAAATTTGTCTATTTGAGCATCAAACACGCCTATTGCTCGAGTTGCGATTTCATGTGCAGGCAATGCACCGAAAGACTCCACAACGAAAACGAAGGAATCAGTATCGAGCTTGACATTGACAATCTCGTCATTAACTCCTGTAACCGCATCTATCAATTGTGGTGTCGAAATCCTTTTCTTATCTATCTTACCAGCACTATCAAACACATGCGGAGGATACTTATCTTTGAACGCGTCAAAGTCCTTATGATTGTTATTGACCTGGATGCTCGGTTCGTGATAATACCAGATCAGGCCTGGATTCCACTTGCTGTGCTCTTTTCCTGTTCCAAGTGTTGCGATCGCCTCGAACTCGAGCTCTTGACCCTCGTTGAGCTTTACTAGCAACGTATCAGGATGTACTGGATATACATTCGGATCAGCGCTTTTCAGATCCTTAGCATATACTGTTTTCGGACCTGTAACGCTTAGCGTCACTTTCAACTGGCATTGCGGACAGCCTGCCCCTTACAAGGGCACGCGCTTGTCAAGTTATAGGAATCAAGATCAGTATTCCATACTACAAGGCCTAGCCTGTGAGCAAGGATTTCATCATATAAGATGGAATCGTTATGTGTAAACGTAACATCCTCGATGGCCATTGTGGGAACTTCACCCAACATGAGCCTTCGCAAGGTGTTCGCGTAGGCTGCACTCGCTCCTTTAAGAGTGAATTTCAGCTTTTCATCGGATTTTTCTTGGACTGAAAGTTTCATTGCATAACACCTATCAAACGACTATTAAAACCTTTAAGGTCGTCGTCCTCGTCGCCCCCCTTTTTTCCGGCAACCGCCGTGAGGTACTGGAGTGACATCTTCGATAAACCCTATTCGAAGTCCCATCCGGGATAACGCTCTCACTGCTGCCTGGCTACCTGGACCTGGGTTCATAGGACCGTTGTGTCCGCCTGGCGCGCGTACTTTTATGTGCAACCCACCCACACCTTTTTCTTTCGCGATTTCAGCAGCTTGTTTTGCTGCCCTCATTGCGGCAGTAGGGCTTGATTCCAGACGATGACTTTTTACCACTTGTCCACCGCTTGTCAAAGCGAGTGTTTCCGTTCCTGTGACATCAGTGACGTGGATGATGGTATTATTGTATGATGCATAGATGTGAGCTACAGCCCACCTGACATTCTTATCGAATCTCATTTGTTCTCACCCGTCTCTTCGGTTGGCAAAGGTTGTTCGGATTTTTCATCATTTTTTTCCTCAGTCACTTCTTGCTTCACAGTCTCATCTGAAGATTTTTCTTCTGAAGGTTGTTTGGCCGTATCAGCATCTTTTCCTGAAGCTTCTCCGGTGTTTTCATCAGCTTCACCATCCATTTTCGGAGCTTTCGCTTTGGTATTCTTTTTATCTTCAGGTTTCGCTCGTTCCGGATGTTGTTCGCTATAGAGAGGGGAAGACGGTGAGAATTCGACAGCCGATTCTTCCGAGACAGTGACCATATATGCTGGAGATGTGATTGTTCTCCCGTTGACGAGGATGTGCTCGTGGGTGATGAACTGCCTGGCTTGGCTTACCGAATGCGCCAACCCTTTCTTGTATACGATAGTCTGCAATCGACGTTCCATCACGTCATCAAGTGTTGATCCGAGAATTTCATCGAATCCGACATCGCCCTTGACAATACCGAGTTGCTTCACCCTGCGGAACAAATGCTGTTTTTCCAGTTCTACTTGATCACCTGTTGCAGCGATAAGATATTTTGCTTGGTTCTTGAATTTCTTGAGGACCGTATCCATCTTCCAGAGTTCCTTCTTGTTCTTAGTTCCATAGGTTCTTGAGAGACGTTTCTCATCATCTATCCTTGACTTGATCCATGGATGGATAGGAGTTTCGTATTTTCGTCTTATTCGTTTTGGTGGTCCCATTTTCTAGCGACCGTCCATACTTTATTTTCTGATTGTTGATCGTTTTTTTACAGCGGAACCTTTACCAGCATTAGGTCTGAAATGACTTTGCGTCCGCTGACCTCTGAGAGGTAGTTTCCATTGATGTCTGAGACCTTGATAGGATTTCATCTTCTTCTTTCGCTTGATATCAGTATCTTGCTTGAAATCAAGATCAGAATGAAGAAGATGCTTATCTTCTCCGGATTCGTAGTCTTTCTGACCATTATACATCCAGATAGGAATTCCTGCTTGAGCAGGATCCTGAAGAATCTTTTCTATCTCGAGAGCCTGTTCTTCAGAAAGGGTTCCTGTTTCTGTCATGGTATCGTAGCCGGATATAGTGCATGCCACTCGAGCGAAATTCTCGCCAACACCCTTGATTTTCTGGAGAGCGAGATAAAGCGGTTTCTCACCCTT
>CAZRUJ010000031.1:5332-10847 GCA_964603345.1 uncultured Methanosarcinales archaeon | reverse complement strand
AGTTTTTCTGCAGGCGGTTTCGCCTCACCGTTGACGACAAACGGTTGGAATGCAGCGATGCTTGCTATTGTGTATTCCATCGTAGGATTCCATCGTGCCACGACTGGAAAGCGTGAGATCGGAGTATAACCATACTTCTTGAATTGCTTGTTAAATTGCTTCCAGACTTCTGCAAATGAGAGTCCTTTCTGGGATGGTGGGTTGTCAAGAAACGTGAATCCCCCTTGGCAGGAGGCATCTCCGCAGGTCTTTTGATCCTCGTGAACTGTCCAGAAGAACGTCTTGCACGTGCTACACTGTGCTCGTCTGAAGCCTTCTTCTTTGAGAACGTCTACAGCATAATACTGTTCTGGATTATCACTTGCAATTCGCTTGAATCGTTTCTTTATCTCTTTGTCAGGAAGCATGATAGGAGCGTAGAAATAAAGAATGTTTTTAAATGTTGTGTCACCGCCACGACATTTCCGAAAAGAGCAAATTTAAACATCAAACAGTCATGTAAATAACCCAAAATCATACTGTTAAGTACATGATAAAGAAGTCCATTATCACACGATATCCTTGAAACGATCAGAAATCTCTGCTCTTACCCTCTGTCAGAGCATTCAATATTCAATGGCGAATGCGTATCCACATATAATATATTTTTTAAAATGTTAAAGTTTTCTAATAAGTGACCCTATCAGAAGCATTTGAAAGAATGACAAATCCTTTTTCTTTAAGTAGATTTCTCTACAAGGATAGAGTTATATATTCATTCAAGCGTTTCATGCTTGCACAGTCAACGTCCGAAGTGCTGAATATCAGGATTCCATATATCGAGAAACTACAGGGACAATCTGTTTCTTTCTGGAAACAACTCCTTTAAGAAACGCTTCATTCGAATCTTCTGACATCGAAAATGCTTTACGGAGGACATCGCTCGAGGGTCCGGTGAACACGATCTCAGAATTACTTTCTATGATGTTTGTAAGGACAAGAGCAAGTAAGTCGAATTTCTCGGCGATCACTTTCTCATTCATATAAGAGAGTATTCTTTGTTTCATCTTCTTTATCGATTCAAAATCCATCGTGGTGATCTGTGCGATGCCAAATTTGAGTTCCGAGACATCATATTCCTTGAAATCCTGCATAAAGAGTTCTTGAGGAGTTTTTCCTTCAATGGATGTGCCAGCCCGAAACATTTCAAGGGCATAAGTATCGATATCCGTTCCGGAGACAGATGCTAGTTTTCCGGCCACATCACGATCACGTTTCGTTGTCGTTGGTGACGTGAATTTCAACGTGTCGGAAAGAATCCCTGAAAGCAACAGGCCAGCCATTTGACGATCGAGTGCTATCTGCTCTGTGAAGAATCGTTCGGCGATGATTGTTGATGTCGAACCTACAGGATCATTTATGAAACGGATGGGGGATGTTGATTGGACGTCGCCAATGCGGTGGTGATCAACGATCTCAATAATATCCGTTTCTTCAATTCCTGCAACACTTTGCGATCGTTCATTATGATCCACAAGTACAAGGCGATTTTTTGATGGGTTAATCATGTGATAGCGCGAAATAAAACCCATTATCTTATTTGATGCATCGACGATTGGATATGAGGAATATCTTGTTGAACTCATCTTATGTTTTATGACGTTACTATATTCCTCATGATTGAAAGAGATGACCTTTTCAGATGTCATGACTGAGGATACGGGAATAGAGAGGTTGATGGCCCTGACTGAATGGTATGTGTCATTAGGACTTGAAATGATGTAGGCATCACGTTCGCGGGCAGACTCTATTACTTTTTCTTCCACCATGCAACCTCCGGTGACGATAAGGAATCTCGCTCCTGACTCCAGTGCTTTGAGTTGGTTATCAGTCCTATTTCCTACCACAACAACATCACCATCGTCCACATATTCGGACATCTTTTCAGAAGTCATGGCTGCGATAATGACACGCCCTTTGACATGGACAGATACATCTCTTCCATACAGCAACGTGCCATCAAGCACGTGTATCAGATTAACAAGAGGAGTGTTCGATTGACCGAGAAGATTTGATTCCATCACATCCATATACCGGTTGGCGATATCAGAAAGGGTTACGACCCCTATGAGACTGTTGGCTTTATTTGTGACAGCCACCGTCTTTACAGAATGCTTATTCATTGATTTCCAAGCAGTAAATATTGTATCATCAGGTGCGACCGTGACTGGCACATCAAAAGAAAGATCCTTCACTTTAGAATAAACATCATGTATCAATTCAGGAGGTGTTGTCTTGAACGTGTCAAGGACGAATTCTGTTTCTTTACTTATATCGCCAAGACGGACCGGTTTTGCATGATGGCCTTGTTTTCCAAGCAGATACGCATAACCGATTGCTGAGACGATGGCATCGGTATCTGGATTCTTATGTCCTGTCACGATAATTGGTCGTTGCATTGTGTTTCAAATAGTGAGGAAAATGCACATATATAAAAGTTGATCTCCTAAAATACTCTTTTCAAGGAGTATGATGCTGGGAAACGCAACCATTGTTTGTCATGACTTCTTGACGTTAGCTTGTTTTCCTGTTCTTCTTTTCTTGGTTCTCGCCGTTTTCTTTTTGACAGTCGTATCAAGGTTCTTGTTCAACAACGGCTTGAGATACTGTGCTGTATGACCTTGTTCTCTTGCGACGATCTCTTCAGGTGTTCCCACTGCAACGATTTCTCCACCTGCCTCCCCACCTTCCGGTCCGAGATCGATGATATAATCCGCATTTTTGATGATATCAAGGTTGTGTTCGATGATTATCATGGAGGAGCCGTTGTCAACAAGCTTGTTGAGAACACCGAGCAGGTTGTTGATATCGTGGAAATGAAGGCCTGTTGTCGGCTCGTCAAGAATGTAGAGCGTTTTCTTGGTCGATCGTTTAGCTAATTCCCTGGTGAGTTTGATTCGTTGGCTTTCCCCTCCTGATAATGTCACCGAGCTCTGTCCGAGCTTGATATATCCGAGACCGACCCCTTGTAATGTTTCTAATTTCCTTTTTATCGAAGGGATGTTGGTGAAGAATTCGAGTGCTTCGTTGACTGTCATATCGAGCACGTCGGCGATGTTCTTGCTCTTGTAGTGGACTTCCAGAGTCTCTCTATTATACCTGTGTCCTTTGCATTCGTCGCACTCGACATAAACATCTGGCAGGAAGTTCATCTCGATCTTTATCTGCCCTTCTCCCTTACATTGTTCGCAACGCCCTCCTTTGACATTGAATGAGAAGCGACCAGGCTGATAACCGCGAAGTTTCGCTTCTGTCGTCTGCGCAAATAGCGTCCGTATCTCATCGAACACTTTCGTATAGGTTGCTGGATTGCTTCGCGGAGTCCTTCCTATAGGTGATTGGTCGATGATAATGACATTATCTATATCTTGGTATCCTCCAATCCTCTCGTGTTCCCCCGGCACCACACGCGCGTTGCTTATTTTTCGTTGCAAGGCCTTATACAGAATTTGATGGATGAGAGTTGATTTTCCGCTTCCGGATACTCCTGTCACCAGAGTGAGTACTCCTTTCGGGATGATAGCTTCGACATTTTTCAGGTTGTTCTCCCTTGCACCGTGCACAGTAAGATATCCTTTCGGTTTTCTCCGTTCCTTTCGGTAAGGGATGATCTTCTTTTGTGATAGGTATTCTCCTGTTAATGAGCCTTTCGTCTTTTTGATCTGTTTCGGAGTCCCTTGCGCGATGATCTCTCCTCCTTGCCGACCTGCCCCAGGACCTATATCTACGACATGATCCGCCCGTTCTATCGTTTCTTGATCGTGCTCGACGACAATAAGAGTATTACCGAGATCTCGTAGCTTGTGTAGTGTGCTGATGAGTTTGGAATTATCCCGTTGGTGAAGTCCAATGCTCGGTTCATCAAGGACGTAAAGCACTCCTGTGAGATTCGCCCCTATTTGTGTTGCCAACCTTATTCTCTGCGCTTCTCCTCCTGAGAGCGTGCCGGCACTTCTTGAGAGCGTGAGATAACCAAGGCCGACATCCGAGAGAAATTTCAAACGGGATATTATCTCTTTTACGATTGGTTTTGCTATTTCCTTGAGTTCATCCGGCCCTGTAAATAGGTTGAAAAATCCTATCGTGTTGGTTATTGACATGTCAGTGACATCGATGATTGATTTCTCGTTGATGAGAACGGAAAGTACTTTTGGTTTCAGTCGTTTTCCTTCGCATGCCGGACAAGGGAGTGTTCTCATGTATTTTTCTATTTCTTTTCGTCGATAGTCTGATTCGGTTTGGTGGTATAGTCGTTCCAGTTGGGGTATGACTCCTTCCCAGTCTGACGTGTATGAGAATTTTCCTTTTCGCTTCCTTGAAGTATATGTGAAGTCTATTTCCTTATCCGAACCATATAACAAGACGTTGAGTTGTTCTTGCGTGAAATTCTTGATAGGTGTCATCGGGTTGAAGCCATAATAACGTCCGATATTGACAAGCTGTTGTCCGCGCCAGCCGTCAACCGCGTTCCTGAAAGCGGCGATGGCACCTTCCGCGATGCTCAGATCCGTATCGGGGATGACGAGTTCAGGATCTATCTCTTGCTTGATACCAAGCCCCCCGCATGCTTCGCACGCTCCGTATGGCGTGTTGAATGAGAACATCCGCGGTTGGAGTTCTTCAAAAACGAGTCCGCACACAGGGCAGGCCATTTTCTCGGAGAACAATTCATCATCTGCTTTCACCAGACCTTCTGCCATCTCGAGAGCGTTCTCCACCGCTTCCTGTAACCTGTCCGATTCCTCTTCTTTCGCCTTAATTACATCAATAAGGACCTCGACAGTATGTTTCTTATAATGATCGAGATCAACTGTTTCGTCAGTCTGGATGAGTTTTCCATCTATACGGGCGTGCGTGTAGCCATCCTTGTGCAAATCTTTGATAAGTGTCTGATACGTCCCTTTCTTATCGCGGATGATAGGGGCGTACATACAAATTTCTCTACCATCGTATTTCTCGATGATGTTCTTCACGATCCGTGTCGGTGATTGTCGTTCTATCTTCTTGCCGTGTTCCGGACAGTGTGGTGTTCCAAGCCTGGCATACAGCAGTCTCAAGTAATCATATATCTCGGTGACTGTTCCCACCGTTGACCTTGGATTCTTGCTTGTCGTCTTCTGTTCTATGGATACTGCAGGTGATAGTCCGTCGATGCTATCCACATCCGGCTTATCCATGAGGCTCAGGAACTGTCTGGCATATGCTGAAAGTGATTCGACATAGCGCCTTTGGCCTTCTGCATATATCGTATCGAAAGCGAGCGTTGATTTCCCTGAACCGGAAAGTCCTGTTATGACGATATACTTATCTCTAGGCAAGCTCAAGGACACACCCTTGAGATTATGTTGACGAGCTCCGTTTATAACAATCTTATTTTGCACAGCATCCACCAAATCCATCAATAAAGAGCGAAGTCAACGGCCAACACGAAAAGTGTTGAGGATGTTGACGAGCTCCGTTTATAACAATCTTATTT
>CAZRUJ010000031.1:0-5232 GCA_964603345.1 uncultured Methanosarcinales archaeon | reverse complement strand
GAGCGAAGTCAACGACCAACACGAAAAGTGTTGAGGATGGTGTCTTGCGCCATTGACAACTATCTTATTCTGCATAAACAATCAAACCTCCGAAGCGAAAAGCAAGACAACAACCAACACGAAAAGTGTTGAGGATGTTGACGAGCTCCGTTTATAACAATCTTATTTTGCACAGCATCCACCAAATCCATCAATAAAGAGCGAAGTCAACGACCAACACGAAAAGTGTTGAGGATGGTGTCTTGCGCCATTGTAAATGAGATAAAGATGTTTTTTATAAAGATTGTGAAGGTGTGTCTTGTGCTCTTTATTAACCGTTTCAAATTCTCTTTATTAAAAAAAGTTTCAGAATGATTATAATCTTCAAAAGGTGATGAGTGGGATTCTATCAGATATGCTCTTAAAATCATCAAGTAACAGCTCGAGAGCAAGTTTTGAGATACGCTTGACAAAGAAATGGCTTCTACAACCGAATTCCATGAGCATTATACTAAGTGATAACAGAGGAGTTCTTCCCCGAATCACCATTTTATTTTGTTATAAATATCTTTCAATTCAAATTTGAATTTTTTTATATCGGCCGAAGAAGTATTTTCATTAATGAAATGTATCTTTTCCTTGAGCAATCTCAGTCTTATTCGTATTCTTTTCTTATCGCTTCCTGTATAGACTGAAAGTAGATCCTCGGTCAATTCTATTTTCTCAAGCAGCTTTTGTTTTTCTATGTAATAGTTCTTACCGACGAACATGAACAATGTCGTTCTCGTCACGACAAATGCAAGTATCAAGCTTATCAGGAGCATGACAGAGGATGAATATATGAACTTCTCTGCTTTTTCAAGAGTGTTCTCATCCCATGAAATGAGAGTAGAGAGATCTTTCTGGAAAAAGTTCTCAAGCGAGAATGTCTTATTGGTTTCTTTCTCCACATTACTTTCTTCAGTCTGGTTCTCGCTCGCTTCAGAATCAGTTTTTCCATCACCATTGTCTAGCGGAATATGTGAAGCAGATCCACTGCTTCCTCCACTTCCGGAACCACCCCCACCTCCCGACACAGACTTTTCTTCCACCATCTCCTCTACAAGCGTGAAAACGGAAAATGAGTATACTTTTGCTTCTGAAAATCCATCTCCTGATTGCGTCATATCGATGAACCGGCTGTTTTCATAACGGATATCATCACCTACTAACGGGGCTTTGAAAAGTTTGAGATTACTTGGTTTGGAGAATGAAACTGCAGAATTGTTGAAACGTATCACGTGACCGTCATCCATATCACTTCCTGAAATTATGTATGATTTGATGATCTTGTAGTTGTTAAACTTGCTGCTGTTATAATCTGAAAGGTTCGTGATATCGATTGATTCGACATGAATACTTGTTGTCACGAAATTTCTTGACGTGATGTCATGCGCTTCTATCTCGAGAATACTATCATTGATCTTAGCATACATATCAAGTGTCGTCTCAGGGAGCATGATCTCGCTGTGTCCTCTGGAAACGTTATGTAGTGTGTGATTTTTCCAGACAACGGAAAGCGTGATGTTGTTTGTCGGCGAGCTGAGTATTATGGAGGAGTTCTTCTCTGAACTATAGATTTCTTCAACAAGGGGCGTTCCATTCATGCTATCCACCGGTAGCACAACACCATCTTCATCGAAAAGGCGGACTATGAAGTTGTGATCTCCCACATGGGTGAAATTATGATTGATAATCAGGGATTCGTTCGTGATAGTAAGATCTGAGTCCGTAAGGTTGTATTCGAAGGTATCATTGACATATACCTCGACGTCCGCATCGACAATCGGCTTAACAGACTCATATCCTATGGTGATGTTCCTTTTGTTGTTTTTCAGGCCGTAGAGCTCTTCGTAGCTCACATTGGTGGCGTTGATATCTACAGTCTCTGTGGTTATCACATACTCTTTTTCTGCCACATTACCATTCTTATCCTTGGCGGTGACTGAGAGATCGTATTCTTCTCCTTGCTCGAGATAGGTCGTGTCGATAATCACTTCATCCTTGCTGCTATCCGGCTGTCTATAATGATCCCTGCCATCAAATTTATAGTTGAATTCTTCAACGATAAAATCCCTGACTTCTATCTCAAGCGGTGTTCCAAGCTGCATATCGACCCTGCCGTCAACATCATGCTCGCTTAATGTGATTGTTGGTTTCTTGAGATCCATCTTAAGATATTTCGAACTGCTCACGTTGCGGTTCCCTGCAAAATCAACGCAAGTATAATTATATGTATAATTACCATCAGGTAGCATGACATCGGCGTGGTAGCTTCCGTTTATGATGTTTACATCTTCAATCCCTTCGATCTCACCATACGAGATCCCGTACTTATCTTTGATAACAGAAGGGGATAGACCTGTTATGTTAAGAAAGTATATATCTCCTGACAGGTTAATCGCACAGGTTGTTGGGGATGTATCATAAAGGTTGAATTCGAAAGGCACCGTGCTGTTTGCAGGATATCTTTCCGGATCATCAAGATTTTCGATGGATGGGGGTACTGTATCAACAATGTACTCGGTTGACTTTTCCGCTGCATTTCCGTAGCTATCATTGATCCAGACACTGATCGTATTGTTGCCTTCCGGTGAAGGAACGGTATCTGTCGTCCTATCGAGCTCGTAAGATCCCGTCTCTGTCGTGATGAGAGTCGTGTTTATCTTGTCAGAGCTGAAATTGAGAAAGATGTCTGTATAATTGTAGTATTCCTTGCTGGGTTCGTGTATCGTTATATTCGGTTTTCTGGTATCGACATCCAATGTGTGGTTAGCTGTCGTGTTCGTGTTCTGATACGTGTCTGTACAGTTGACATACCATCCTATCTTCGTATTGTTGAGGTTGATTGTGAAGTTGTTCGGATTGGTTTTTGTCTGGTTGATTGTTCCGTTGAGATGCAGTGAGCAGTTAAGCGTATGCTCATCGCTTGCGTTGAATAGTATTGTATGGTTTGTCATGTTAGAAAGTATTGTTTTGTTGTAGTTGAGAAGTTGCAGTTCTGGAGCGATGGAATCGACAAAAAGCGTATAGCTCTTGCTATCGATGTTGTTGATAGAATCGTTGATAAAGACTGTGAGGTTGTTCTCTCCTTGAGTAATATTCTGTAGTGAGATGTTCCCACATCCGCTTCTGTTGACATTTCCGTTAAGTTCAAACCAGCAAGTGTCAAGATCCAGTGCTTTGGAATTTACTGTGTAATTGATATCTGTCCAGTTATATTTGCTCATATTGCGCAGTCCTGTGATGTTGAGTTCCGGTGGAGTATCATCTGAAGTAAGCGTGTAGACTCCTGTCGTGCTATTGTGATGGTATGTATCGTTGCATCTGATCTCCCAGATGATGTTTGTGTTGTTGATGTCAAAGCTGAAGTTGTTGTACCTGCTTGCGTTATAACTTTCGTTGAGCGTGTTGTTGAGATATAGTGAGCAGACGCTCAGGTTGGTATCTTTGACAGTGTATTCTATCGTGTAGTTTCTCTCTTTCAATCGCGAATTGTTATAGGGATAGCTTGTCAGCGTGATGTTCGGTTTTTTGGAATCGACATAGTATTGCACGCTCGAGGTGATGGTGTTTCCCGCCAGGTCGGTGAGCGTGACGGTGAGGTTGTTTGTTCCCTGGACTGCTTCTATCCAGTCGCTGCAGGTGCCTGCCAGTGAATCGCTGCCGTTTGAGACGTTATAAGTGCAGTTCACCGTCTCATCGGTTGTCCAATTCAGGCGTATTGGTGCGTAGTTGTAATCTGTGAGGTTCGGTTCTACGATTGTTATTGACGGCTTTATAGTGTCAAGCGTGAAATTCCTGACATGGGATTGGTTCGTGAGTTTGGAATCGTTGACAAGGACGGTCCAGTTATAGAGATTATCATCTGTCAAGGTGATCGTGTAGTTCGTATCACTTGTAAGGTGGCTTTCAGAGTGATTATCGCTTGTCAGCGTGACCGTATAGTTAAGAGCGTCACTATCTGAATCGAAAGACTTTGACCAGTTGAGACGTATCGTCGTCCGGTTGAGATACTCCCCTCCTGCAGGATCGTAAAGAATTGGTGATGACGGTGGATTGTTCCAGTCTGCTTTCAGGCTTCGCGGTGTTGAGATGTTGATGTTTCCTATCGTATCGTTTGCAAGTAACGTGTAGTTATAAGTCGTGTTATCAGTGAGTCCTGTGATGTTGACATGGCACATCGAGTTGGTCACTTGTGTCATCGTGAGGTTTTTCGAGTATGTCGTATTATAGATTTGAAGCTTGCACAGTGAGACGTTTTCTGAGAATGTCGCGTTGACCTCGAACCAGTCCCTAGCAATCGTGCTTTCGTCAAGTGGTGTCGGCGGTTCCTGGAAATAGATCTCCGGGGCCGTGGAGTTGATCCTGAATTGTGTGAATTCGCTATTATCGTTTCCTGCCGTGTCATTGAACCATAAGCTGATGTTGTTCAATCCTTCGACCCCTGAGAAGTTAGCGTCACAGGATTCTTGGAGGGCATCGTTTAATGTGAAAGTGCAGTTATCCACGGTTTCTGTGAATGAGAGATCCAGGCTCATGTTGCGTGGCGAGTAAGAGGTATTTTCCGGATAGTGTATCGTGACGTTGGGATCTGTCGTATCCACGTGCAGTGTTCGCGCTGTCGTTTCTCTTATGTTGTTGAGTTCGTCGATACATCTGATTTGCCAACTGTAATTCCCATCATGGAATGTCTTCGTGAAATTGTTGCTTCCCTGAGTGACACTTGATGTCTTGTTCACGGCATAATCGACAAGCAGCGAACAGTTTTCCAGTGTCGAGTTGTCTGTGACAGTATAATCGAAACGTGCTTGTGAGGAGTTTGACAGGTGCTCATCCTCTGGCGAGTGCAATGTGATTGTGGGTTTGAGCGTATCCACATAGAACTGGAGTGTGCTCGTGTTCTTGTTACCTGCCAAATCGGTGATGTCGACTGTGAGATTATTCCATCCTTGCGGTGCGTTGATTTGGGTGTCACAGCTCGTTGAGTTATCCTCATTTAGCGTATAGTCGCATCCGAAAAGATCCTCATCAGTCTCATAGTCGAGCTGGAAGCTATCAAGGTCGTATTTGGTATTATGTAGTGGGTGGGTGACGTTCAACCATGGTTTTTCCGTGTCGATAAAAAACGTGTTTTTCGAGGATGTCCTGCTCAGTTCCGAATCGTTTGAGACCACCCAGTATTCATACGCCCCTTGTTCTAGCGTGGTAGTG
>CAZRUJ010000030.1:0-11515 GCA_964603345.1 uncultured Methanosarcinales archaeon | reverse complement strand
CGATGGCATAGATGATCATCAGATCGGTTTGATCAAGCGAAAATGGTATGAGTCTCTTTCTGGATGCATATCTGAAGAATAAATATGCGGCGAGAAAACCGAGTGCGTAGACAAGTCCGTAATATCGGATGCTTAAAGGTCCGATGGTCACGAGTATGGGGTCGATGGCTGCCTCGATCATATAGGTCTCGATATTTTTTTCTCGTATATAAAACCTTTCTTCTATTCTTGAATGTGGAGCTCAAACAGGCTTTCGCACAGTAAGATTTATTAATGGTCGGATGTTTGTGCGCTCTTATTATGGCAAAATCGCATCGTAAGAAACGGCTTGATGCCAAATTGAACAAGAAAAAAGGTATGAAAAAACTTCATTCCACTCAAACTCATCATTCCGTCGTTGAAACTTCTTCTTCTCAACGTGAACGGAAACAATGCTTTTATGAAAAGCACTATAAGAAGTTGTTGATATTTCCGTTTTTATTGCTCGTTGCAGCACTCCTTTCTATAGGAATTCAATATGCTCAGACAGGTGACTTCATCAACAAAGGAATCAAACTCAAAGGAGGGACTGCCGTAACACTATCAGATGATATGATTGATGTTATTTCTGTGGATACTGCATCTCTTGAACAAGCGCTTCTTGATGAATTTTCCGATGCGGATGTCACGATACGAACACAACGCCAATTATCCACGCCGATAGCTGTCAGCATAGAGATAGCTGTCACTGAACAAAAGGATATCGATCGTTTCAACCGGATTCTTACATCAGAAATAGATGGTTTGGAGTCGGATGAAGTGTCGGAAAATCTGTTGACAACAGGATCTTCGTTAGGTGATGCTTTTTTTCAACAGGTTCTTATCGCACTACTTGTGGCTTTCGTGCTCATGGGCATTGTCGTATTCATCAAATTCAAAGCGGTAGCTCCGAGCCTGGCTGTCATCCTCGCGGCTTTTTCCAATATTGTCGTCACGTTAGCGGTGGTCAATATAATAGGTATGAAATTGAGCACTGCAGGCATCGCAGCATTTCTCATGCTCATAGGTTATAGTGTTGATACCGACATCCTCTTATCAACAAGAGTGCTTAAAGGAACCCAGGGGACAGTCTATCAACGAGTATTATCCGCTCTCAAGACAGGGTTGACGATGAACTTCACGACACTTGTGGCGATTGTCATCGCACTTACCGTCTCGAAATCATCAACTCTTACCGAAATCATGACGATACTCGCTATCGGGCTGGTCGTCGACATGATAAACACATGGATACAGAACGTCGGGATTCTCCGATGGTATGCTGAAAAACACCTTGAGACAACAGGGGGTGATAAGTGAAAATGGGAAAACTGAAAAAATTATTCACTAATACGAGAGTCGTCATCCTCCTGATAGTGCTTGTGATCATGGCGTTCGCTATCAATATGCAATTACCAACAGCAGGCGTCGCTATCATCAATGTCGATGATGACAGTGCAGCTCAAGCGGCAGGAATAGAAAATCCTGATTCGAAAACCATGCCGACGAAGTATGAAGTGCTTGAGACTATCAATGGCAAGGTTATTGGTTCTCCGAAGGAATATCATGATTTTATCGATGAAGTACCTTCCAATACGACATTGCTCTTCAAGACGAATAAGGATACGTATCGCGTCATCACCGAACCGCTCTATAATCTGACCGTGCTTAACGAGACGCAACTTGTCAACAAGACTGCAAAGCGGTTCGATAATGAGACCAACACGACAACCAATGCAACTGTCACTGAACGGTTCAACAAGACCGAAAAAGAGCTTGTAGGAACAAAACCTATAGGTCTGACCATCTCAGAAGTCCCGACAAGCAATATCCGTAAGGGTCTCGATCTTGAGGGTGGAACGAGAGTTATTCTCGAACCAGAAGAAGAAGTGTCAAAAGAAGATCTCGATCTGATCAAAAACAACATCCGCGAACGTCTCAATGTATTCGGAGTGAGTGATGTCATAGTCAGATCGGTGAATGATATCAGTGGTAGCACATACATCATCGTCGAGATAGCGGGTGTGGGACAGGAAGAGATAAGGAACTTGCTCTCCAGACAAGGAAAATTCGAAGCGAAAGTCGGTGATGAAACCGTATTCAAAGGTGGAGATGATATTGTCTATGTCTGTAAATCAGCAGAATGCTCGGGTCTCGATCCGAATAACAAATGCAGGCAGGATGCGCAAGGACAATGGTATTGTAATTTCCGATTCAGCATATCCCTTTCAGAAGAAGCTGCAGACAGGCATGCTGAAGTGACAAAGGATGTTGATGTAGTCTATCCAAATGCCGGAAGTTCAGGATATCTTGAAAAGAACCTTACACTATATCTCGATAACGAACTTGTCGATGAGCTACGTATCTCGTCGGACCTCAAGGGTCAGGATGAAACTGAAATCAGCATCAGCGGTAGTGGTGACGGACCGAACGAACAAGCGGCTGTTGAGAATACGCTCTCCGAGATGAGAAAACTCCAGACTGTCCTTGTTACAGGAAGTCTTCCTGTCAAGCTCGAGATCACGCAATCCAATTCCATTAGTGCGGTGCTTGGCGAGGAATTCGTGGATAATGCTATTCTCATGGGAGCTCTTGCGATGCTAGGTGTCGTTGTCGTAATCAGTTTCCGATATAAACGATCAATGATATCCATCCCGACGATCATTGCGATGGTCTCAGAAGTCATTATCATGCTCGGATTCGCTTCCCTTATCGGCTGGCGACTCGATCTGGCAGCGATAGCTGGAATCATCATAGCGGTCGGAACTGGTGTCGACGATCAGATCGTCATCATTGATGAGACGTTGACCGGAGAAAAAGGAACGCGGACACGATCGTGGGTGAAAAAACTCAAGAGCGCTTTCGCGATCATCATGATGGCATATTTCACGACAATCGTTGCCATGCTTCCGCTCTGGTGGTCGGGAGCAGGACTTCTCAAAGGATTCGCCCTCACCACTATTGTCGGAGTGACAGCAGGAGTGTTTATAACAAGACCTGCCTTCGCATCTATTCTCGAAATACTCCTTGGAATGGAAGAGAGGAAGAAACCTGAAGCCAAATGATGACTGTGGTCTTCACCTTTTTCTATTTACTTATTCTTTTTTGTTATCCTCTTTCCTTTCCCGTACGGGATGACGACCGATTTTCACTTTCTTCATTTTAGCGTTTTTCTTTAACTCCTCGTTTCTCTGATGAAGATAAAGTAGCAGAATCGATAGGCATGTGAATACGAGAAATACAACCATTCCTTGCACGGCGAAAAAGCTTTCAGGGTACGTCCTGATAAGAAGCGATGATGGTGAGAACAGATAATTGCCCTGCGGGAAAAAAATCTGGTGGAATGCTTTAAACACTTTCGAGAAACCGATTGCCAGGCTGATCGCAACCACACTGCCAGTCAAAGAATGCAGATATAATGGACTTGCAAGCATCACCACCTTTTCAATTCGTTTACGCGGTCGTAAGAAAGCGAGCGTAACTGCGCTTATGATGCCGAGAGCTGTGATGTAGATTACTATGTCACGAACATCACTCATATGACTCACTTCATCATCTGTCAATCCCGTTTCTGCCTGCAAAATAGTTGTATCACCATCAAGGATATATCTACTTACTGCCTTATCGACAAACGTCAGATCATCCTCGCCCAAGAATGGTGTGTGGATGGGTGTGACAAGGAATACTGTCAGCACGCTGACGTTCAATAGGATAAGAATATAGCACAATGAGATTGTGATGAGATAAAGTATCTTCAATCGCATAAGAGCAATAATAATACCTTGGCGTATAATAAAGTTTTCGCGTCATGGATTCATATCTGATCTCACAATCAGGTATAATACAGATTACCGCTCGCTTTCTGCTCTTTATCCTTCTGGCTGTCGGGCTTGTTCACCCGAGGCCTGTTGGTCGTCTCATCCCTTCTAAACGTGATATGAAGATCTTTTAGGAAGTTGTACATCCCGTTTTTCATGGAGAATGGACCTGTCACATTACCGTGCACTGCGGGTTTTCCTTCGAACACAAGCAATCGTTTGGAAATGTAATCGATAAATAACAAGTCATGATCGACAACAAGAGCGCTTCCGCGCTTCACTTCCATCATGGTCCTGATGATCTTTGAGAGGCGAAGACGTTGTTCGACATCAAGATACGCGCTTGGCTCGTCAAGAAGATAGATGTCAGCATCCTCTGAAAGCGTCCTTGCAATAGCGACCCGTTGCAACTCTCCTCCCGATAGGCTGTGAAGCGTCTGATCGAGAAGACCTTCAAGTTTGAGTGGTTGCAGGAGTTCGATCCTGTATTTGAGGGCATCCTTGAGATACAATCTGACGATGGTATCCTCCGTTTCTATGTATTGCGGTTTGTAAGCGACTTTCAGCTCATCACCTACCTTTGTCGTCAACTTCAGATCAGAGCTGTCGCTTGATGCCTTGACCAGCTCTTTAACGAAACTGGTCTTTCCGATACCGTTCTCACCGAGGATTCCTATGATATCGTTGCGATACATCGTGCCTTCCTTGACGTCAAGCTTGAATGAACCGAGCTCTTTATGGAATGACGGCCAGGTGACAAGCTCCAGGCTTGATATTTTCTCGTCTTCGGCGCTGCTTGAGAAAACGATCTCATGATCCCTGAACCTGACATTCTCTGCCTTGAGATAGCCGTGCAAATAAGAATTGATACCTTTCTTTGTCGTCTGCAGATTGCTCACCACACCATATGCTCCCTCTTTTCCATAGAGAAGATGAATATAATCTGTCAAGTAATCGAGGATGATAAGATCGTGCTCGACGATCATGACTGCCGTATCCTTATCAGCAAGTTCTCTCAAGAATCGGGCTACTTTAAGCCGTTGCTTGATATCAAGATAGCTGGTGGGCTCGTCGAAGAAATAGACATCTGCTTTCTTGAGAACACTCGCTGCAATCGCGATCCTCTGCAATTCACCTCCTGATACGTTTTTGATGTTTCTCTCAAGGATCTCATTCAGTTCTAGCATTTCAACAATTCTGTTAAAATCTCCTTTCTCATCGACTTTACGAAGCAATTCCTCGACCTTACCATCAAATGTCTGAGGGACCATCTCTATCTGCTGCGGTTTGAGCGATAGCTTGATTTTACCGTCGCGGAGCTTTTCAAAATAATTCTGCGCTTCAGTCCCTTTAAACCGTCGAACCAGCTCTTCATAACCTTGTTCTTTTCCGTATTGCTCGAAATTAGGTTTGAGCATTCCTGAAAGGATGTTCATGGCTGTCGATTTACCTATACCGTTACGTCCTAGTAGACCAACTACTTCGCCAAAAATCGGTGTGGGAAGGTTGTACAAGGCAAAGGCATTCTCGCCGTACCTGTGAATAGGAGTGCTATCCATCTCTTCAGGAAGGTTAATTATATCGATAGCATCATAAGGGCAGACTTTAGGGCAGATGCCGCAACCGATGCATAGCTCTTCAGAAATTTGGGCTTTGCCATGTTCGCCGATGATAATGCATTCATCCCCTTTCTTATTAATAGGACATTTCTTTAGGCAGAGATTTCCGCATTCTTCAGGATGGCATTTTTCCTTATTGATAATAGCGATTCGGGACATGATTGGTTGAGAGGTCGCTTTCCTTTTAAAATTTGCCGGTTGAAAGGCGCTGTTCAAAATGATTGCGTGCTGACGTTTCCACCTTACTATAGCACCCTGACCGTCCCAAAAACATCTCAATGCGAGCTTTTTTTATTTCATGTATGGAGAAAACCTCAATCTTATTTTTTTGTTTACTGTACCAAAGTATTTTTTTTGAACAGAACCTCTTTCTTTCAGGACAAGTCCTGATAAACGAAATATTTATGAACGCGAATACCTGTCCGTATCTTTCTATGAAACGATTCTGTTATCATCATGATGATGAAGATGGTTGGATGAGTGCTGCAATACTCAAACAATCCCATCCCGAAACTGAATTACAATCCTGTCATCATAGTGATGAGATAGCGATGGTATCTGATTATGATGAAGTCTATGTTTTTGACTTCGCATTTTCGGATGAAGAATTCGCGATGCTTGCCAGACAAAACAAGCAAGTTATATGGATCGATCACCATCAAATGGCGATAGAACGGGTGAGTGCTGATCTGGAAGGCATCAGGGATAGCTCACGATCGGCCTGTGCCTTGACATGGATGTATTTTCATCCTGATGAAACTATACCTCGATCGATTCTGCATATTGAAGATGTCGATCTGTGGAATTTCAAACTCGATAACACACAGGCTTTCTTTTCCTATATTCAAAGCAAACTCCGCGTAGGAGAAGAGGTCGATCTCATGAAATCTCTTCTCGATGATGAACCGCTCGATTATGAAAAAATCTATGATTTCGGGCGTGTCATCAGTGAATTTGAGTATGTGAGTCTCAGGAAACTGGCCTTGAAAGGAGTGAAGAGACGATTGTTTGATGGGGTTCCTTGCATATTGTTTTTTGCAAGCAGAGGGGTCTCGCGTCTTGGTAATATCGCTCTCGAGGAATATGATGATGTCGATGTGGCTGTCATGATACGTCTCATAGAACGAGAAGATGGGGGGATAATGTATAGTTATAGCTTGAGAAGCAGAAAGAAAGATGGTGTGGACGTCGCTTCAATCGCTTGCGAATACGGTGGTGGAGGTCATTCAAGCGCCGCAGGATTTATTGCAGACAAACTAATCCTTTGATTTTTGAAGATATGAAGATTCTTATGCGCTTTCCTGAAAGTATTTTCGCATGCTCGTAAATCATCATCTGTTTCTCACTCTTGTCAAGACCCCTTGCAAGGAGTTCTTTTTGAGGTGATTGGGTAAAAGTATAATCGCATCATCTGTTCACGATGTGATCGTATTCCTTTCGAGAGCGGTTTTCTCATAGAAATATTTATAAGGGATTGTCTGATGCTTCTTTTCTATTGTATATTAAGGTGGTTTGTGAGAAGATGGAAATGAATTGTAAAGAATGCGGACAGCAGATGAAAAAAACAGGCAACATGAACAGTGGTAATGCGACATACATACTGTTTACCTGCACCAATTGCGGTCATCAAGAACAGAAATGCACCGGAATCAACTAAAAAATCACTGTGTTTCTTTTGGTTACCACTATTTTTCTTGTTTTTCCACTATCTGAAGTGAGAATAGGATGAACTTCTTACCTGAGGCTTATTCACACGAGCTTCAGATGCTGTGTTAATTCATCGACAGCACCTTCTTTAGCAGGTCCTATGGCGCCGCAAGTGACCGTTCCGGGGGCGATGACTGTCTTTCCTGCGTCAGTAATAACTGAAGTGACCAGACCTTTATCTTTTGCCATCTGGATATGCTTGTACAATTCCTTATCGTTAGTAACTTTGACGACAACTTTTTTCATGCCTTCTGATCTCCACGCTCTAATATCACTTGACGATGTCTTCAACACGGCTTCAACACTGGCATGAGCTACCTGCGTCGCCATCTTGCCCTTGGGAAGCTTGAGATCGGTCCGTACCATGATGGTTTGCTTGTATGTTGTCATTTTCAGTCCTGCTTTATCGTATTGAGCTCTATGATGATGTTGATTGTCGTGATGACGACCACTACGGCGATGATGAGATGTTCTATGTCAGGGGAAAGTCGGTCGCTGATCATAGTTGTGCCGTTGAAAAGGTTGATGGCAGAAATCACATAGATCACTCCGAATACTAATTGTAAGGTCAAAAGGCTTATGATGAGTTGCCATCGTATCGGTTTTTGGCGATACGGTGTTGTCCACGTATCGAACAGCCATTTCATTTATTATCCCTTCTGATTGGTCGTAGGACATCATCTTTAAATATCTGTTGATTTATGCTTTTGGTATGGTTGGTGTCCGGAAACACATCATATCTTCCAATATCACTATCTGTCGATCGTTGTGGCGCAAAGGGACGGGGTTGATGTTCCGAATACCTTCTTCTGATTTCGCCTACATCTTCCCTTTCAAGAGAAGTCGTTCTCTTACTATAACGATGATGTTAGTGTTCTTTCCGATCGATATTCTGTTTCTCGATGAAAATGGTGTTGTTGTTGAGATGAAACGATCGCTTCGTCCATTCTCTCATTATCGCACTATCGAAAAATGCAGATCATTCATAGAGCTTCCTGAAGGGTCAATCCGTTATCATGATATCAGAATAGGTTCTGAAATAGGTTGGTCAACGAATTCTCTGTATAAGCATGCTTCTTTTCATCGATAAATAGGGCAAAAACAAAAAATATATAAATCCCCTTCACCGGTATCGTGCATGAATCCTTGGAATTCGCGTTTCGGGGAACAATTGAATAAGGGTGAAACAATGAACAAAGGAGAACTAGTTGAATCTATTGCTAAAAATACAGGATACCCTAAGTCTCAGGTGAATGAGACTCTTAATGAAATGATCGGGACAATCGAGAAAACCGTTAAGAAAAGAGATATGAAAACCGCTCAAGTCCAGCTTGTCGGTCTCGGTACTTTCAAAGCTGTTAAGCGTAAGGCTCGAATGGGAGTTAATCCAGTCAGCGGTGAGAAAATCAAGATTCCAGCTCGTAAGACGCTTAAGTTCACACCAAGCGCTAATCTCAAGAAACTGTGAGCTTTTTTTGATCTGCGCCCTGTAGGTTTTTTCCAGGGTGCGCTTTTTGTTTTTTTCTTTTGCGATCGCTGTTTTCTCTTATCTCTTGTAGAGTGTGATGGTCTGTCCTCTGATGTCGACTAATTCTGATTTCGTGTTCTTGCTCAATTCTTCTGCTACTTCCTTGATATCTCTTCCTGTCTCCTCAAGATATGTGGGCAGGATCCGTATCTTCGATAGCTTGTGCGCTTTCAAGTGACGCTCCAGTTGGAGAAATGTATTTTCTGTGATGCCTTTCTTGCCGACGTTCGTGAATACATCAATTGCATGCGATCGTTGTTTGAGTGTTTTATTGCCTGTCATGTTCTTGCCAGTAGAATCGTTTTTTTTATAAAAACTGTTCTTTTTATGGCGTCAGATAACATTTCGAAACATTTAAATAGTATTATTGTGCTTTTCCGTATACTTGTGTAAGAAAATGGTTGTTTCTTCTTGTATGTTGACCATTAATTGCATTAAAGCAGACAATGAGGTGTTTATGACAATGAAATTTTTCAATAAGAAAGGTCAGGCGGCTTTAGAGTTCCTGACAACCTATGGTTGGGCTTTTCTAATCATACTGGTTATGATCGGTGGCTTATCATATTTTGGAGTGCTTGATGTTTCCCAATTCGTTCCTGACAGTTGCAAATTAGATGGTAACATAGAATGTTCATCATACGCTCTTCAAAGCGATGGATTACAACTTGAGATCAAGAATAACCTTCCTCAAGCTGATATTAATATAACGAAAGTCCGTGTGAAAGAAACTACTGAAGAAAAGTGGTGTAACAGTACTGATTTGGCTGGTGATTCTATCAATCCTCGCTCCAGTGAGGAGGTGAATGCCAGTATCGCTCCTGATCATTGTAATATGGATGACTACATCGATGATAAGAAGAAGTTCGATCTGAGAGTCTATTACACCAAAGACGATTCTACTATCGAGCAGATGGCTGTCGGTTCCATGACAACGACTGTTCGTGAATAAATAAGTAAGGATTTGTTTTATTTTTTCTTTTGTTTTATTTTTTGTTGTGGTTTTTTTTCGCACGTGTTTTCACAATCAAAAATACGAGTGTGTGTTACTATCGAAACGAGTACTCGGTGAGGGGCAGTTGATACGACAATCCAAGAAAGGACAGGCAGCTTTGGAATTCTTGACAACCTATGGTTGGGCTTTATTAGCGATACTTGCTGTCATAGGTGGAATGACATACTTTATGGGAGTCGGTGATGTTGAGGATGCTGTTCCCGAACAATGTTCGCTTGGCACTGACTTTCATTGCGAATCCTCCGCGGTCGATAGCACTGGCCGTGTCTTTCTCGAGATGAGATCGACTTCTACCGAACTCAACGTGTCAAAGATCCGTTGCATCTATCCAGATGGGTCGAATGTCACTGAAGATTTTTCTGATATGATTTTATCACCGAACACTTTATCCACCGTCAAGGCTTGCGGTGGAAAAGGTGATCTTGAGATGAGCGGGAAGGAAAAAGTTATCGTCAAGATGGTATATTCAGAAACCGAACCTGGCTCTTTCAAGCACGTCGCTCAAGGGGATATCGTCCAGAACATATATTCAGAGGATGACTTTAACAGTAGCGTCGAGGATAATCTTAAAGGCGGTAACGATGAAAACTATTATGATTACACCTATGATGGTGATACTGGTCCTTCATCTACTCCTTCTGAAGAAGGAAGTAGTGGTTCTGAGGATAACGAAGTAGATGATTCTTGCTGGTCTGGTACTGAATGTGGTTCTAGTGAGTTGTGTGTTGATGGTTCTTGTAAATCCTCTTGTGAGGATAACGATGGAAAATATTTCAGTGCTGGTGGTTATAATTATAGTGAAGATAGCGGTAATGATATGATGTGTTGTGGTGGTAACAAGGTTGACACTTCAGGTAATGATAAGCATTGTGGAGATTGTAATGCTGCCTGTTCTACTAACGAGGAATGTGTGGGTGGCTCTTGTCAGACGAAGTCTTGCTCTTCAGGAAATGATTGTGAAGAGAGTATATGTGTTGAAGGCTCTTGTGAATCCTCTTGCTCTGACGATGGAGCGAGATGTAGCGATGGAACTTATGATTATGATAGCTCTTCAACAGGTCTTTGTATAGACAGTGACTGTGTAACTGAAGAGATAATCAAAGACGGTGATGAGTTCCATACGGAGTGTTATGAGCTTATACCTAATGGTGTTTCTTATGATGAGCCTGTTTCTTGCGCGGTATCGATAGATGGAAGCGAAAGTAGTCCGTATTATTCTTCTAACGGTATTTGCGCTAAAGAAAAGCGTGAGTCTTCTGAGCAAACTGTAAATTGCGTTTCAGGAGAGGTCTATATCGATGAAGATGATATGTTACGAAAATCTTGCTCTTCACTTGATGATTTTGATGACCTGTTCGTTTGCGATAGGGACACTTCCGATGGTAAATTCAAAGCTGACGGTGTATGCACTCCGCAAGGCTGTGTACGATCGATTTGTAAAAGTGATGGTGGATACAATCCTGCTGTAACAAACTATTGCGATTCGGGAACGTCTTGTGATCGTGAAATCATCGACTCAAATGAAGCTTACGATAACCAGCGTTTCAAGCCTGACGGTATAGTCGTTGAAGAAACAGGTTGTTATTCAGAAGCGGTGTGTCGTGTTGATTCTGAGGATGCGTATTTTAAGTCTTTTTCAGAATCTTGCACGCAAGGAATTTCTTGTGATCGTGATGTCAGCGATGGTCGCTTCGAGGTCGAAGGTGTTATTGGTGTAGAAAACATGTGTCTGACTGATATGGTGTGTGAAGATCAAGAAGGTACTTTGTATGGAGAGATTCGCGAGTGTGGTATGGGAGCTTTTTGCGATCCT